>JAKACY010000026.1 GCA_021821025.1 Bacillota bacterium | reverse complement strand
TCGAGGCAAGTGTTGGTGTTGAGCAAAATGAGCCCGGTCGGGCTCGCAACAGGCTCATAACCGTACTCACCTTCCATGTAGATCTGCTGGCGATTGATAGCCATGCTGATTGCCTTTCGCACAGCTAGCTGGCTTAACACGGGATCCTTCAAATTGGCATACAGGTCCGTGATACCACTAGACGGGAACCAATATTTGTTGTTAGCACTCTTTGAAGTAAACGTCTGCTTGATGTTCGGAATGAAAACACCCGTCCAGTCCACGTCCCCTTTTGCCAGAGCCATGTCTGCAGGCTCATTACCTGAAAATGCAGGATAATTAAGTGTCGGCACCGCCGGTTTACCCAGGTAATAGCGTGGATTCACAGTCAATTTATAATCCTGTGCATTAAACGATGCAAGCTCATATGCGCCCGTACCAATCGGATGCGTCACTACCGCTTTCGTCGGGTCTCCTAATTTGGACCATATGTGTTTAGGTACGATCGTCGTCGATAACGTGTACCAGGAAAACGGTACGTTAGGTGTCTTATATTCAAACACGACCTGATACGGTCCATGTGCCACAACGGCTTTAAGTTGCTGCCAGTTACCGTTCGTGTCTGCCGCTGGATACTTTTTCAGCAGATCAAACGTAAATACTACGTCCGCAGAGGTAAATGCTGTACCATCCGTCCACTTGACGTTTTTACGCAAATTAACCACAAGATTTTTGTTTCCGTTTGCCCAGTGGTAATTCAAGCCGAGCAGCGGATCGACGCCGGGATCCATTGTGTTAAAGTAAAATAGTGGCTCGTAAATAAGACCCACGGTCCCTTGGTTGACCGTCGGCGAAAACGGGTTGAAGTTATCTTGAAAATCCCCGGCCACTGCGGCTACGATCGTCAGTGGCGGATTGGTGCTAGCTGCACGTCTGGCTACATGCTTCGCACTGTGCGTGGCAAGCGCTAAAGGTATACTTGCGGCAGATGCGCTCACCGAAGACGTGGCAAAAAGCCCCATGGCAAACAATGATGCACTACTTAAAATAGCTAATAGTTTCGTGGATTTCATTAAAATCCCTCCCTAGTCTCTATAATCCGATCGACAAACCTGCTACATTGCGGCAGCCCATTGTCAATGCTTGTCCGTACCATCCATCTTCACGATACAGCCTGGTCTGAGACCAACTCAGAGAATGTTGCTGCTGAGTATCATCCCAGCCTTACATGTCTCACTCTAGTTGTCACTGTAGCGCAAGAAAAAATATCACACACAGAGAATCAGATCCCCCCCTCAAAAGTTGTCTTTTTCGTCGATTCACGTACAACCAGTTGCATAGGAAAAACAACTGCCTCTGTGGGCAAAGAAGAACGATCTTGTACCAATGCCCGACAAATCAAATCGGCCGCGTGGTAGCCGATATCGTACATTGGTTGCCTCACCGTAGTCAGAGCAGGTCGAGCATACTGAGCTATGAGAATGTCATCGAATCCCATAACCGCCACTTCCTGACCTATAACAACACCCACATCGGCAAACGCTTTCATAACACCGAGCGCCATTTCGTCATTTGCAGCAAATACCGCATCTACTCGATGCCGGCCTTGATCACGCATAATCTGATAGGCAATCTCGCAACCGCTATCTTCCGTGAAGTTCCCAGCGTAAATACCTGCGCACACGCCGCGCTGTCGTGTTTGCGCCAAAGCTCTGCAAAAACCGGCTAATCGCGCCTTGCTATGTGTGGAGTCATCTGGTCCAGATATAAATGCGATCGAACGAAAACCCTCTTCGAGCAGATATTGCGTAGCGTGGTAGGCCCCCTGTTCATGATTCGCCATGACCGAGTAGATTCCGGACTCAGATATCTCCCGATCCAACACGACAATCGGCAGGCCCCGACGAGCAATACGGATCAGCGCCTCTTTATCCACCAGTGGATCGAGTACAATCGCACCGTCTACTCTTTGCTCCAGTAAGAGTCGCGTCAGTGCTCCGTGGTTTCCAGGCGCAGAACATCCCACGATCGGCGTAAATCCGGAATCATGCATTCGATGCTGAATCCCTCTTAGTACTTCAGAGTAAAACGGTCCACCCAAATCGTGAAGCAAAACGCCAATAATCTGCTTAGATTTGCGCTTTAAATCTCTCGCACTACCATTGGGGACATATCCAAGGGCATGTGCGATTTCTATCACGCGCTCCCTCGTATCCGTTTTCACGCGCTTATCACCACGCAGGGCAATCGACGCAGTTGAAGGTGACACGCCTGCGCGCAACGCCACTTCTCGCAGACTTACCATGCAACCCCCCCCCGCCATTATCCCATCTGTACCGTCCGACTATCATAGAGACAAGGACTACGAAACGATCACCGCCAATAAATCTATCGAAACGATTCGATAAGTCTATGATAGTATGATAACGTGCAATTGTCAATTAACTACTTGCTATCCCCTGGTTTATCTCTTGCACACGACACCCAATAAAAAAGAAGCTCAAGGCGAAACACGCACGTTGATTGGCAATGTGGTCATAGTTAACGAATAACGACTATCGATGTGAATAACCATTATAATGACTAAGTCATTCCTTTTTGTTATGATAGAGGCGCAACAATTGGAGGGGGGAGATTGGCTATGTCCAGTCAAGTTGAAGAATCTTCACCAAAACTCAGGACAGCTTCACCTACCAGGTGGGCCTGGAGAGTTGGGTTATTTGTAATCATCGTCGTGGTGGGTGAATTTTACGTAAAGTGGTTCCCTTATTATAATAAGGCGTTTATCGCCGCAGCGAAGCACTCTATTGGATCCTCGATCATCACTGGCAGTCATCACTCATCACCGCCACCCGTATCGATTCAAGCGGCGTGGAATTATGCGCAGCACTATTTTATGGCAGTATGGCAGGCTGTCATCCTAGGTATCGTAGTGGGCGCCGCCGTGCAAACGCTGATCCCGAAGGCCTGGATACTAAGACTATTTTCGCAAACACAGGCCAAAAGCATCGTCACCGCAAGCGCGCTCTCTCTTCCAGGCATGATGTGTACATGCTGCGCCGCACCCATTGCAGCAGGTATGCGCAAACAACAAGCATCGGTAGGTGCCGCGCTGGCATTTTGGATGGGAAATCCTGTACTCAATCCGGCAACGATCATATTTATCGCGTTTGTACTCGGTTGGAAGTTCGCTGTGATGCGCATCGTTTTTGGGCTTGTCCTGGTCCTTCTGGTCGGCTTCTTTGCCAATCACTTCTTTCCGAGCGAAATGATTCACGAACATGTGCAAAACCACTTACCCGATATGACTGCAACAGAAAATACCTCATGGACTAAGCGCTTTTTTACACAGATCGGTAAAATGACACTCACGATTGTTCCAGTGTATATCTTATTGGTACTTGTGGTGGGCGCTGCCCGCGCATGGTTGTTTCCGGCGGTTCATATAGCAGGCGAACAGGGGATAGCCTGGGTGATTGGCCTTGCAATCACGGGGATGCTTTTTGTCATACCCACAGCTGGGGAAGTTCCTATCATCCAGTCATTGATGAATAACGGGCTTGCCATCGGACCAGCCATGGCGTTGCTCCTCACGCTCCCGGCAATCAGCGCGCCATCCGCAGCGATGGTGTGGCGGTATTTTCCAAAACGGGCGCTGCTTCTGGCGGCTGTTATGACCGTAATCACCGGGATCGTCGACGGTTTACTGGCCATGGCGATATTTTAAAAGTAGTGACAAAGATCTCTTCAAAAACTCTGGTCATTTGCCACAAGGACGAGGTCACACTGCCTAGCCCCACTTATATATCACTGTGATCCTACCGAATGAAGGTAGGATTTTTTTTGACGCTTGGTTTGTCATATCATATCGAGAGATTGGAAGATGGGAAGTCAATTCTAAATATAAATCCGTAAAAGTGTTATGGGCGTATTTCCTCTACATTATCTATCAGGGTGAGCGCTATAATGGTGGTATGGCATGAACTCAGCGGTAGTTATTGTGCTGGATGACAGGGAGTGACTGGAGAAAATCGGATGGCGTAAGTACCTGCGGGCAGTGAATCGTATTACATAGTTTGCAAGCGGTTTCTACACAATGGACTGCAGCTGTGATTTGAACCAATCCAAAAACGACTTTCTTGAAGGGAGGATCGCAGTGACAGTATCAGAACGACTAACACAACTGGGAATCACACTACCCGAGCCTCCGTTGCCTGCGGCTGCCTACGTTCCGGCAGTGACTGTGCACGATTTGGTATACACATCGGGCAATGACTGTCGAGTCAATGGCCAACTGCTTTATAAGGGTAAGGTCGGCCAGGACCTCACCCTAGAAGAGGGCCAAGCGGCTGCCCGGCAGACGATGATCAATTTATTGGCGGTCCTGCATGCACATTTGGGGAGTTTGGACAAAATCGAGCGCGTGGTGAAGCTTTTAGCTTTTGTCAACAGTGCGCCTGGATTTGTCGAACAGCCGTATGTCATCAATGGCGCGTCGCAGCTTCTTGAAGATATCTTCGGCGAGAAAGGCAAACATGCTCGTTCAGCTTTAGCCGCACCCGAGTTGCCGTTTGATACACCTGTCGAAATCGAGATGATCGTACAACTCAAGTCAAATGCGTAGGGAGACACGCGTGTGTTGGATGTTCTAATTCGAGGCGCAATGATCGTCGATGGGACGGGACGACATCGATTTATCGGAGATGTCGGGATCGCCTCGGGTCATATCGTGGAGGTTGCAGATCATGTCAAGGCGGCGGCCAATCGGACGATTGACGCAACGGGACTTGTAGTCTGTCCAGGCTTTATCGATGTTCATTCACACGACGATTTGGCCGTTTTGCATGAACCGGATTTGCCTTACAAATTATTGCAGGGTGTGACCACGACGGTCATCGGAAATTGTGGCCATAGCGTAGTACCGATGCCTCACGACGCAGGTTTGCGTGACGAACTGCGACAGTATATGGAACCAGTACTTGGCAACTGGGAAAGCGATTCTAATGGCGGGTTTGGATACACCGAGGTTTCTGCGTTTTACGATGCGATCCAGTGTGCTAAACCAAGCATCCATGTCGGCGCACTCGTTGGGCATGGTTCGTTGAGAACTCGAGTGATGGGATTTTCGGGTACACATGCCTTGTCAAGCGAGATCGAACAGATGCAGCGTTTGCTTTGTGATGCGATGAACGAAGGAGCGCTGGGACTGTCGCTTGGCCTGATGTATACGCCAGGGTGTTTTGCAGGCCAGGAGGAACTGGTGGCGCTATCGCAAACGGTGAAATCGTACGATGGCATCGTTACCGCGCATATTCGCGGCGAGGGTGATCTACTTTTACCGTCAATCCGCGAAATGTTAGAGATATGTGTGGAAACCGGAGTTTCTATGCATATCTCTCATTTAAAAGCGGTGGGCCAAAAGAATTGGGGTCATGTCTGTGCGGCGATTGAAATGATCCGGGCGGCGCGAAACGACGGGCTGGATGTGACTTGTGATGCGTACCCGTATGCGGCAGGCAGTACGACTCTGCTCTCATTGCTCCCCCCATGGGTGCTTCAGGGCGGAGTAAAACGGGTATTAGAACGCCTAAAAGATATAGAGATGCGGCAAAAAATCCACAAAGAACTAGAGGGTCAAGGGCAAGATTGGGAGAACGTGGCGTATATCACGGGATGGGATCGCGTGGTACTGGCATCAAGCCCTCTTTACAGGGCGTACGAAGGCTTGTCGATTGCAGAGATCTCACATGATCTCGCCGGAGATTTCATTGAAGCGTACTTTCGTGTGATAGAGGCCAATGCGGGAATGGGTACCATCGTCATTCACCACATGGATGAAAGCGATGTACAACAGGTGTTGGCATTTGAGCACTCGGCTGTGGGAAGTGACGGCTTGCCATCGCGGTTAGGACACCCACATCCGAGATTGTATGGAACTTTTCCGAGATTCATATCCAAATACGTTCGTGAAGCAGGTATTCTAACTCTTGAAGAGGCAATTCGAAAGGCTACCAGTTTTACTGCTGAGCGATTCAAGTTAGGGCCGCGTGGTCGAATTCAAGTGGGCGCCATCGCTGATATTACCGTATTTGACTATAACAGGTATGTTGATGTGGCCACATATGATAACCCAAAGCAGTTTACTCCTGGGTTGAAATACGTTTTTGTCAATGGCAAGGCTGTTGTAGACGACGGACGTGTCGTCTACCTTCATCCAGGCCAATTGATTCGGCGCGAGAACGCATAGAAAGATCAGATTCTATATCCGTCATGATGGAGGTGTGGTCATGGAAACGCCATATTTGGTGATTGATGAAAAGAAAATGATGAAAAACATTCATAACATGGCGGAGATTGCCTCAAAAAATAGTGTTTTACTAAGGCCTCACGTAAAGACGCATAAGATACCGGAGATCGCTCGGATCCAATTAAAAGAGGGTGCAACGGGGATTACGGTTGCAAAAGTTTCTGAGGCTGAGGTGATGTCAGCGAATGGGATCAGCGACATTTTTATCGCCTATCCCCTGGTTGTCGAATCGAAAATTGAGCGTGCGCTGAATTTGGCAAAGGCAATCGATCTAACGGTGGGTGTGGATAGTTCATATGGTGCGACAAGATTGTCGGAGGTGGCTGCACGGCGTGGGCAAACATTGAATGTTCGACTTGAAGTAGATACCGGTTTGCATAGAACGGGTATCTACTACGAGGATGCGGTCTCGCAGGCAGTGCGGATTCACCAGTTGGAGGGTTTGCGCCTGACAGGCATTTACACTTACCGCGGCGCGCTGTTGGACGGTTCCCCCACTTTGGATACGAAAGCCGCGGGCATTCAAGAGGGAGAGCTCATGGTCAAGCTTGCAGGACGGATTCGAGCGGCGGGAATCGATATTCGGGATGTAAGTGTTGGCTCGACGCCCACGGCGCCTTATGTTGCCGGGATAGACGGGGTAACGGAGATTCGACCGGGAACGTATGTGTTTGGGGATCGCATGCAAGCAGCGTTTGGCGCGATGAATCTGGATGACTGTGCTGCATATATCGTTACGACGGTGGTGAGCAGGCCGTCTGATGATTTGGTGATTGTTGATGGAGGAAGCAAGACATTTGCGACAGATGTTCAGCCTGATACGAAACCACTGTGTCTAAAAGGGTTCGGGACGGTGATCTCGCATCCCGAGGCTTTGTTTGAACGAATGACCGAGGAGCATGGCATGATACGTATACCTCGTCAATCAAAAATTGCGATTGGCGATCAGCTTTGCATTATCCCGAATCATATTTGCAGTACCGTGAATTTACATAATTTCGCTCATCTAAAGTGCGAGAATGACGTGAGACGCGTGGAGATTGCAGCGCGCGGGAAGTTGGAATAAACGTAAGTTAATGGGGACACTGGCGTTCGCACCTTTATGACGCGCCTGCCCTATATACCAATAAAGAACGGTATCACCACACCACTTAAATATAAAAAGAACTCAGAGAGATCCTCTGTACACGTTAGAATTCAGAAGAGCTCATAGATTTCTTGTAAGAGAGACGAGGATGAGTCAGCTGTGTCAAAGGTAATGCAGTTGCCAGACGAACGAAGAAATTACTTCCTTTTATTTATGGACAATGTCCTCTTTACCAACGCCATGACCTTCCTCTCCATCAACACGGTGATTACCTATTTTCTCAATCACCTGGGTGCGAGTACGTTCGTCATCAGTTTTGCAAACGCATTGGCATCGATTGGTACGTTCATCACTCAACCGTTTTTCACTCGACGTGCGACTAAACTGCAACACAAGCGTATCCCTTTTGCAAAGACCCTCTTTTTACAGCGTTTCTTTTTACTTGCTTTTGTATTGACGATTCCTTTTGGTGCAACACGATATCCCCACGTGATGATTGTGCTGTTTCTCGTGTGTTGGGGTATCTTCAGTCTGTTCGTTGGATCCTATTCGCCTTTTTATATGAGTCTCTTCGCAAAAATGGTGGCAAAGGAGAATCGCGGTCGCCTTCGTGGTTTTGCAGGGGGTACCGCCAACCTTCTTGCGCTGTTTTCGGTCTTTCTCATCGGCATGATTCTCAAGTCCGTATCTTATCCGTATAACTACACGCTGCTGTTTGTAATCGGTGCTATCCTATTACTGCTGGACGCCTATGATTTTGTCCTGATGCGCGAGCCAGCAGACGAGACCAAGGGGCCAGACATCAATTACTGGACTTACATCCGCGATGTTCCTCGGATTTTGCGGAAAAACCGTCTATTTGCAAGGATGGTGCTCGGGTTTACCATGCTCGTCATTGCACAAATCGCACTGGTCTATTACTCTTTGTATGCCATCCGCATCTATCACGCGAGTAATACGGCCGTAGCAATATTCACAGGTATCGCGGTCATAGGAAATACGTTTGCAAGTGTGATCTTCGGGGTATTGGCGGATCGCTTCAGTCATCGTGTCGTACTTGAACTCGGGGCCATTGCAGGCATTCTTGCGGCTATTTCGGCCGTGGAAGTTCATAGTCTATGGGGTGTGTATGTTGCCTTTGGATTCAGCACCACTGCCATGGCGGCCTATAACATGAGCAGTAGCATGCTCGTTATTGAGCGAACAAGGCACGCGGACATTCCGATGCACATCAGTATCTATATCCTTGTTTCACTAGTCGTTTCATCTGTCTTGACATTGGGTAGCAGCTACGTGGTTACTCGTTTGTCATTTGCCTCCATATTCATTGCTGCGGGTATAGCATCGTTATTCGCGTGGTGGATATTTCACAGATTGCTGAAACGGGAAGGAAAAACTGATTCTAGAAGCTGATATGTCTTTGCATTGATTCCGTTCATCAAGAATTAGAGAAAAATGGACAACCCATTGGTTCGCCGGATACAATTTTTGCGGCACATGCATTGATACTCGATGTTCCATTGTCCACAAATAACACGAGGGAGTTTGAACGGATCCGAGGATTATGCGTCGAAAATAGTTGAGCCCGTATAATTGGTGTAAATTCAGTGGACGCACTGGGTGACATAATCAAAAGTGCCACCCAGTCCCTCTTTGGTAGAATTAGTGCGTCGAGCACAAATCTACTGGGAGGAATACGAGAATGGCACAGTACAACATCACCGTGGACGATGAATTTTTGAAAAGGCTATTTTCTGGGGATAAGGAAGTGTCTCAGTTGCTTGGGCAGGTTCTGAACCAGGTACTTCATGCCTAGGCTTCTGAGCAGTTACATGCGGAAACGTATGAGCGTTCGGATGACCGCCAGGGCTATCGAATCGACACCCGCCCACATCCGTTGACAACCCGCGTAGGAACCCTTACTCTGTTCCACGGCTGCGCAATGGAAATTTTACCAAATATAGAATTGTAAAATTTGGTTTAGTCCCGAAACTCGTAATGTTGGTCAATGCTACGCCTAGGGATCAGTGGTGCTTCGCAACACAATCCCTCGAAGGGAAGTTTTTAATTTTATATGACCATCCTCGTAAGTGGCATCCTTGAATTGTGCGCGAATACCTCCTGAGCAGATGCCCAGGAGGCCATAGTCGCGAACTTTAACGATTTTCAAGATCATTTCCCTATGACCCAGTAATCTCCGTCCCAAGCGCTTGTCAAACCCACGCGCTCAAGAGCCTGCATCACATACCATATGGGCATGTACATGGTGGGCCTATGGGTATTCGGATCCAGCGCGGGGAAACCGTTCAGGCGCTCTACAAGAGCACCGTTAAGCCATATATTCTTATTTCCGGTTCCAACCCGCAAATGACTCAAATCCGCAGGCTGGGATGAGGTTAGTCTCCAGTTCTGACCGTCCCATACACTTGCGATGCCCGCCGCTTTTAACGCATTCATTACGTACCATGTCGGCATGTACGTGGTATAGTGTTGCACCATTCCGGGGACGATCCACGACTTGCCATTCAATTCGATTGCGCGCTGGTGGCCAACGAGCGCGATCGGTTTCACCACGACGAACTTAGGATCACTGCTAAACTTGATGATCACTTGACCGGACATAGCCGTCGATTTTACAAATTGCAAAGACCCATCGTCCCGAATTTTGAAGATTTGTGCGTTCGCCGGAATCAGCGGATTTTTGATAGTAAGTGTAATGGGCTTGTTTGGTGTGGCCCCCGTAAAATTGACTCCTAAGGCGACAATCGGCGTGCTGCCGCTAGGAACCACAGACGCTAGCTTCTTCACGTTGGTCGTAGTCAACGAAAGTTGCTCGCTGTTATGAAACGCTCCTGCCGGGACCTGTACCGTTACGGCATTGTTGCCGTACGTGTGGTGAATGTCGCCGCCCGCATTTGTTATATTTTGTGTAGCTAAGGTGGAGCCGAAAACGGGAATAGATTGATTCCCCTGGGACTTACCACCCTGGTCGGTATTTCCGGTAGAACCATTTCCCCCTGACTGCGAACCACCCTGCTGCGAACCACCTTGCTGCGAACCACCTTGCTGCGAACCACCTTGCTGCGAACCACCCTGCTGCGAACCACCCTGCTGCGAACCACCCTGCTGCGAACCACCCGACTGGCCACTACCCACGGTCGAAGCTGGATTTACAGTAAGATGGAACTGCTTTTCCACGTGACCGTCGCTGTTTGTCGCCTGCACAGTAATGTCGGCCGATTGTGCCCCTGAGGTCGGTGTACCGCTGATCACGCCCGATGCGTGATCCAGATTGAGTCCTGCTGGCAGATTGTTGCTGGAGACCGACCAAGTAATCGGAGTAGTTCCACTTGCTTCAAATTGAGCGCGATAACTTTGGCCAACCGTCGCCGAAGCCAATGTTGTCGTGGTGATGGCGGGAAGGGCGCTTACATTAATGGTAAATTGCTCCTGAGTCGATCCGTATTGATTGGCAGCTTGCACAGTAAATGAAGAAGAGGTTGCAGTGTTTGCCAATGTTCCGCTAATCGTCCCTTTGGAGGAATCCAAACTTAAACCGGCTGGCGGACTTCCTTTTACAATGCTCCATGTATAGGCAGGCCCTGTTCCGTTCGCGGTCAAAGTGATTGGACCATAGCTTTGGCCCTGAATACCCGTAGGCCATTGGGAACTTGCCGTAATCGTAGTCGGCGGCGCCCCTGTCACGCTAAATGTTGCCTGTGCTTGATTGCCGCTCTGGTCTGTGACGACAAGATCGTAATTTCCTACAGCAAGCCCACTTGGCAGGGTAACAACCTCAGTCGAACCTTGCGCAGTGGCATTCGTGACCGATTTCCCCTGCACATCGGTTCCACTTTGCTGAATCTTGACTGTTGTCTGACCGTTTAGCGTCAAACCAGTAGTCGCAATGCTCACACTCTGGTTACTGTAGCCATCCTGCAGCGTAGTCGGCGTCGCGGTTGCAGTCGGTGATCCAGCCGCCACGAAGTTAAAATAATTATTTTCTGTAAAGCTCTCTGAGTTGTCCTGTACGGTAATGGACTGACTTCCAGCCGTCGGGAAGTCCCCGGCCAGAATATTGAATGTGACCTCGTTTTTATTCACTACCGTCACGTTGGTATAGATGTGTCCGCCCACGGTAACCTTGACGTTTCCCGCAGTGAAGTTGGCGTTAACGGCATCAAACGTCACGGTCTGCTGCTTGTTAGCCGTCAAAGTTGCGGATGTTACAGCTGATTGAGGATTTCTGATGGTGATCGGTGCCGTCACATCTTGACCGTTGGTCCGCAGGATCAGTGTATAGTTGCCTGCAGATAAGCCATTTGAACCGCCAGATAAAGTAAATGTGGCACTCTGCGCCGCTGCGTTGACCTGTAGCCCAGAGATCTTGCCTGTTAACAGGTTGCCGTTGCTATCCTCCACGAGCGCCTGCGTCTGCGTGGATAAATTGGCATTCGCGGTTTCGATTGTGATGGACGTATCCGGATACCCGACGCCTAGGTAGGCGCTATCGCTGTTGCCGCCGATCGTCATGCTCGACACAGATGGTGCCGGGTTAACGATGAAAGAGGCTGTCTCCGTCTCCAGACCATTGGGAGCGGAATTGGATGGAGTCTCTACTTCTACAGTATAAGGAGATCCGGGGTTAGCCAGACCCCCTCCTAAGCTAAACGACATGTTAGTAGGCGATGAAACTTGAAAGTTCGTAGCGGTGTGCGTGTCAGTTGAACCCTGCATCACATAAACGACCGTACCGCCTTGGACAAAGTCTGTGCCAGTTCCGTTTATCATAATGGTCAGCGGCGCGCTATACCCATACGCTAGAGTCGTTTGCGAAAGCGTGATGCTTGGTGAGGTTGCGGCTGATACTCCGGCTACTGGCAGCGCTGGCGCTAATATTCCCCCCACGAGCCCTGTCATGGCCAAAAGTACTGCTCTCGACGGGTTCCTGCGTGGCTTCGTTACTTTCTTCATTCTCCGATCCCCTCCCGAATTACGCATCACTGGGCCGTAACAGACCATTCACCGTTGGTGTACGTTCCTTGTACCTGGTGATAACTGTAAGCCGTTTCCACGCCCACCACCTGCCAGGAATTATCGAGAACAGTTGTAAACTGTCCAGTGGCGTCAAACGGCACCGCGACCATCTTTTGCGCTCCGTTTTGATCCGCCTTCTCAAAGAGTACATAACCCGTTTGACCGGTAATTCCGCTCACAGCGCCGGAATGGGAACTCCTTCCAAGATCGATATTCAACGTGGCAGGTTGGTTAGAGCCTACAGTAATGGAATCATCCTGTGCGCTGAGATCGGTCCAGTTTTGTCCGCCTGAGTTGTCTTCCAGCGATAGACCCAAAACCTTGTATGTGTCCGCCGGCAGGTTGAAACTATAGTTCCAATTCGATCCAGATTGGTTGAGCTGGGCTGAAAATACCTGCTGTGATTGCGTACCCTGCACGACGATCCAACCGGTTTTCATTCCTGTAGTACTAGAAGCCGGTAATGTCACCGTGCCACTGACATTCGGCGCGATAGAAATCGCTTGCGGACCACTGGATTGTGCAGAAACAGTTAGAGTCTGGCTGAGTTGTGTAAATTGCCCAGTCGAATCAATCACTCCCACCAGATACCAAGTCCCCGGCGCAATGTTGGCGCTGAAATTACCTTGGTTATCCGTCTGCACGTAGTTAATGGCTTGCCAATCGCTGTCCGTCTCGGGATTGGGAACCTTCGACAGCATCATGGTGGCATTTCCCATAGAACCGGCGGAAGCGCTTAATGTCCCTGAAAAATTCATTGCAAATGTGATGTCTTGGGCCACCGGAGTCGGCGAATGAGAGATTGTAATTGGGGTTTGCGAAATCTGTGTGGCGTCGAAATATGATCCAGTCACATCATTTTGAATGGCGTAGACTTGGTAGGATCCCGCCGGAAGGTCTGTAGAATAACTGCCATTTTGAATAGGTGCCCAAATCCAGTCTTGACCATTGGTATCAATAGTCGATCCTGAAGGTCCAAACGCGATCCAACCGGAAGTTACCACCTTACCGTCCAAAGTCACCTTGCCGCCGAGATCCGGCGAGGGGAGTTTAATGGCAATCGGTTGTGCCGCCGATGCAGAAGCAGCGGTTTGAAAGGGCTGCCCGATAGGTGTCCAATTTCCTTGGCTGTCCCATATACCCACGACGGTGTATGATTGATTGGCTTGAAGCGTATCCCCGTATTGCCCACCTGGTGTCATTCCGAGATCGTTAAAATTCCCATTCGCGTCGGTAGAAAAGTACACGGCTTTCGACGAGTCGTTTGTATTCGCTGGCATGATTTCAATTGTGGCTGACGCAATCGGCGTCTTACCATCGGCTTTCGTCAAAGTACCCCTCACCAGCGGTTGGGCTGGCTCAACGGTTTCTGCAGTAGGTTGTTGAGCGGTTGCGTCCACTGAAAGTGGCGTACTGATGCTCCAAAAGTTGGTGCTAGTCGCGATGGCCACAGCTACATAGTTGCCCGATGGCAAGTAACCGGATACTTTCCCATCTGAAACCTGCATCCAGATGGCGTTGCTCCAATCATCCTGATTGTCAGTTGCCGGCATAACAGCAACAGATCCCGATTGTACTGGCTGTCCCTGATCATCGTTGACCGTGAGTTGAACATCAGGTGATGGGGGGGTAACTGAGAATGTATCGATTCCAGGCGCGATCGTCCAGACATCATCGGTGGAGATCTCGCCGGATGTTGAGTATTCGGCGACTACCTTATAACTGCTGCCTGGTGTCAGACCCGCGACAAAATTTCCATGAGTATCCGTTGGAACCCAGATATCGTTTTGTGGACCGGCATTCCCAGCAGTCGTCGAGTCAGAAGCGCTATTATTCGCGCCTGAACCTGATCCATTTGCGTCCGAAGATGTCGTACTCGACATTTGTATGTCCAGATATCCATTTGCTAGCGGTTGCGTTTTTGCGCCATCAATATAGGCAGTTCCCTTCACATTTGCCCCTAGGTCGTCAATGGCGACTGTCGATGAGTTTTGTCCATCAAACGCCGTGACTTGACCACCTGTTACCGTGATGGTCGGTTGCTGACCGGAGTTAAACGTATATGGGCCTGAATTCAACTCAATTTGATCCACGTTCCACGTACCGTCTGTCAGTTGAACCGTGAAGTTTCCATTTGCGTCCGTTGGAGCCCAGGCCTCGTCGTTCGTGCTTCGATTGACGAGGTGGAGATACGCGTTTGGAAGTACAGTTTTGCCGTCAGCCATGTACGCCGTTCCGGATATGGAAGCACCGCCGATAGTTAACGGAATTGCATCTTCGCCGTATGTTGCCGTTGGATCGGATGCGTTGGCCAGAGCGACGTTTACTCCATAGTGCCCGTCTTGCGGGAAGGTGATTTTTAAATCAATCGTCGGGTTGGCTGTAAAGGTAAATCCTTGCGTCATGTACTGGTTGCCGGAAAGCGTGAGCGGATAGTTTTGTCCATTGATGGTTGCAGTCACTTTAACATTCGGCACCTGTGCTGAAGTGTCAGTTGTAGCCCCACCTGCTATAGTCCCAGAATTAGCTGATTCCGAGTAAACCGACACGGCCAGATACGCCTGGTTAGGGATACTGCTGATTCCAGAAATGTTGATCGGTATGTCCACTGGTTGGTTGGCGGACACGTTGTTTGCAGTCGGGGGGGGTGATGCTCAGTGCTGAAATGTTGATGGAAACGGGTTGTGTAGTGGCGCTCACATCCACCGTCTGACTCCCCTGGGGAATCGCGTAAGTTACTCCGTTGTAGTCCACGCTTCCCAGGGTATATGTTCCGTCAGCAAGCGAGTTTGATGTAAAAACGCCCGAGTTATCGAGTGGAAGCGGCGTGTCATGGTTATTTGAATCAATGACGTGCAGGGTCGCGCCTGCCGCTGGCGTCCCATTAATCGTGATGTCCCCTGCCAATGTACCGACATTAGAAGGTCCGCCTGCTGTCTTCACGATTCCAGTCACATTGACCACGGTAATCTGCTCGGTAACTGGAGTGCCGACTGGCGTTTTCGTTGTCTCGTCATAAAGCTGAACCGAGACAGTGTAAGTTCCGGTATCTACTGGGGTCAATAGAAACGAAATCATACCATCTGATTGTCCGCTCGTTTCCATTTGTGGAGATTCCGCTGTGGCAACACTCCCAGTCGTATCAACCGTCATACTCTGGGGAGTTGTTACACCATTAAAGACAACCTGCGGGTGATCATTGGCAAGGTCGGATACAGGCTGGCCATTGGCATCTAGAAATTGCAATTGATACTGGTAAGTATCCGGGGTTGTCTGAGTGTCCGCGTAACTTGAATTAACGTCAAACATGAGCATTTGCCCCGTCAAGACGGTGGTCGGTGTGGCGAGACTCGGATCGGTGTTCGCAGTCGCGCTGAGTTCTCCGGTTGCAGCGGCTAATGCCTGTGGCGCTAAAGCCGGGCTAAGGGTAATCAAAATCGCGGTCATAGCCGCGAGGGTTCCCTTCCAGGGAACGCTACGCCTCATAACGCATGCTCCTTTCAGATTAGACTGCCTATGCAGAAAGAATTTAAGCTATATCTCAATATACAAATAACAGATAACCATCAAATAACCATAGACTTACCCCCCACTAACCACGTCAGTCGCAGAAAATTCACAGCACGATACACGACCGCGAACGTCCAGCCGTCGCCCGAATAGAACTCAAGAGGATTAATGGATTAAGAACTAATATCCGAAATAAGATAAAAGGGGAATCAAGAGACTGCCGATCATGGGACAAACCACACCAATACTTTACGCGCATGCATGGCAATACTGCGTTTAGATAACGATTTATATCTTGGCCTTGACTAATAGCAAGGTAAAGTCGTCATCGATTGGCTTTGATCCGACGAAAGTCTTTACATCCGTGGCGATAGCGATATTTACCCCTTCGGCAGAAAGTCCTTGGCAAATGGAAAGCTTTGCCTCAAGTTGATCAAAACCATATAACTCCTTGCGCTTATTTTTTGCCTCAACAACACCATCTGTGTAAAGGAGAAGCACATCACCCGCTTTAAAATCGGTGGCGGCCGATTGGTAAACCGCCTCTGCGTCTGTTCCTAGCGGCAAGGACGGAAGCTCCAAAGCGCGGATCACCTTATCATGCAGGATATATGGTGGCATATGTCCTGCATTTGCGTAAGTAAGACTGGCCTTTGCCCGATCCAGCAGTACAAGTCCAACAGAGACATACATGGAAAAACGAGCGTCGCGAATTAATACTCGATTGATGCTGGCCAGCACATCCGCAAGAGATTGTGTGCTCTCTACGAGTGATCTGATTTGTCCAAGCACAGAGGCAACCAGCATAGCGGCGGACAAGCCCTTTCCCATCACGTCGCCAATGACAAACAAGGTGCTGTTCTGGCCAAGTGGGATCACGTCAAAAAAATCACCACCCACCTCTCGCGCCGCCTCAAGCGTATAGGCGATATCCCAGTTTTCAGGAAATTCTCCATACTGTGGCAACATATTCTGCTGAACGCTGCGTGCAAGTTCCAAATCCTCGCCAATTGAATCGTATGGAAGATCCATCGCATTCGCCCTTTTGACCACCCGTTCGAGCACAAAAAATGAAACAAACAGGATCAGCACGGCTACTAAATAGATAACCTTGTAATTGCCCTGCGTATGAGGAAGGATAAGTTCCGTCAACCATGTTCCGACAAGAATTGAAAATATATATACACCCAAACCTTCACCTATGTACATCATGGCATGCCTGCCAGAAGCATACCAAGCTAGCGCAAAAAGAACGAAAAGATCCATGAAAGCAAAGCCTATATTAAACAATGTGTCTCCTGCAAAAGCTGCAACGCCTGAGTTCGATAAAACCAAGACCGTGTACGCCATACCAAGCGAAGCTAGTCCGTAAAACGCCACAGGACGTATGGTCTTTCGATCCGCCAGAAGTCCAGCAAGTGGCATGGTGAGAACATAGGGCAAGGTTCCATAATTCGCCAGAATACGGGGGTGATGTGCGAGAAAGAGAGGCTGCAAGACGTTGTACATGATGCCACCGACAAGTGGAAAGAAGAAAATGAAAAGGTATAACGACCAAGTTCTCTCGTTTCTCGTTTGCGACCTGTCGGAACTCATAACCTTAATGTCAAACAAAGATGGAGATCGAATGAGTACGAACAACGAAATAAAAGGAAGGATCTGTATTATGAGAAACTCGGGTAGCGGTGCAAGATACTGTCCAGACATCCGTACCACGTATACAATGAGTTCCACAAAAACTCCTGTTACGCCAAGATTCCAGCCGATCTTCTTCCTATCCAATCCCCTTGACACAAATGTCAACCAGACAAGCGACGGAAGAGAACCTAATATCCCGAATAGCGCAAACCCGACTTTCCACAGTGCGATGGGCATAATCAGTAGACCGAAAGATAGTAACGCGCAGGCCAATACCGCTAGCATGACAAAAATACGAAGTTTGGCAAGATTTTGCGTGTAGTTTCTGAAAATCACACCCCATCCAGCGAACGACGCCGCAAAAAAGAACAGAAATGTCGTGGCCAGCACACCCGGATCCGCTCCTTGAGGAACGACAAAGGGGCCCAAAATTGGTCCGAATAATGGAAAAGAAAGTATCCATCCCTCAATAGCGCAATAGAAAACCAGCAGCGGCCAATATACGCTTCCTTTCATTTCGGGAATCCCCTTGCAACCGATTCCGGAATTGCCAGAAAAAAAGGCCGTAAAGCTCGCATATTTGGCATCGTTCCGTTGTGTTTATTTTAATAGAAATTGAATTTTTATGATATGGATAACGCAGTCGACTTTGCTAAAACTTAATAGATTCATCGATTATTCGGAACAGCACCATCATCCCTATTTACGTCGAGACTGCAACGTTTCCAAAGCGCCGTATTCGTCCGGAAACAACTCCATGTAGCCTGTTAATCCGACGATTCGAAATATTTTTTGGTAGTGCAGTGAAACACCATGAGCATAAGATTCACATCCCATTCGGCGGGCCTCGCGAACAAATCGAATCAACGCGGCAATTCCAGCACTATTGATATATGAGAGGCGAGACATATCAAATAAGACAGCATCCGTTACAACCTCTGGATTTTGCCATGGATAAACTTGACTTAAAGTATATCCGTTCTCATTCGTTAACTCCCCTTCTAGCGACACGATCCAAATCCCATCTTGAAGCCGAGTTGCAACGATCGCATCAGACAACCATGTTCCCTCCCCCAAACCTCGAAATATCTACATGAATTTCCAACTCTGTGATATTCCCATCTCCCTTAAATATCCATGAGTTTGAGAGCGCATCGATCATCAACAATCCCCAACCCCGCGGATTTCGGCTGTCCGTCATCACTTCATCGATATGATGACTCATAGGTGGTGTATCACCGACGTAGTGTCCGCCCCAGTCACGCACGCGAAGAACGAGTTCGTGGCCCTCTCGACAAAGTTCCACCTCATAACGTTCCTTTGCATCAAAGCCATATCCATGTTCAATCGCATTCAAACAGGCTTCTGCAGTCATGGTTTTGATATCCTCAATTCTTCCGATTTCAATTCCCTTTTGACAAAGTGACTGCTCCACTTGGTTCATCGCGATTTTTTCAGTTCCAAGTTCTGCGC
>JAKACY010000025.1 GCA_021821025.1 Bacillota bacterium | reverse complement strand
TTTCAAGGATCCATCTGCGTTTATTTCGTTTTGTTGCTGTCTGTTTCTTTCGTTTCTCGCCGTCGCTCTCGCGGCGACAAGTAGTAATATATCATGCCTATAATCGTGTGTCAACACTTTCCGACTTGGATTTTTGTCCCAATTAAACGCCATGATTTCGCGACTGATCCACGGTCGGTAGCCTAAATATCGTACGGTTGCGATACCTTGCTATCCCCTTATCTTATCACTTCGGTTGTACTCATGGCGCCTATAAAACTGACTGTGAAATGCCTGCACCACGCATAGCCATCGAACATACTATACGATAAGCTCGTCGGCGAGAGCATAAGGGATACAGTGAACCGCGCCCGCCGCACGAGCTGCACACATGGGTAATTCACAATAGCATTGTATTGCAGATACCTTTATACGTAGACAAAACTGCATTTGTGTAATCAACAAGTGTAAGAATACTTCTAATTTTCATCAAGCTGAGTATTTAGCTGCGAATTGGCGTTATCCATCCCCAACGCTCTTAATTCCTCTACGTATCGCACCTCATCTGCTGTAAGGTTCGCAAGCTTGAGAAGGTCAGGCCGACGAACAAGTGTGCGCAAGATCGACTGCCGTCTGCGCCACAGTTTGACGTTAGTATGATGACCCGACATAAGCACTGTCGGAACTTTCCAACCCCGAAAGTCGCATGGACGCGTATATTGCGGGTATTCCAACAAGCCATCAGAAAATGAATCAACCTCGGCGCTCTCGTTATTACCCAGAACTCCAGGCAAGAGTCGCGCAACGGCATCGATAACTACCATCGCCGCCAACTCCCCACCCGTCAGCACATAGTCCCCAATAGAGATCTCATGTGTGACCAAATGTTCACGAATACGTTCGTCAAAGCCCTCATAGTGGCCACAAATTAAAATCAGCCGAGACGATTGAGCCAATTCTCGTGCAACACTTTGATTAAAGACCTGTCCTTGCGGCGATAGAAGAATGACACAGGGCGCCGATACCGAATCAGGCACTGACGAACCATAGGCAGTGTCACTGTGACTACCCGTCACATGCCCGTGAGAATCCTCGAGCAAGATCGACTCAACCGCCCTAAAAATCGGCTCTGGTTTCAACACCATGCCTGCGCCTCCACCGAAAGGGTAGTCGTCGACAGTATGATGCTTGTCGGTCGAAAAGTCACGAAAGTTTACAAGAGAGACATTCAAGATCCCTAATGCGGTGGCTCGTCCCAATATACTTGTCCGAAGACCCACTTCGAATAACTCAGGAAATAGAGTCAAAACGTCTATTTTCATCAGACTACCTACACTCACCCTATTTAATCAATCAGTAAATCATCATCCAACAGGCCAGGCATAGCATGAATCTCGACTCGTTTTTGTCCAATATCTACATTCAATATACAATCCTTAATGGCGGGTAACAGTGCAGATTTGCCCGACATCGTTCGGACGACGTACACGTCGTTGGCACCGGGTGTCAAAACTTCTGTCAGAACCCCCAGTTGAGATCCATCCTCAAGAAAGACTTTGCATCCAACCAAGTCCCGCACCAAATACTCTCCTGGATCTAATTGAGGCAATTGCTCAGCGGTCACCCGTAGTTCGCACCCTTTGAATCTTTCAACTTGCTCAATCGATTTAAGGCCGACGAACGATACAATATAGACGCGTTTTTGTAAACGCGCCGTTAGTACCTCAAGCGTGATAGGATCTGAATTCCCACAAAACAAGTACAGTCGTGACCCTTGAGCAAATCTCAGTTCAGGAAAATCCGTCCGAGACACAACCCTAACCTCACCACGCAAGCCATGTGTTCCAACAATGAGTCCCACTGTCAGCATATCCTCATTCAGCATGCATCACCTCATGTGTCAGAAAGCATCTCAAGGTCGGAATATTAGACTGCAGCACCGCTACGACGAATTTCTACAACGATGCCATCTTTTACGATGATTTCGCTACCGAGCAGGATCTTCTCCCAAGAGTCGCCAACAGTCACATCTACAGATGTCTCGACCGTACCATTAGGCACTTCGGAGCCAAGATCCATCTGTTGAATCTGGGAAAGTTGTTGGATCAGTTGCTCACGCCTCTCAACGCGTTGGGCACGTTCCATTTCGATTCGTTCTTCAGCGGCATGCACAGCAGCTTCTCCCTGCTTCTCCGCATCGCGAATCCACTGCTTTCCACGGAACTCCAACTCCTCAAGTTCAGCAATCGTTGCATTAATTAAACGGCGAAGTTCAGCAAGCCAGGACTGCTTCGTTTCTTCGGTTAAAATAACTTTCACTGCGACAGGTTGACGTATGGTTAACAAGAAAACATCACTCCTAACAATAATGGTGTCGCCACAATTCAAAACATTATACACTCAACACACTTAGACATTAGCGAAACCGCTATCTCATGTGCTATGCACAATACCCATAGTAAACGAGGTGAGGGTCAGACACGGTGTCTTGACCCTCATGCTCATATAATTTCGATACTGACTCGCTCATTATCCTGCAATGCTGCCGCGAAAATAACTGCGCGCATCGACTTTACAATGCGCCCACCCTTGCCAATGATCTTACCCATGTCAGTTTTAGCTACAGACACTTCGTAGGTCAATCCGCGATCACCGCGAACTTCCCGAACCTTTACTTCGTCCGGTAGATCGACCAGAGAACGCGCAATCAGTTCAACAAGCTCCCTCACAGAAACTCGCCTCCGATCACTGCACTGGGAACATACAGTAAAATTACTTGCTGCGTTGCCGCGCTTCATGGGCCTTAGCCATCAAACCAGCTTGGCTCAACAAAAACCTTGCTGAATCAGACGGTTGCGCTCCTGTCTGTAACCAATAAAGGGCGCGATCCTCGTTAATGTTGATTTGAGCAGGGTCCTTAAGCGGATCATAGATCCCGATTTCCTCAATAAAGCGACCATCACGGGGTGACCGGGAATCTGAAACAACCACACGATAAAAAGGGGATTTCTTAGCACCCATACGCTTTAAGCGAATCTTTACTGACACATGTATCACCTCCTTCACAGACTCTATGTCCTAAACGATACTAGCGACGTTTCTTACCACGCTTGCCAAATCCTCCAGCAAAAGCGCCAGGGCCACCCTTCATCGAGCCAGGCAGACCGCCAAGACCACCGAGTCCGCCGCCAGGGCCACCAAGACCCTTCATCGACTTACCCATCCCGGACAATTGCTTCATCAACTTTCTCATATCTTCAAACTGGCGAAGCAGTTGATTGACATCGCGCACATGCGTACCGCTACCACTTGCGATCCGCAACCTTCTGCTGGAACTCTTACTGATCAGTTCAGGCTTAATCCTCTCTTCTTTGGACATCGAGAGAATGATCGCCTCCACCTTCTTTAATTGCCTGTCATCAACAGATTCATTCTGCAATTGCTTAATCTTTCCAATCCCAGGCAATAGTCCCAATATTTGATTGAGTGGGCCCATCTTTTGAATCTGTTGCAACTGCGCTAAAAAGTCATCAAACGTAAATTCATTCTTTCTGATCTTAGCTTCCAACTGCATGACCTGCTGTTCATCGATACTTGCCTGGGCTTTTTCAATCAAAGTCAAAACATCGCCCATACCAAGAATCCGCGAAGCCATCCGATCAGGATAAAACGGCTCAAGTGCATCAAGCTTCTCACCGACGCCGACAAACTTCACTGGGCATCCAGTCACATGGCGTACGCTTAATGCGGCACCGCCTCTGGTATCCCCGTCAAGCTTCGTCAACACAACCCCAGTCAGTTTCAACTGTTGGTGAAAATGATCCGCAACCGTGACCGCATCTTGTCCAGTCATCGCGTCGATCACGAGCAAAATCTCATCTGCGCTGGTGATCTGATCGATCTCAGTTAACTCAGCCATCAACGACTCGTCGACGTGAAGTCTACCTGCAGTGTCAATGATGACATAATCATAGCCACCTCTTCGCGCTTCATCGAGAGCAGTTCTCGCAATCTCTTGAGGCGAAACAGAAGTACCGGGCGCAAAAACCGAAACACCAATCTGTTTCCCGAGCGCTTGCAACTGGTCTATCGCCGCAGGACGATAAACATCAGCCGCAACTAAAAGCGGCCTGCGATGCTCCGTCAACATCAGATGCCTAGCTAACTTTGCAGACATAGTCGTCTTACCAGCACCCTGCAGTCCAACCATCAAAACAACTGTTGGTGATTTGGATGATCGGTTCAACTTGGCCTGCGACTGACCCATCAACTCCACAAGCTCATCGTTGACAATCTTGACAACCTGCTGTGCAGCGGACAGACTTTGCAAAATCTCTTGCCCAATCGCTCGTTCCCGAATCCGATCCACGAAATCTTTGGCAACACTGTAGTGCACATCAGCTTCGAGCAACGCCCGTCTGATCTCGCGCATGGCTTCCTTAACGTCGTCTTCAGATAATCGACCTTTTCCCCGAAGCTTTTGGAAGGCCCCTTGCAAGCGATTAGAAAGGGTATCGAACACGTATTATCCCCCTGCCCCAGTTGCGGATAATCAGCAGAACTGTCAGCTATTGCAGTGCCCGAATTAACTGAACAACATCGTCCGAAACGCTGTACTTAGATGTGAGTAATACCTCAAGTTGTTCGATCTTTTCTCGACGGCGCAAATGCGAAGCTAAAATGCCCAACTTTGTCTCATAGCCTTCTAACTGTGACACAGTTTTCGTGACGGTGTCGTGTACAGCCTGCCTTGAGATCCTCAAGGCCTCGGCGATCTCCCCGAGAGACCAATCATCAAACAACCTCATCTCTAAAATCCGCCGCTGACGTTCGGTCAATAATGCTCCATAGCAATCGTATAACAGGTGTGTCGTGACCGTTTCATCCAACATGAGCTCTCACCAGAGGAAATACTCGTTTCAAAACTATCTAGGCTGCATTGTAGCCTAATCCGGCATCGCTGTCAAGTAATATCCCTTGTCAGTGATGACCTATGACAGCGAATCAAACAATGCGGTCGCAAAATCATCAGCAGAAAATGGCTGCAAATCTTCTAACCGCTCACCTAACCCGACCCACTTGACAGGAATCTTCAGTTCCTTGCCGATGGCGATCACCACTCCACCTTTTGCTGTTCCATCAAGCTTAGTCAGGACGATGCCTGTCACTTTCGCCACATCTTGAAAGAGCTTCGCCTGAATGATCGCATTTTGACCCGTGGTTGCATCGAGAACTAACAGCGTCTCATGTGGCGCACCAGGAACCTCTCTTGCGATCACACGGTAAATCTTTTCTAACTCATCCATCAAATGAGCTTTATTTTGCAAGCGCCCAGCAGTATCACACAACAACACATCAGCTCTTCTAGCCTTTGCAGCCTCGATCGCATCAAAGATAACTGCCGCCGCATCTGAACCGGTAGTTTGTTTGATGATATCGACGCCAGCGCGGTCAGCCCAAACACTGAGTTGCTCGATTGCTGCGGCGCGAAACGTGTCGCCAGCGGCCACCATGACGCGCTTGCCCTCTTGCTTTAGCGCATAGGCTAGTTTGCCAATTGTGGTGGTCTTTCCAACTCCATTGACACCTACAACTAGTACCACCGTAAGCCCATTTTGGTCATAGTAAAGCGAGGTCATTGAGTCCGACACGGACTTCACGCTATCGGTTCGTGCAGCAACGATAGCATGAATTTCTCGCCTCAATACCGGGATAAGTTGATCAGCCGTCTCCAACTTTTCCCGTCGCGCCTCTTTGGTTAGGCGATCGAGAAGAAACCCAGTAGTATCAAGCCCCACGTCAGCTGAAAGAAGCGCGTCTTCCAGTTCCTCAAATACATCCTCATCGATACGGCGTCTGCGCAGTACCATTTCCACCCGATCCGAAAATGCGCGCCGAGTTTTCGCTAGACCAAGCTTTAGCTTATCAAATAGCCCCAACCCGCTCATCCCTTCTACCGATCATGCAGACACCTGCTCTTCGTCGAGAACGCGCACGGATACGAGCTTCGAGACACCAGACTCCTGCATGGTTACGCCATATAGTACATCTGCGGCCTCCATCGTGCCCCGTCGGTGCGTAATCACAATGAACTGTGTCTGGTGCGAAAATGCGTGCAGATAATCCGCAAAACGGGTCACATTAGCTTCATCCAGTGCCGCCTCGACCTCATCTAAGATACAAAAAGGAACCGGCTTAATCTTCAAAATTGCAAACAACAGCGCCAGCGCAGTCAGTGCCCTTTCACCACCCGATAACAGCGACAGGGCCTGCATCTTTTTACCGGCTGGCTCGGCGACGATCTCAATACCCGTAGTCAGCGGCTGGGACTGATCCACGAGAGAGATGTCCGCTCGTCCGCCCCCGAACAGCGACGAAAATACACTTGCAAAATGCCCTCGCACAGCCTCAAACGTCTCTAAAAAGCGATGAGCCATCTCCCGGTCAATGTCTACGATGAGCGCACGCAACTGCGCTTGCGCATCAGCCAAATCCGCTTCCTGGGCACTCAAAAAGGTGAAGCGCTCCATCAGCCGCTCATACTCATCCATCGCACCCACACTAACCGTTCCGAGCCCTTCAATATCCCGTTTTAAGGAAGCCACGCCAGACCGGGCTGCAGTTAGCGGTTGTGCGAGTGAAAACCGTTCACGCGCCAGCTCCAGACCTAAATTGTAGTCCTGGGACAACTCAGCCACTTTACTTTCTAGCTCTATTGCAAGACGGCTTTGTGTGAGTTCATGCGCATGCAAGCGTTCTTCCACACCGCGACGCTCGGCCGCGGCTCGAGCAAGCAACTTTTCCCGGTCGTCCACCGCTTGCAACGACTCACTGCGCCCTTTGCGAAGTGAGTCCGCCTCTACCTGCAACTGTTCCCGGATGCTTTGCGCCAATAGGCCTTCTTGCTGATATGTTTCAAGTTGCAGTCGCAAATCAGAAATGCGCCCTAATAAGCGTTTCTCATCAGACTGCAAGCGAGCAAGTTCCTCATTTAATGAAGCTAATCTTGACGCGAGGCGTTCCCTCGTCTCAGCATTAGCTCGCGATGCCTCCTGCGCCCCAGCCAATTTGACGCGCAAATCAGTCAAAACATCGCTGCGTCCTGCCTCTGAAGACTCGTGCTGCACGATCTGTTGCTCAAGATCCGTCGTCTGTGCTTCGATCGCAGCGATCTGCTGTGCATCTAGCTCGAGTTTTACTCGCAGTTCGTCAGAGGCTTTCTGAAAGTCCACAATTTCTTGCGAAAGGTCGTGGCGTTCTAGCTCCAAAGCCGACTCTCTCCCAGAATTTGCGTCAATTCTATGTCTTAGGGCCGTTTCATCCGCCTCTAGAGCACGCAGCCTAACATCAAAGGACCGTAGTTTGGCCTCAGCATGTTGCAGCTGATGCACACATTCATCATGATCTTGTTCGTTTGCTATACGCTGCTGAGAAATCGTTGCTAGTTGAGTTGACGAATCCTGAAGGCGGTTCGTCAATTCTTGGATTTCCTGCGCGCGCCCGAGTATACCGGCGCCTCGGCGAGACACGCTGCCTCCGGTCATGGATCCTCCAGCATTCACGACATCTCCACCTAAGGTGACAATGCGAACGCGGTGCATCAAAATCCGTGCAATCGTATTAGCCTCTGGAAGGGATCTGGCAAGGATGACAGTGCCTAAAAGTGAATCCATAATATTTTGGTACACTTTATCTACTTCGACTAAATCCGCAGCAACTCCGACAAATCCACTCGCGGTCTTTACCATCTGAACATCATGCGGCGGCATCTTGCGCCCACGGATCGTACTGATCGGCAGAAAAGTAGCACGACCCAACTGCCGTTTTTTTAACCATTCAATAGCCTGCCGAGCCTGCTCCTCCGTCTCCACCACGATATGTTGTAAGCTGGCGCCAAGCGCCGTTTCTATTCCCAACTGATGTTCAGGCTTTACGCGAACCAAATCGGCCACAGAACCTCGGATACCGCGCAGATGATTTTGTCTAGTGCCTTGCAATACAGCCTTAGGACCGCCAGCATACCCTTCCAAATCCTTTTGCAAATCCTGAAGGGTATGCAATCGGCTCTTTAACTCTAACCGCAAATTTTCGAGATCACGCTCTCGCTTAGAGGCGGCGTTGACTTGCTCCTTTTTCTGGACAACCATGTCTTGCAACACGGTGATCGATTGCTCTAGCCTAGTTCGCTCTTCTAAAATGGCTACACGGGCAAGTTCCAGGTCTTTTGCTTCGTTTCTTGCAGCCCCTGCATCCGCGTTTAACTGAGCAAGTTCCATCTCCACGCGTTCTAGACGTTTCAAATTCAGCAACGTCGTATTATCGATTTTAGACAATTCGTTGCGATCTGATGCCTGCTGTCGCATGGACTCTATCAACTGCGTCCGCGCCTCATTGACCTGCCCACGCAATGCCAAAATCACGCTTTGACTATCTAAACCGCTCAGCTTAGCATCTAATTCCTGTTTTAACGAAGAAATGCGTTCCTGCAATTGTTCTGCGCGAATATCCTCTTGTATGCTCTCAAGATTAACCGACTCAACCTCTTGTTGAAGCTTCTCGCGCGTCGCATGCAGTTCTTCAAGCGCTGCGATGGCGTGTTCTTGCCGTTCAAAAGCCACACGCCGATCCGCCTCGCACTGCTCAACGCCCGACGTCGCGGTCACTAATCGGTTGTGAACACCTTGCAACGCTTGATCAAGCTCATTCATCGAGCCGCGAAGCTCTGCTAGCGAGGCTGCGTTATCAGACTCCTTGGACAAAGCAGCTGCCAACTCATTTTGAAGAACCGCAAGCCTGTCTGCGGCCGCTGTTCGCTTTTGCAGCAATTCATCAATTTCGGCAACAAGTACAGAGATCTGCAATGTTACCAGTCGCTCACGCAAAGACTGATACTTATTCTCTAGTTCCGCCTTTTGCCGAAGGGGCTCTAGCTGATTTTTCAATTCGAATAAAATATCGCGCACACGAATAACATTTTGCTCTGCTTCCAGCAGCTTGCGTTCTGCTTCTTTTCTCCGCGCCTTAAATTTTACGATGCCGGCCGCCTCTTCAAACACACCACGGCGATCCTCCGACTTTGTAGACAAAATCTCTTCTATTCGCCCCTGCCCGATGATCGAATAAGCTTCCTTGCCAACACCTGTATCCATAAAGAGCTCGGAAACATCGCGCAATCGGACTGATTGACCGTTGACAAGATATTCGCTGTCCCCATTTCGATAGACCCGGCGAGTGACACTTACTTCGCTAAAATCAACCGGCAATGCTCCATCGCTGTTGTCTAACGTGAGCGCCACTTCACAAAAGTTGACTGCTTTACGCGTTTCACTTCCAGCGAATATCACATCTTCCATCTTGGCACCACGTAGGGATTTCGCGCTTTGTTCTCCAAGAACCCAGCGAATGGCATCGGAGATGTTGCTCTTGCCGCTACCGTTAGGACCCACCACTGCTGTTACGCCCGGAACGATATCGAGCTCTATGCGATCTGCAAATGATTTAAAGCCCAACACGTCCAGCCGCTTGAGAAACAAGACACTCCCCCCTCACCGCTTGTCATGCAAGCTTAGCGCGTTTGCGGCCGCCTGTTGTTCCGCTTCTTTCTTGGAACGGCCTGTTCCCCGCCCAAACGCGGTGCCACCCACACTGACCTGCACGACAAACTCCCGATCATGCGCGGGGCCGCTTTCAGCGATGGTCTCATAAAGCAAATCACCTTTGGACTCTCGCTGTACCCACTCTTGTAAAATTGTCTTATAATCTTTGCGAGAAGAGGAGTCTCCATTTGCCACGTGCGGGTAGAAATAACGCTCTAAAAATGCATCTACAGCAGACAACCCTTGATCGAGATAGAGTGCCCCCATAAATGCCTCAAACACATCCGCTAGAAGACTCGCCCTCTCCCTACCGCCAGACAATTCTTCCCCTTTGCCCAATCGGAGATACAAAGGGAATTCAAGCGCTTTTGCAAACGCCACCAAGGACGGCTCGCAGACTAGAGCCGATCGCATTCTCGTGAGCTCTCCTTCAAGGGCGCGTGGATAGTGCGCATAGAGGTATTGACTCACTAACAGTTCCAATACCGCATCGCCCAAAAATTCGAGCCGCTCATTGTCCTGTTGACTCTCGTGACGGTGTTCATTGCGGTAGGAAGAGTGTGTAAAAGCAGCCTGCAGCAATGACATACTTGAAAACTCGATTTTCAACGCCTCACACAGATGCTCTACTGGACGCGCACCCATCGCTTTGTATCACACCTTCATCATTCTTCGTACCGCTTAAAGATGAGCGTGGCGTTGTGCCCGCCAAAACCAAAGGAGTTTGACATCGCATATTCCAATGACTTACGGCGTGCTTGGTTGGGGACGTAATCCAAGTCACATTCTGGATCAGTTGTTTCCAGATTGATCGTAGGCGGCATGATCCCCTCACGAAGTGCCTGCACGCACGCCACGGCCTCTACACCACCCGCAGCTCCGAGCAAGTGACCAGTCATAGACTTGGTGGAGCTGACTGCCACAGACTTCGCCCACTCTCCGAATATGGCCTCAATCGCTTTTGACTCCGAACGATCACCAATTATCGTCGACGTACCATGCGCGTTGATATAACCGATCTGTTGCGGCTCGATCTTCGCATCTAAGATAGCAGCCTTCATCGCTCGCATAGCTCCTTCGGGTGCCGGCTGAACTAAGTGATAAGCGTCTCCACTCATGCCGTACCCAACGATTTCAGCGAGAATGTGAGCTCCTCGTGCCTTTGCAAATTCCAGATCTTCGATCACTAAAATGCCAGACCCCTCGGACATCACGAAACCGTCACGATCTGCATCAAACGGTCGGCTAGCGCGGGCAGGATCGTCATTGCGTTCGGACAATGCCCGTGCAGAGCAAAACCCAGCCAGGGCAAGCGGGGTCACGGTGGCTTCCGCGCCTCCGCAGATCATCACATCCGCAGCGCCACGTGCGATGATCTTAAACGCGTCACCGATCGAATTTGATCCGGTAGCACAGGCCGAAACGGGCGCACTGTTCGGCCCCTGCGCGCCAAACAGGATGGACACCTGACCAGATGCCATATCTCCGATCATCATCGGAACAAAAAACGGACTCACCCGCTTTGGCCCACGCTCCAAAAGCGTTCGGTGCTGATCTTCAAGCGTTGCTAGACCACCGATCCCGGACCCGATGTAAACCCCGACTCGCGGAGCAATGTCTTGCGTGATCTGCAGACCAGATTGCTTCACGGCTAACGTTGCTGCTGCCACTGCAAATTGTGTAAAGCGATCCATACGACGTGATTCTTTTCTGTCGATAAATTCGTCAGGGTTAAAGTCTTGAACCACCCCGGCGATTTTTGTCGGATACTCAGATACATCAAAATGCTCGATGGTACGAATCCCAGACTCTCCGTGCACCAGCCCTTGCCAGAAGGGATCCACGCCCACTCCATAGGGAGATACCACGCCCATGCCCGTAATTACGACTCGCCTCATTGTGCCCCCTCCTAACCCTCTTTGAAATCCTGCATGTCCTATCTAAATGACATGCACAAAGGCCCCGCGCACAGCACGGGGTCTCCTTCAAAAAATCGCCTATCCTGAACATCGGCGCAGCCGACGGAACGGCTGAGGCCAGCATTCTCCCGATTTTAGCGGTTCACTACTCATGCGATTCGATATATTTAATAACGTCTCCTACAGTGGAGATTTTCTCAGCATCTTCATCGGAGATTTCGAGATCAAACTCATCCTCTAGTTCCATCACTAACTCGACAACATCCAGAGAGTCAGCACCAAGGTCATCCTTGAATGAAGCTTCCATCGACACTTGTGATTCCTCTACGCCAAGGCGATCCACGACGATGCGCTTCACGCGGTCATACACATCAGACATGCACTCACCTCCTCCCAAGATTATACTACATGGCAAGTCCGCCGTCGACTTGCAACACCTGCCCTGTGATGTACGACGCTTCATCACAGGCCAAAAAGGCGACCAAACCAGCAACATCCTCAGGTCGTCCGAAACGTCCAAGCGGGATTTGTGTCAGCACCGTATCCTTGACATTTTGACCCAACAGGTCCGTCATCTCTGTTTCTATGAACCCAGGTGCGATCACGTTAGCAGTCACCTTACGGGTAGCAAGTTCCCGCGCTAACGTTTTGGTCAATCCAACGAGTCCAGCCTTAGCTGCAGAATAGTTTGCTTGACCCACGTTGCCAGTTAAACCGACTACAGAACCAATATTGATGATCCTACCATATGGGGAACGCAAAAGGTGTCTGGAGGCAGCTTGGACACACATAAACACGGCCTTTAGATTCGTGTCAACCACAGCATCCCAGTCTAGTTCCTTCATGCGTAAAACCAGAGTGTCACGAGCGATTCCCGCATTATTGACCAAAATATCGAGTCGACCAAAGTTCTCAACCGCCGCCGTTATAATGGATGAGGCCCCTTGTGCAGTTGATACGTCACCCTTGGCGCTCACGGCGTGATGGCCTAAAGATACGAGTTCATCTACCAAGCGATCAGCCTTTTCCTGGCTGTTCGAATATCCGACGACAACACTTGCCCCTGCAAAGGCCAGTGACTTTGCGATGGCCTGTCCAATGCCGCCACTGGCACCAGTAACCACTGCTACCCGATCGTGCAAAGACCCGCTCATTCACAAACCTCCCTAAGAGACACAGCTGCAATCGCTTGGTCCAAGGAACCGCGATCCTCAACATGTTGCGTTTGGAGATCACGGCTCACTTTCTTAATCAACCCAGACAGCACCGTTCCCGGACCGAACTCAATGAAAAGATCTGCGCCAAGCTTTTGCATAGACAAAACTGACGCTTCCCATAGTACTGGAGAAGCTACCTGTAACGCAAGAGCGTTTTTAATATCTTCGATCGCTTCGATCGGCCTGCCAGTCACGTTCGCGACGACCGGGCAAGACGGTATAGCAAAAGAGGTAGCCATCAGATAATCTGTCAAGCGCGCCCCAGCCTCTTTCATAAGAGGCGAATGAAACGGACCGCTGACATCCAGTGGCAGCGCCCGTCTGGCGCCAGACTCACCCGCACGCTCAACGACTTGTGCGACTGCTTCCGCCGCACCCGAGACGACCAACTGACCTTTGCAATTATAATTTGCGATATCTACCAATTGTCCAGTAGCGTCTGTAATGTCGTGACACAAAGCCTTAAGCTTATCCTCGTCAGCACCCAAAATTGCGGCCATCCCGCCGAGTCCAGCCGGAAATGCATCATTCATCAGATGCCCTCTGGTATGCACCAATTTCACGGCATCTTCGAACCTCAGCACGTCGGCTGCCACTAAAGCACTATATTCACCAAGGCTATGCCCCGCAACGAAATCAGGCCTTAACCCGGATTCAGACCAAAACGCTCGCAAAAAAGCCACGCTTGTGGTCAAGATTGCAGGCTGTGCATAATAGGTCAAACGCAGCTCATCGCTGTTGCCTTCTAAAAACAACCGACTGATCGAAAACCCTAGAGCATCATCTGCTTCTTCAAACGTCTTCTTCACGATTGGAAATGCGTCTTTCAACTCACTTCCCATGCCGACGTACTGTGCGCCTTGTCCAGGAAACACAAATGCAACTTTCATGCTTTGGCCCTCCGCATCGGGAAATCATTGATTGACGCTTAATTCTCTCTCTAACGCATGAATCAAACCTGATGTATGCATCCGGCATGCTTGCGAAATCGCCATGTGAAACGCCCGCGCATTCGAAGATCCGTGTGCCTTAACCAGTACTCCTCTTACACCCAAAAAAGGGCCGCCCCCGTATTCCGCATAATCAAAACGATTACGAAACAACTTGAGGCGGCTGCGCAAGAAGAGCGCAGCGATCTTCGAAGACAGCGTCTCAACGAACATGCGCTTTAAGGAATCCAGAATGCCTACCCCGACACCCTCGTAAAACTTCACTAAAACATTGCCAACAAATCCGTCGCACACAGCTACATCGCACATGCCTCGCAAAAGATCACGCGCTTCAACATTGCCGACAAATTCATCGCATACATCCTTTAACCGCGGATAGGCCGCCTTGCAGACATCGTTGCCTTTACCTTCTTCAGCACCGATGTTGATCAAACCTACGCGAGCATGGGGTGAACCCATCGCCACCTTCAAATAGGCCTCACCCATCTTCGCAAACTGCAGCAAGTTTGTATCTGTGCAATCCGTATTGGCACCGGCATCCATCAAGAGCACAGGATTGCCGGAGAATGTGGGCAACATCGCCGCAAGCGCGGGGCGATCAATGCCATTCATTCGGCCAACCACGAGTAGCCCCGCCACCATAAACGCCCCAGTGTTGCCAGCCGACACCATGGCATCAGCCATTCCATCGCGAACCATGGTGGCGCTGACAACGAGCGAAGAATCTTTTTGACGCCGTACAGACTTAACGGGCTCCGCAGCAGCATCAATCACATCGCTGGCGTGAAGTACACTCACGTTTTTCGGCAGCGCGGCCACCGATGACAATATCTCCGGCTCGCGTCCGACCAAAACGAATTCCGCATCAGGATACTGTGCGGCTGCCAACAAGGTGCCCTGCACGGAAGCCATAGGCGCGTGATCGCCCCCCATCGCGTCAATCGCGATCTTCATGAAGAGCCCCCCTACGCATTCGTCGCCGACCTCTGAATCAAAAAGTCCCCTTCAAAAATCACTTGTCCATTCACTCTCGTATGCACCTTCACTCGAACGTACCCGAGACGCTCTCCAATCACCCTAGCTTTGGCGACGAGATTAGAACCCGCATTTGCACTGCGCAAATAACGAACCGTTGCCTTCGCAGTCAGCGCTTGCTCTGCATCGACAATCGCTACGGCAAGCGAGTTTGCTTGGGCAAAAATGTGATGCCCGCGGATGATAGAAGATCTGAGAAACGCATGCTCAGGGCCAGCCTTCCACACCGACAATCCACTTACTCCAAGATCCAAATCAACAATTTCACCAAACACTTCCTCGAGAGTCAGGCTGCGAACTTCCTCATAATGCGTTGCAGCAACTGCACGCATTCGCTCTCTAACTTCAGGAATCCCCAAAGCCATCCGATCAAGCCGAATCGTCTGCACGCTGACACCAAAACGCTCAGCTAGTTCCTCATCGGTCAAAAGAGGCGTTTCATCTATTGTAGCACGCAACCGTTCCTGACGCGCACGTCGGGAATTTTCAGCCAAATGCCGCCACTCCCAAGATCAAGTAGGGGATACAACCCTCAAACTTTCTATGTAACATAAAAAAAGAGCGTCTAGGACCGAAACGGCACCAAGACCCTCTTTCTTCTTAAGCACGTTCGACCACTTGGCGTCGATTGTACGTCCCGCAGTTCGAGCACACCCTGTGCGACAACTTCATCTCATGGCACTGTGGGCATTCAACCATCCCTGGAACGCTAAGCTTGAAGTGCGTGCGACGCAATCTCTTTCTCGTTTTGGACGTTCTATGCTGTGGTACCGCCATAGCTAACACCTCCCAAACATATGCAATAGCTTATGATCGACGATCCTCATTCGTTTTGTCAAGCAGTTCTGCCAATGCTTCAAGCCTCGGGTCGATTGTTCGATCCTTACAATGGCAGGTATTGTGGTTCAAATTTACCCCACAACTCGGGCATAGACCTGCACAATCCTCTTTACAGATCGGTTGGTATTTAAGCCCCAAGATGACTGCTTGCAGCACAAACGGATCAAGTACAATCTCATCGCCTGGCTCGTACACTACATCTTCTTCTTCCTGAGCCGAAGTGAGAGGATAACGTGAAAACACTTCATGGATAGGAACTCGCAACGACTCGCGAAATTCATCGAGACAGCGAACGCAGTGATACACCACAAACCCATGCGCCGAACCATCAATATGGCAGACACCGTGATTTGCAAGGCCGTGTAAGTTCACCTGCAGCGCTTCGATGCTCACAACATCCTTGCGAGCCACCGAATCAGACGCAATCCGTACCGGTTGAGTCAAATCCACTCCACCAGGTTTTTCTGCGTCGAGCCAAGACAAAATCACAATAGATCCTCCCATCACAACAAAGGATAGTATACCGACTTGGCATTCTTGTGTCAATCACTCCAAAATATCGTCACGGCACTCTTTAAGACTTCTTTGGCGGCAAGGACTTCAAGAAAGCCACGGCCTGCGCCAGTGTATGAACGGGAACGATTCTCATCGCGCTATGCAGGCGCTGTGCCTCCTGTTTCGCATGCGCTTCATTGGTGTCGCCAGCCGCCGTGTCAGCAGGTACAAAGAAAATATCCGCGTGCGCGGCGTTCGCAGCGACAACCTTGTGTGAAACGCCACCGATTTGACCGATGACCCCATTCGCACTCATTGTGCCAGTTCCTGCAATCCGATATCCCTTAGTTAGGTCACCGTGGCGATACAATTGGTTTATAATCTCAAGCGAGAACATGAATCCAGCCGACGGGCCATCGATATCGCCACTGTGTATGGTTATTTTTATCGGCGTTTGGATATGGACGGCCTCCGCCGGAACGATGCCGATTCCTGCCCTCTTGCTACCATGTGCGGATATCGGCGGCAAGCCAATCAATGGCACACTCAGCATAAAGCGTTTATTTCCACGCAGAACGCCCAAACGCGCTGCCTGTCCGGGATGCGCCGACGATAACAATTTTAAGAATGTATTCGGGTTAGCAACAGACACACCATCAAATGAAGTGATGACATCTCCTGGCCGGATTTTGCCAAGCGCCTTAGAATCTGGCTCAACGTATACGACGTAGACCCCTGTGGTATTTACCACAATCGGCTCATGCAGATACCTTAAAGCCGCGATCTCAGCATCTTGATGAGACTGCTTCATCCAATAAACTTCGATGGCGTTATACTCTGGATCGCTGAGGCCCCCGTTTACAAGTGAGGCGGGTAGAATCTGATGAAAGGGTAGACCCAAGCCATACAGAAACTCATACACATTTTGGGCATAGACGACGTAGACCGTTGTCAACATAAATGCGCCCTTTTCCGTTTTATGTCCGCCCTGTACATCAATGATTGGCGAAAGCACCTCCGCAGTGCCAGGCGAGTAAATGTAGTAAGGCAGCGGAACGAAAAAGGCCGCGATCAAGGCGACGATCACTACGCTGAATATACATCTGATAATCCAACGCTTTGACTGTTTCAAGCTAAACGATCTCTTGAGAATCATGTTCCATTAGTTCCCTTTTCTCTTCGATAGCCTTTTTAAGTTGTGGTAACGCCTGACGCATCGCGATTCGCCCGGCTTCAATGGCTGGCTCAATACCAGTAAATGAAGTAGAGCTCATAAGGTTGAGCTGCGGCCGAATCACAAAGTCAGCATGAAGGATCCGAAATCGAAACACTTCTCTTTCCATGATGTCAATCGTCTGTACGATGACATCAAACGTATTTTTGACGGGCGGCAAGCGATCGAACAAACCTACGTCCACGGCGATGACAAAATCTGCGCCCAGGTCTCGGACCGCTTCGATCGGCACGCGATCGATTACCCCGCCATCAACTAACATGCGGCCGTCAATTCTGTGTGGCACAAATATGCCTGGAATGGCGATACTGGCTCTGACAGCTTCATGGATCGGCCCGCTGGTAAAAACGACTCGCTCACCTAATTCAAGATCGGTAGCAACAATCGCGAGTGGAAGATCAGCCTCTTCAAACGTTTTTTCCTTTGTCAGTAGGCGAATCAGGCGATGAATCCTAGTACCAGAAACCAAACCCAGACGTGGTACGGTAACGTCCACCCATTGTGTCCATGGCAGATTGGCCGCGAGCCGCTCCATGAATTTCACGGGCGCACCCGTCGCAAACACTGCTCCGAGCAGGGCCCCCATACTAGAACCTGAGACGGCATCGATGTCAATACCCTCTTCTTGTAGCACCTGAAGTACGCCGAGGTGTGCAAATCCGCGCGCTCCACCACTGCCAAGCGCAAGGCCAATTCTTGGTCTTTTCGCCATTGAATCGCCCCCGAAAAGTCTTCGATGGTCACTCTTGCTTGACTAATGCCTGATGCACAGTATCCGGAACAAAGTGGCCGACATCACCACCGTGGCGAGCAATCTCTTTTACGATGCTCGAACTTAAGTACGAGTACTCGATGCTGGTCGGGATAAAGATCGTGTCACACTGCGGCATTAGATTCTTATTCATAGATGCCATCTGTAATTCTGTTTCAAGATCGCTGATAAAACGAAGCCCCCGGATGATCACCCAGGCATTTTGGGATTCTAAATAATTGACGATAAGACCATTAAAATAATCGACCTCTACATTCGGCAAATGTTTCACGCCGTCTTTGATAAACTCAACACGCTCTTCGATGCTAAACATAGGAGTCTTTTTCAAATTAATCAACACCGCTACGATCACGCGATCAAACATCTTCGCTGCGCGCTCAATCACGTCAATATGCCCATAAGTTACTGGGTCAAAAGTTCCAGGATAAACAGCTGTGCGCATCGATCTAACCAACTCTCTTTCAGACCCATTTATCGGACCGATTTATATAGATGAACTATCCGCTTGAAATATACAAATTTTCGTGGTCCCATAGCGTGCTTCTTTGCGCAGCCGATAACCGACCACATGCGGAGTATCCTGTTTTATATCATGCTCTGTTACAACCGTAGCCGTCACTGCCACCACATTAGCCATCAGCATGTCTTTCATGCTCTGGGGCACGAGATTTAACCGATAGGGTGGGTCAATAAAGACCACGTCGAACTTGAGACTTTGTGTAGACAATCGCCGTAGCGCTCTTTGGTAAGGCATCTTCAAGATCGTCGATGCTCCAGTAGCCCCAACTGCTTGCACATTGTCCCTGATGACGTTTGTGCTAGCTTGGTCTACGAACACGGCCGCATTCATCCCACGCGACAAGGCCTCAATCCCGAGCGCACCCGATCCGGCAAACAGATCCAGACAGATCCCACCATTAAAAAATGGTCCGATCATAGAAAATACAGCCTCTTTCACGCGATCGCTGGTGGGCCGCGTGGCATTACCTGTTGGGGCCTTTAACGGGTGTCCTCCCCATCGTCCTGCAATGATTCGCA
>JAKACY010000024.1 GCA_021821025.1 Bacillota bacterium | reverse complement strand
TAGAGAACCCCTTCAATACATCACCCACGAGACGGAGTTTTGTGGGTTGCATTTTTATGTCGATCAAAGAGTACTGATCCCAAGGCCCGAGACCGAGATCTTGGTAAGAGAAGCGCTGTGCGAGCTTTCAAGGATGACTGCAGATTCACCTACGATTGTCGACATCGGAACCGGTTCGGGAGCGATCATCATCTCGATCGCGCACTATTTAGCACAACAGCAGGATCTGCATCGCTTTCGCTTTTTTGCCACGGATTTGTCCGAAGACGCACTCACAGTGGCCAAAATCAATGCAAAAGAACACGGCGTGGATTCGCTTATAGAATTTAGGCAGGGATCCCTCTTGGAGGCTTTGCCTCAAGAAGTTGCATCTATTGATTTGTTGGTTTCTAATCCTCCTTATATCCCTGCTAGTGATAAAAATTTGATCCAGCCAGAGGTCGTTGATTATGAGCCTCACCTGGCGCTGTTTGCGGATGATGACGGTATGGCAGTCTATCGCGAATTGATGCGTCAGTCCCGCCCTGTTTTAAATAAATCTGCTTTGATCGTATGCGAAGTTGGACTTTTGCAATCTATACAGGTGGCAGATCTCATGCGCAGTACATGGCCTGATATATCCGTGCGCATGGTTCGTGATGCACAGGCGATTGAACGCATTGTGGTCGGCAAAATGAGCAGTTTTTAGCTCCATAGGTTTAAGAGTTTGATAGAGTGTCCATACTGCCTCTTAGTAGATTCCCTTTGGCGGAGTTGAACGGAGGAAAAACATAATGCGGACATGGGTCTGGATCATTATCTTAATCAGTGGAATATATGGCCTCCTTAACGGATTGCAAGTGACTGGCGTTGGGCGATCGGATAGCTTTGTGGGACCGAATCCTTCTGTGATTCCTCAAGACGCGTTGCGGCTGCGCATTATCGCAAACAGCAACAGCCCAACCGATCAGCATGTAAAACGCGAGGTCCGTGACCGCGTGATCAACCTGATCGGTGAGCGGATGCAGGGCGTGAAGACGCCCCAACAGGCGCAAACTGTGCTTGAACATGCGGTACCAGAGGTTGAGGAGCTTGCCAAGGTACTGGTGAGGCAAACTGGCATGCATTACAGTGTAAGCACCAGTTTTGGCAAGGCGCAGTTTCCCACAAAACTCTATGGCAGTCGGGTGTACCCTGCTGGAATCTACTCAGCTTTACGTGTGACGCTTGGGCACGGTGCAGGTCAGAATTGGTGGTGTGTCTTATTCCCACCGTTGTGCTTTGTCGCCCTAAGCGATGGGGATGCTGTTGCTGCGACTAAGGCGTTTCCAGATTATCCACCCTTGGCCGTGACGTACGTAACTGGGGCTAACGGTAAAGGGCGCGTTCCTGTGGATTTGCGGCTCGCCATCGTCGATTATGGTGAACAGTACTTGAAAGAGCTGATAGCGACTTTTTCTTCCGTTGTGCATCTTTAGATTAAGGGTTTGCAGTGGAGGTACAATCTCGATGGATAAGCGAACGATTTTATGGGTACCGGAAGGCGAGCCGACCATTACGAATCACATTCATGATGTAGAGCTTCGCGTGCGGCCTGTGTCACAGATCATGGTGGAGGCAACCGAAATCATGCGGGCTGGAGGGATTGTCGCGTTCCCGACAGAAACGGTCTATGGCCTAGGTGCTAGTTCTCTCAATGCCCAGGCTTTAGATGCGATATTTGTAGCAAAAAATCGGCCCCGAGATAATCCGCTCATCTCTCACGTCTCCTCGATCTCTCAGTTGAGCATGTTGACTCCTGCCGTGCAACCGATGGCATTGCGCTTCATGCGCCGGTTCTGGCCCGGCCCTCTCTCTATTTTATTCGACGTCAAAGATGAGCTTCCGGAGCAGCTTACAGCAGGTCTTGCCCAAGCAGCTGTGCGAATGCCGAATCATCCGTTGGCTCTATCGCTGATTGCGACGCTAGGTCAACCCATCGCTGCACCCTCGGCCAATCTCAGTGGACGTCCGAGCCCAACGACAGCAGAACATGTGCTGACGGATCTATCCGGACGCATCGACGGAGTGATCGCCGGCGGGGCCGCAAAGGTAGGTATTGAATCCACCGTCATCGCGGTTGAGAATGGGCGTATCGTCATTCTTCGGCCAGGGCAGATCAGTGCAGAGGAGTTATCGAGCCTAGGGTATCCCGTAGTTTATGATCCGCATTTGGAACACCATCAACAAGACGTGTTGCCAAGGGCTCCTGGGCAGAAATACAGACACTATGCGCCTGAAGGTGAACTAACGGTCGTCACGGGGACAACTGCCGAAGTGCGAGCCTATATACAACAGCGCGTTTTTGAGGCTAACACTGCCAGATTAAAAGTGGGCGTGTTGACTTTAGGAGAGACTGCTTATGAAGGCGCAGACTTGCAACTTTTTCTTGGGTTGGTTCACGAACCCGACCAGATTGCAAATAGGCTGTACGGTGCACTTCGAGACTGCGATGAAGCTTCGTTAGATCTGATCTTCGCGGAAGGACTTCCTGATACCGGGCGTAACCGTGCGATCGTCAATAGGTTGTATAAAGCTTCCGGAGGAAGGATGATTAGTCTCTAGCTTTAAGTGTGATTGTGCTTGTCTCATAAAATACCAGATGGGCGCATACATATCCTTTGGCGCAGTGTAGCGATGTGTTGACGATGCGACAAAGGGTGAATGTGGTGTCTGCAATTCTGGGTGGACAGTACGGGACGATTTTGGCGATTGGACTCGCTTTGGGGACCGACGCATTCTCTCTCGGGATCGGCTTGGGAGTTCAGGGGCTTAGATGGCGTGATATTTTGCGGTTATCAGCGTTGATCGGTCTGTTCCACTTGGCCTTGCCGCTTTGCAGCATCTTAATTGGAGACGTGCTGCACACCCTTTATGGAGGGTTGTTCCAGAAGCTTGCAGCGATTATCCTGATGTTTTTAGGCTCAAAAATGACGATCGAAGCGATTATGCGCCAATCTAAAGTAGGGCCGCCCCCGTTTCGGGCCGATATCTTTGCGCTCGTCACATTTGCTGCTACGGTGAGTCTAGACTCTCTGTCGGCCGGGTTCTCACTCGGAACACTGGACGTCAACCCGTTGGTGGCATCCATCACCTTCGGTATATTGGGTGGGATGATGTCGTGGTTGGGACTTTATTTAGGGCGGAAAGTTAATCACGTTTTAGGTGCATATGCGGAAATTGCTGGTGGTGTAGTACTGATTGTGTTAGGAATGAAGTTTTTCTGGTAAGCTAAAACTATGTAAATATCGCAATGGGGGGACAGCCGTGTATTCGATACTGATCGTGTGTACAGGAAACACGTGTCGATCTCCTATGGCCGAGTGGATTTTTAACCAGATGATCGCGCAGAGTGATCTGGCCGGAAAGGTGGAAGTCTCATCAGCCGGAATTGCGTGTGCACCCGGTTACGGAATGTCTGATGAAGCCAAATTGGTGCTCTCGAGGCGTGGCCTAGAAAATGCTTCGCCGCATATTTCGCGCCCACTTCGTGGTACGGATGTAGAAGCTGCACAATTAATTCTCACGATGACTATGTCCCATAAAGAGATGATCGTAAAAAAATATTCTGATGCAGTCGGTAAGGTATATACACTGCGGGAATATGGTCTTCTTGATGGTGAAGACTCCGACGCGCGAAGCTTGCGCCTAGATTACTTAGAGGAGCTGCAGCCATCGCTTGATATCGCCGATCCGATCGGTAGCGGGTACGACGCCTATGAGATGACTGCGGATCAGATTGAGCATGCATGTGAACTAGCGCTCCATAGGCTACGCCGAGAACTTGGCAAGCTGTAGTGCTTCATCTACAATAGAATGCAGGAGGGTGAATTTTTATGCGAGTGGCTATCGCGTCCGATCATGGAGGCTACTCGTTAAAGCGGCAGCTTCTCAAAAGACTAGGTGATACGGGCGACTCATTTGTGGACTTTGGTTCTGACAGCGAAGAGTCTGTCGATTATCCGGATTATGCGTTTGAAGTAGCGGGTCGCGTAGCGAGTGGAGAGTTTGATCGCGGAATTTTGCTTTGTGGAACTGGCATCGGGATGGCCATCGCTGCGAACAAGGTGAATGGGATTCGTGCGGCGACCGTACATGATTTATTTTCAGCGCAAGCGACTAGGGCTCATAACGACTCGAACATTCTGACTATGGGCGGCCGGGTGGTTGATTCAGAACTAGCGGAGCAAATCGTGCGGGTTTGGTTGAAGACGCCATTTGAGAGTGGGCGGCATGCACGCCGTCTCGAGACGATCCATCGGGTAGAGCAAGATGGAATCAACACAGCCGCCCGCACAAAGGAAGAATCTTGATGGATGTTACGCAGATCGAATCAGATGCATATGACGCCGTAGCTGAATTAGTCGCAGCGGCAAACCTCTCATCTCATCAGATCCTAGTTGTCGGAGGCAGCACGAGTGAGGTGGCTGGAAAGCGCATAGGCACCCATTCATCTGTGGAAATTGCCCAGGCGATCATCCAGGGTGTGAACCGAGTGCAGCGCCAAGTTGGATTCCATGTAGCATATCAGTGTTGTGAACATCTAAATCGTGCACTGGCAGTCGAACAAGCCACGCTTGATCACTTTGATCTGGAGCAAGTTTCCGCCGTTCCTATCATTGGCGCAGGGGGCGCTTTGGCCGCAACGGCCTTTAAGATCTTCTCTCAGCCTGTGCTTGTAGAGCACATTGTAGCGCATGCGGGTATTGATATCGGTGATGCATTGATCGGCATGCACTTAAAGCATGTAGCGGTGCCTGTGCGCCTTAAGGTGAAGGAGATCGGTTTTGCACATGTTACAGCCGCACGTACTCGCCCGAAGCTTATAGGCGGTGAGCGCGCGGTTTATACTTTATCTGAATCGGGGGATTCCTGTTGAGCCATTTGTATTTGATGGACAAGGCGGTTGCAGAGGCGATTGAAGCGGAGCGCATCCGTCAGAATAGTAAACTCGAACTCATTGCGTCTGAAAACTTTGTTAGCCGAGCTGTACTAGATGCTCTTGGTACTGTCTTAACCAACAAATATGCAGAGGGATATCCTGGAAAACGTTATTATGGTGGTTGCGAACATGTCGATGTCATCGAGAGTATTGCAATCGAGAGGGCCAAGCAACTGTTTGGGGCGGATCACGCAAACGTGCAGCCACACTCTGGCGCGCAGGCCAACATGGCCGTTTACCTAGCGGTGTTGAAGCCTGGTGACACGGTTCTAGGTATGAATTTGGCGCATGGTGGTCACCTTACACATGGCAGTGCAGTAAACTTTTCAGGTCAATGGTTTTCCTTTGTGCCGTATGGAGTAGATCCCGTGACCCACCGCATCGACTATGACGAGGTTGAACGTTTGGCAAAGGAACACAGACCAAAGTTGATCGTCGCCGGAGCGAGCGCATACCCCAGGGAATTCGACTTCCCACGGCTGCGGGCGATTGCTGATGAGGTCGGATCGCTCCTTATGGTTGATATGGCGCATATCGCTGGCCTAGTCGCGTCAGAGGTACATTCGAGTCCGATCCCTTATGCGCATATCGTGACGACCACCACGCATAAAACGTTGCGAGGTCCGCGCGGTGGCATGATCCTTTGCAAGGAGGATTTTGCAAAAGCGATTGACAAGGCTGTTTTTCCAGGTGTGCAAGGTGGTCCGTTGATGCATGTGATCGCTGCGAAAGCCGTCGCATTCGGCGAAGCACAGCGGTCTGAGTTTAAGGATTATTCCCGCCAGGTTGTTGAAAATGCGAAAGCTCTGGCATCGGCGTTATCAAATCGCGGTTTCACGCTTGTTTCAGGCGGCACAGATAACCACTTATTGCTTATTGATGTGAGAAGCGTGTCGCTGACCGGTAAGGAAGCGGAACGTCGACTCGATTCGATCGGTGTGACGACCAACAAAAATGCGATACCATTTGATCCACAAAAGCCTGGGATTACCAGCGGTATTCGAGTCGGGACAGCAGCGGTTACCACAAGGGGAATGGACACGGATGCAATGGAAACGATCGCGCAAGTGATTGACATCACGTTGCGTCATGATGATCAGCCAACTCTAAATACTGCGATACAGAAGGTTCGCGAACTGGTTAAACAGTATCCTCTTTATGATGGGTTTAGTTACCTATAAGTGAAAAAATGGGCTCATTCTCCACTGGGAATGAGCCCATTTTCTTAGGTGTTACGAATGATTTGTTCAACTGATGGAATCTTTTCAGGGACGTCTTCGTCAAGATACCGTTCAAGCAGTGTCTGGCGGTCCATCCACACCAGCTTTGGTCTCATATCACCAAGACCTGTGCGCAAACGCTTCAAGCCCTGCGGGTGGTTGATCACCATGATCGTAAAGAGAATGAGGCTCACCCATCGATTGCCTAGCGTGTCGTCAATCTCTTCTACGTGAAATCCTAATTTCTCTACTCCACGATGCATTACTGTTATGCCGAAAAAGCCTTGCGAAAATCTGTAACGATCGTCATAAACCATCGTTTTCGCTAAATCACGCAAGCTTGCACGAAGTTCCCGCAACGAACGAACTGCCATCTTTTCCGGGGAATCGATTTTGACCAATTCTTGTAGGGCAAGGTTTTGCAGATGCACTTCTACCATTTGAACGCCGTCATCTACGAGTAACTCGCTGGCAGCGGCGACATAGGATGCGCCGTGGTTTGCAGTACTTTCGGATGGCAAGCTATTTTCCACGAAGCGAGGTCCGAAGTGCCATGGTGTCGTGCTCATACGAAAAATCCGTGTCATGGGATGTACATGATATAAGTGATTAAAAAGAGCTTCCCAGGCTGACCAAATCGGGTGAATCAATCGCTGCAATGGACGTTTTTGCAAACCCTTGCGCTGTACGCGCGCCTCCTTAGCGTGAAGAACAGGGTTGGCATTCAGCGCGAAACCGATCTCCTTAAGCCTTGGCAAAATCGCGCGCAGTGCTCGCAAGGTGTTTGCAGGCGCAGACGATTCTCCACTGTTGTCATGAAGTAGAATGATCGAACCATTGTGGACCTTTTTGGCTATGGTAAGCGCGATACGCTCCGCTTGATCTCCCTTTTTCCAGTCATACCCTGCAAAAGACCACAGCACAGGTATCTGGGAAGCTTGGCGAAGAATCGCAGGTAGGAAAATATTAAATCGCCCCCATGGCGGTCGGAAGAAGCGTACCGGTTCCCCAATTAGGGACTCAATCGTTTGTTGGGTATCCCTAACTTCCTTGCGCATACGAAAAGGAGACACGAACCAGGCGTTGTAATGATGGGACGTGTGACTTCCTATGATGTGTCCTCTCTCGTGAATTGCACGAAGTAGCTTAGGATAGCGCTCTGCATGTTCTCCGACTACAAAAAACACGGCTTGCGCACCGTATTCGTCCAGCAAATCGAGCAACTCGGGTGTATATGCAGGGTTTGGACCATCATCGAACGTCAGCGCCACTTCTCTGGTGAGTTCGTTTCCGGCGTAGATGGTACCCACATGAAAAACATGAAATATAAGTTCAGCCAACGGCGCATAAACAATCCATAACACAATGAGGGCCCATATAACAAATAAAACCAAAGCATGCAATGACAAACTGGTTCCTCCTCAAGACGCCCGGCTTTCAGCCCTCACATGACGCCTTAATCCTGGAATCCGCAGAAAAACATACAGCAATCCCATCGTCCCAACCACACCGCCGCTCAGGAAAAAAGGCGCTTGTGGTGAAACGAGGTCCCATAACCTGCCTCCTACGATCGGTCCCAGCGCGGTACCTAGTCCTTCAATGGTCATGAACATTCCCCACATCGCGGCGCGCTTCTCTCGATTGATCGCGAAGTCCAGAACGGAGTTCCAAGACGGAAGAATCATCGAATAAGCGACACCCAAAACGAGCATCAAGCCAGTGGCCAACCATATGTTCTTTTGGAGGGAAAACAGCAGCAGTGCTACAGAGGCCAAGATAAAGCCGCCCGATAAAAAGGGCCGGGCACCGATTGAATCAACCAACCTACCCATGATCGGCAATAACAGCACCGTAGCCCCGCCCACTACCATGATGGCTCCGCTTTGCATCTGCGGGCTAACGCCAAGAACCAAGCGCGCATACGGAGTAAGTACCGGGATTAGTACACCGATTGCAAAGGTCTGAACAAACATGCCTGGGAACAGGATGCGGATTTCTTTTAAGTGTACGATCATTTCGCGTAAATATCTACGCAAATTGAAATCCACACCAGCCGATTCGCGTGCAGCGGGTCGAACCCGCCCCGTTACTGCGAAAGCTAAAAGGCCACAGATGAGCACGATGCCAACCAGCAGGACAAACGTAATCCTGTATGAAGCAACGAGAAGAAAATTGATCACAATCGGACCAGCGCCTCCACCGATCACCCATGCCGTGTAGATATAGCCCATTGCGCTCGCTTTTCCACCGTCAGGACATGTGGTCGTGATGAGGCTAATGACGCTTGGCCAAAGGGGTGAAGTGCCTATGCCAAATATAGCAGCTCCAACAGTGAGCATGAAAGGGGAGTGTGCCCCGGCGATGATCAATAAGCCAACTGCAGCTACTAGAAGTCCGCCCGTTAAGATGTATCGATGGCCAAAATGATCCGCGAGGGCACCCATCGGGGTTCTAAGTATGTTATCAAAAAAGTAGTGTACGCTGATCGCAAGCCCGATCGCAGTCGTTGATAATTCAAAACTTCCAACCGCAATGTTCGGCAGAACAGATAAGATCAGCGCATTGCGCGCGAATTCAACAAGCAGTATCACGATCAAAGAGATCAACGTTGAAGGTTCTGCAATTTGTTTCGGTAGCCATTTCATCGCCTATTGGCAAAGAACTGTTTCGTTGCTGCGAGTTCAGCCGAAATAGACGTTTGCTCCTCCACCTCACTGAGCCCTTTCGCAATATCGTGCGCCGCAGTTGTTTTACGAATCGTGTTGGTGTTGGCTCGCATCTTTTTCAATCGCGACCCTCCATCTCTCAGAAGCCGTTCTGTGTATTCGATAACGTGTTTACGGGAGCGCGCAAGGACAGCCACCCGGGATTTGATCAGAAACGCAGCATTTTGCGTTTCCTGTCCAGGGATCGGCCGATAGAGCAACATCGGCAGTTCCATGGCCAACGCCTCACTGATCGTTAGCCCTCCAGCTTTCGTGATGATCAGGTCAGACACCGCCATCAGTTCATGAACTTCACGTGTAAAGCCAAACACCCAAACGGGGTTTTTCGCGTCGAGCGACAGTTGCTCGATTTGGTGGCGCAACCGTTTATTGCGGCCACAAACGACGATCAATTGCGCACGCGTATTTGATTGAAATAGACTTTCACAAATTTGAATAATATCGCTTAGCACGCCATACGCTCCGCCCATGACCAACACGGTTGGAAAATCAGTTTCAAGGCCTAGCTTAGCGCGGATTGCTGCCTTATTCGCAGGAGTTAGAAATGCAGGCCGAATGGGAATACCCGTGATCGAGATACGGTCCTCCGGAATGCCACGCCCAATCAGACCGAATTTGACATGCTCAGAACCCACGAAGTAGTGGTCTGTAAACGGGTGAATCCACTGGCTGTGTATCGCGTGATCAGTAATGATGGTCGTCGCAGGAACGCTCGTTAAGCCGCGCTCTTTTAAAAACGACATGACTCCAGCTGGAGTGGGAAATGTAGACAGGACAACATCCGGCTTGTAATCCATCAAAAACTCGGCTAATTCGTCAAACCCCAGATGATTCAACCGGCGCTGAAGCAGCGAAGAAGGAGAAATGCGACTGGTTCCTTTGTAAAACAGACCGTAAAGTGCGGGAACAAATCGAACACTGTTTAAGTAACAATATCGCGCAACCGAGTTTAGCATGGGATGAACCATCTTTAGATAATCGACGATGTTGACATCTAGAGCTGGATCGTCTTCAAGTAAAGCTTCACGTACGGCCAGTGCCGCTTGTTGGTGTCCTTCGCCATAAGAGGCTGACAAGATCAGGACTCTTTCAAGTTTCGGCATGGTGGTTCCTCCTTATAGGACGATGAATGTACAGGGACATCCTTTGCTATTTTACGGCACAAAGGTTAGAGCGGCATTAAAATACATTATAACTAACCAATTTTAACACTCTTGATGGATTCTATACGTGCTGTACAGCGCAGGGCTTTGTGGCAACTCATGAGCACATTTTGCTATAATAAAGGGGTATAGACATTTTATGAGATTGAGGAGAATCCCAATTGGCTTTTATCCGGTGCGTGGAGCACCCTTTGGCATTAGATAAGTTAGGACGACTTAGAGACCGCGCGACTGATGTTCCGACATTTCGACGATTGGTGCATGAGATTTCACTATTTTTAGCTATGGAATGCACACGTGATGTAGTGGTCGAAGAGCGTTTGACTGAGACTCCGATTCGCAGTGCTCGCGTTTCACAGGTGGTGGATTCTATTGTGCTCATTCCCATCTTGCGAGCAGGGCTTGGCATGGTCGAAGGCATGTTGCAAGTGGTTCCCAACGCTTCGGTTGGGCATATCGGTTTACATCGGGATCCGACGACGCTATCTCCTGTTGAATACTATGCTAACACTCCACGGGACTTGGCCTCTCAACAGGTGATCGTACTAGATCCTATGCTGGCTACGGGTGGCTCTGCAGACGCTGCACTCGCATTGCTAAAAGGGCAAGGAGCCAAGCGCATCAAGCTTGCCTCGTTATTGGCGGCGCCTGAGGGTGTGGAGCGCATTAATCGCGCGCATCCCGATGTTCAAGTTTATACTGTAGCCGTAGATGAAGGACTCAACGATCATGCATACATCGTGCCCGGTCTTGGCGACGCAGGGGATCGCATGTTTGGAACTCTTTAAACCTGGAGGTAAAAAGCATGGCGGACAAGCTGCGCGTAATGTTGGTTTTTGGGACAAGGCCAGAAGCGGTGAAGATGGCGCCGCTCGTTCAGACGCTAAAGTCATCTGATGACTTTGAAACCTTGGTATGCGTCACTGCGCAACACAGGGAACAACTCGATCAGGTTTTGAGTGCGTTTTCGATTACTCCTAATTATGATTTAAACATTATGGAAGCAAGGCAGACGCTTACTTTGATCTTCACAAAGGCGCTGCAACTGTTAGAATCTGTGTTTCAAGAGGCAAAACCGGACGTCGTCTTAGTTCATGGAGATACATCCACGACGTTTGTGGCAAGCTTGGCAGCCTTCTATCAGAAGATCGCCATCGGCCACGTCGAGGCCGGCCTTCGTACATGGGACAAGTACTCCCCGTATCCGGAAGAGATGAATCGCCAGTTGACGGGCGTTTTGGCTGACTTACACTTCTCTCCCACCACGCTGTCTGCCGGAAACCTGAAGCAAGAGCATAAACGCAGCGAGACGATATATATCACGGGTAACACGGCTATCGATGCTATGCGGACGACCGTTCGGCATGATTATCACCATCCGGTCTTAGATCATGTAAAGCCTGGTGAGCGGCTCATTTACATGACGGCACATCGAAGAGAAAATATTGGAGAGAAACTTGAACAAATTTTTCATGCTGTACATGATATCGTACAGCAGTTCGATGACGTCTATGTGATTTATCCGATGCATTTGAACCCTGCGGTTAGGGAACCTGCCGCGAGGATCCTTGGCGATCATCCCCGGATCGCGCTGATCGAGCCGCTTGATGTGGTAGATGCCCATAATTTCATGGCTAAGTCATACCTCATCCTCACAGACTCTGGAGGGGTGCAGGAAGAAGCACCCTATTTAGGTGTGCCTTGCTTGGTGTTGCGCGATACTACCGAACGCCCGGAGGGTATTGAGGCGGGAACTTTAAAACTGGCGGGGACTGATCGGAACGAAATCGTGCGACTGGCATCAGAACTCTTGACGGATGAACGCCTGCATCGCGAGATGTCGATCGCCGCAAGTCCGTACGGTGACGGCCACGCATCAGAGAGAATAGCAGACGCATTGCGCCATTATTTTCTGGGGAAAGACGCCCCTGCGCCGTTTGTGCCACGGTCCAAGGCTTAAGCATGATGGTTGAGGGCGGCTTTGGCCCGCTGGTCTGCCGCCTTCTTGCGCGATGTGGTGTGGTTATGAAGCAGCATCGATGCAAGCGCTTAAACCTGTGGATTGAATGCAAGGGGGGGTGATCTTCCATATTTGGGTTTTCAGTTTAAAAAAAGCTTTCAGTTTCGTTGACACGAAAAATGCCCCTTTGTTACTATGGGTACGGGCTTACGCCATCTAAAATCAATTTCCCCTGTTGTAAGAACCCGCTTTTGGGAACTATGTCCGGTGATGAATCGTGCAATCAGGATTGTGGGGGAGATGCGATGGATGAACGCCGGTCGAATAAAAGTGTGTGGCGCGCGGCTGCGGTGCTTTCTTCGAGCGGCGTTCAACTAGCGCTAATGATCTTGGTGGGGTCTTATGCAGGAAAATGGCTTGATGGGCGTCTGCATACCAGCCCAGCGTGGACGATCGTTGGTCTGCTCGTGGGTCTGGGCTTAGGGCTCGGTGGGCTTGTACTGATTCTGTGGCGGTTTTTTAACGAGGATTGAGGGGAAACGGTCATGGATTTTGCCAATCAGTCAAAAGCTGCACTGCGTGCTACTTTCGTGGCGTTCCTGATCGGTTTTTTTCTGTCCGTGTTCGTATCGGCGAAGCCTTGGCATGAGGTAGCTGAAGGAGCAACCTTCGGGATGGCGGGAAGTTTGTGGATCGTATGGTCCATGATGCGTCAGACTCAGGCTACGGTTGATAAGGCCCAAAGCCGCCTGCGTAGAAGCCCGTACTTTTGGATGGCTAGCCGCTTTGCTGTCGCAGGGGTGGTCGTACTTTTTGCTAGGCGCATGCAGTTTAATCTGTATGCAGCTGCGGCGGGTCTCATGGTTGGATTTATTGTTGTGATGGTCGATGGCTTTTTGCGCTATTGGCGAATGAGGGCATAGAGCTCCTCTGATTTCCAAGTGCTTGAAGAAGGGGGGTTGGATTCTTGGAACACCAATACCCGTATTTCTTTGGGGGTAGTATTTGGCGTGTCAATATCACGGTGACCGCTATGAGTTTGTTGACTTGTATCATCGTTGCAGTATTCGCTGTCCTGGCCACGCGTAACCTCGATATGCGCAAACCGCGAGGCTTGCAAAATATGATCGAGTGGGTTTACGACTTTGTGTCAAAACAAGCGGGGCAGATGATGGAATCTGCGGATGTGGCACGCTTTTTGCCGCTAGGTCTCACGCTGATCACGTATCTTTTTGTAGCGAACTGGCTTGGGCTCATGGGCAACGTCATCGTGGATTATAAGACCGGCGTTCCGGCGCTGTGGATTACCGGTGGCAGTCAGGTATCATTTTTTATGTCGCCGACTGCTAATATTTTCGCGGCATTGGGATTATCTGGAATGGTTATCTTGCTGACGCACTACCTTGGTCTTAAGCAACCGGGTCACTACTTTGGTCATTTGGTTCATCCGCACTGGGCGATGCTGCCCCTGAACCTGATTGAAGAGTTTGCGAAGTGGCTGACACTTGGCATGCGGCTTTTTGGGAACATCTTTGCGGGTGAAGTCTTGATTTACGCCGCGATGAAGATCCCGTCGCTGTTTCATATCCCGATCGATGTCATTCCTCTATTTGTCTGGTTGGCATACAGCGGATTTGTATCCACCATTCAGGCGTTTATCTTTACGCTGCTCACGTTTGCTTACATCAATCAAAAACTCTTCCGCGAGGCGCATTGACGCTTCCAAACAAGTTAGGGAGGTTACTATTCATGCAGATCGCAATGAATTTATCTGACATCACTCTGGGACTCGGTGCTGGCCTTGCAGCTATCGGTTCCGGTATTGGTATGGGCTTGGTCGTTGGACGTACAATCGAGGGCGTCTCTCGTCAACCCGAACTTCGCGGTCAGTTGATGGGTCTAATGTTCTTGGGTGTTGGTTTTGTCGATGCACTGCCTATCATCGCGTTCGTCTTTGGTCTGATCGCCTGGTTCACGGGTAAGTAAGGAGTTCTCGCCCGAAAGGAGTGAAGCAACTTGAATATTGAACTGGGTAATCTATTTACAGAGGTTATTACCTTTTTGCTGTTATTGTGGTTCCTGCGTGCGGTGGCGTGGAAGCCAATCGCTAAAATGCTTGAGAATCGGCAGCAACATATAGAAGCGCAAATCGATACAGCGGAATCCAACAAAAAAGAATCCGAACGCCTTGTTGAAGAACAGCGTCAGATGCTAGAACGAGCCAAGCAAGAAGCTCACGAGATGATCGAAGCGGCCCGGCGCTCTGGGGACCGGCAGGCAGCTGAAATTTTGACATTGGCAGAGTCTGAGTCAAAACGTATCCGTACTGAAGCGGTAGCGGAAATAGAGCGCGAGAAGCAGCTAGCACTGGCAGCAGTTTCTGAGTATGTGGCGGATTTGACAGTCCGGATTTCGTCTCGTGTGTTAGCTCGTGATTTGGATGAGCAAGTCAAGGCAGCCCTTGTGGATGAAGCAGCAAAAGAGTTGGAGAATAGCGTATGTTAAGGCCGGGAGTAGCAAAGCGGTACGCGCGGGCATTTTACGAAGTAGCAAAGGCAGAAAAAACTGCAGATGTGTTTGCGTCTGATTTGAAACTCATCACCGCATCACTATCTTCACATGTTGCGCTGCAGCAGTTTCTGACCAGTCCGCTGATTCCAGGTATGCTAAAGCAAGAACGCATGAGCAAGATATTTGGACAGTTCGTACATGTAAAAACGATGAATTTGATGCAAGTCTTGATCGCAAGTGGCCGTGAGGCATATATCTCTCAAATTGAGGCTGAGTTTACCCGTTATCTGGCGGACGACCTGGGTATTGCCGAGGCGGATGTAGAGTCTGTTATTCCACTCACGGATGAACAAGTGGAAAAATTATCTCGAGCGCTTTCGAAAGAGGCGGGCAAGTCCGTGCATTGTGAGGTTCGAATCAATCCGAGTCTGATCGGCGGTTTAAAGATTCGCCTTGGGGACCGAGTGATCGATCATTCGGTGCTAGGACGTTTGGAAGAGTTTCGTAAACGCCTGAACGATCGCACCTTGGTGAACATCGCGGCGAAGGAGTGAGACGGTTGAGTGTACGCCCAGAAGAGATCAGCGCCTTAATTCGCGCTCAGATCGAAGAATTTCAGCCGACGGCACGAGTGTATGATGTCGGTACGGTTCTTCAGGTCGGCGACGGTATCGCGCGTATCTATGGTTTGGAAACAGTGATGGCAGGTGAACTGCTCGAATTCTCTAATGGGGAATTCGGCATGGCTTTTAACCTTGAAGAAGATAACGTCGGTTGCATTATTTTGGGTACAGTTGAAGGGATTCGTGAAGGAGACGAGGTCAAGCGCACGGGCCGGATTGTTGAGGTTCCTGTGGGGCCAGCCTTGATCGGTCGCGTCGTAGACCCGCTTGGTCTGCCTCTAGACGGTCGTGGTCCGATCGAGTCCGACATGTTTCGTCCGGTTGAATCTCAGGCACCTGGGGTCATTGATCGGAGATCTGTATATGAGCCTTTAATGACCGGGATTAAAGCTATTGACGGCATGATTCCGATCGGACGCGGACAGCGGGAATTGGTGATCGGTGATAGGCAAACCGGTAAAACCGCGATTGCCATCGATACGATCATCAATCAAAAAGGGCAAAACGTGATTTGCATCTATGTTGCCATCGGGCAAAAGCAATCAACGGTGGCCCAAGTGGTTGAAACGCTGCGTAAACATGGTGCAATGGATTACACCATTGTCGTGGCAGCTAGCGCATCAGATCCAGCGCCGCTTCTCTTCTTAGCACCGTACGCAGGATGCGCGATGGGTGAGTACTTCATGTACAATGGGCAGCACGCGCTGTGCATTTATGATGACCTGTCGAAACAGGCCACGGCATATCGTGAACTTTCTTTGTTGATCAGGCGTCCACCTGGGCGCGAAGCATTCCCGGGAGATGTATTTTATCTGCACTCTCGATTGCTTGAGCGTGCTGCCAAGTTGTCGGACGAAAAAGGCGGCGGGTCACTGACAGCACTGCCTTTTATCGAGACACAGGCTGGCGATATATCTGCTTATATTCCAACAAACGTCATCTCGATCACCGATGGACAGATCTTCCTTGAATCTGACCTGTTTTATTCGGGTGTCCGTCCTGCTATCAACGTTGGGAACTCAGTTTCTCGCGTAGGGAGTGCGGCTCAATCAAAGGCGATGAAAAAAGTCGCAGGTACACTGCGTCTGGACTTGGCACAATATCGTGAAATGGCATCATTTGCTCAGTTCGGATCTGACCTTGATAAAGCGACGCAGGCTCTTTTAAATCGCGGCCGGCACACGGTGGAAGTGTTAAAACAACCGCAATACAAACCGCTATCTTTGGAACACCAAGTTGTCAGCTTGTGGACAGTGGTAAACGGGTATCTTGACGACCTTCCACTAGAATCGATTCAAGACTTCGAGCGCCAGTTTTTGCAATATGTTGAAGAAAACTACAGCAGCGTCTTTAAAAGCATCAGAGACACCAACGATTTGAAGGAGGATGCGCTCGCATTCCTCAAAGAAGCCGTCCAGAAATTCAAGGCTACATTCGTAGCCTGATGAAGTCCCGGCCTCACGGCTGGTAAATTTACCTTTGCCGAAGATATGCCGTGAGGACACAGCGAGTTTAGGGCAGGTGGTGAAACAAATGCCAGTTAATATGCGGGACTTGCGCAGGCGTATTCGCAGTATCAAGAACACGCAGCAGATTACGAAGGCCATGGAGATGGTTTCCGTCGCCAAGCTGCGTCGGGCGCAAGAGGCTGTAAGCAGGTCGCGCCCATATGCCGCAAAAATCCAAGAGGTGGTCGCAAGCGTTGCTTCCAACTCTTCTGCACGACACCCGATGCTTCAGTCGCGTGAGGTCAAGAGTGTCGGGTATATGGTGATCACGTCTGATCGAGGCCTTGCAGGACCGTACAACACGCAGGTGATCCGCTATGCGCAATCGCTTTTTAGCGGCAAATCGCACGATGAGATCAGGTTATTTACGGTCGGCCGTAAAGGGCGAGATTATTTTCAAAGGCGTCGTTACCCGATCACGCAACAGATCACTGGTATGTCGGACACACCAAGCTATGCCGAAGTCGCGCCGATCGTAGAGACGATCGTCAAGATGTACATGGATAATGTGTACGATGAACTATATCTTGTGTACAACGAATTTAAGAGTGCGTTAACGCAAGTACCCGTAGCTAAACAGATTCTTCCTTTGACGACTTTGTCAGCAGGAGAAGGCCGCACCGACGCTGCACGATCAAGTGCACGGGCAACTTATGAGTATGAACCCTCAGAAGAGGGCGTGCTTGACGAACTTTTGCCGCGTTATGCGCAAACACTAATATACCAAGCGTTGCTCGAGGCCAAAGCCAGTGAACACGGCTCACGTATGAAGGCGATGGGGCAGGCAAAAGACAACGCCGGGGCTATGGTTGCACAGTTGACCTTGTCCCTCAACCGCGCAAGGCAGGCTGCGATTACAACGCAGATCGCTGAGATTGTTGGCGGTGCAGAGGCGCTTAAATAAAGCCTGACAGACCGCACAGGAGGGAAATACCACATGAATGTAGGACGGGTAGTCGCAGTGATGGGACCCGTGGTCGACGTCCGATTTCCTGAAGGCCAACTGCCGGAGCTAAATAGCGCTCTGCGCATTGTCCAGGAGGCTAAAGCAGGACAGCCGGCGATTGAATTAACTGTAGAGGTAGCGCTTCACCTAGGAGATAACCTGGTCCGCACCGTTGCCATGGCCACCACGGATGGTCTCGTGCGCGGCATGGAAGTAGTGGACACCGGCGCTGCGATCTCGATGCCTGTTGGCGAAAACATCTTGGGTCGTATGTTTAACGTGCTTGGTGAAACGATTGATGGTTTGGGTCCAGTTGAAACACCAGCGCGCCATCCGATCCACCGTAAGCCACCAGAGTTCGTGGATTTGACCACGCGTGTTGAGATTTTCGAGACAGGCATTAAAGTCGTCGACCTGCTTGCACCTTACATCAAAGGTGGTAAGGTCGGCTTGTTCGGCGGCGCTGGCGTCGGCAAAACAGTCCTGATTCAAGAACTGATTCACAACATTGCGAAGCAGCACGGCGGTTATTCCGTGTTTGCGGGCGTTGGCGAAAGAACACGTGAAGGTAACGACTTGTACCATGAGATGAAAGACTCTGGCGTACTCAGCAAAACCACTATGGTGTTCGGTCAGATGAACGAACCGCCAGGTGCACGTCTGCGGGTTGCATTGTCAGGGCTCACCCTCGCTGAATATTTCCGAGACGTTGAAAACCGCGACGTGCTCTTTTTCATCGACAATATCTTCCGGTTCACACAGGCAGGTTCTGAAGTTTCGGCACTGCTCGGGCGGATGCCTTCCGCTGTCGGTTATCAACCAACGCTCGCTACCGAGATGGGCCAGATGCAGGAACGCATCACATCGACACGAAGCGGTTCGGTAACGTCGATTCAGGCGATCTACGTCCCTGCTGACGACTACACGGATCCAGCGCCTGCAACCACGTTTGCGCATTTGGATGCCACGACGAACCTTGAGCGTAGCATCGCGCAGATGGGCTTGTTCCCAGCCGTTGATCCACTCGCATCCACGTCGCGCGCCCTTAGCCCTGATATCGTCGGCGAAGAGCACTACCAAGTGGCCCGTGGTGTACAGCGCGTGTTGCAACGCTACCGTGAATTGCAGGATATCATTGCGATCCTAGGTATGGATGAATTGACCGATGATGATAAATTGACCGTGGTACGCGCGCGTAAGATACAAAACTTCCTATCTCAGCCGATGTTCGTCGGCGAGCAGTTTACGGGTATTCCTGGGAAATATGTGCCGGTAGTGGAGACCGTCAGAGGCTTTAAAGAGATCCTTGACGGCCGTCATGATGAACTCCCGGAAGCGGCATTTAGATTCTGCGGCGGAATCGAAGACGCGATTGAAAAAGCTAAAAATATGTGATCGATTGAGTCTTAGCCGCAAGGAGGTGCAACATACTTGAACCTTGTACCGCTGGACCTCGTGACTCCGGACAGGACTGTTTACGAAGGCCCAATGCATCTCTTGGTTGCCCGTATC
>JAKACY010000023.1 GCA_021821025.1 Bacillota bacterium | reverse complement strand
CGAGACCGTCGATCTCTGCAAGTACGGCCTGCGTAATCGTGGGATGCTTGATCACCTCACGGATGACACCACCGTCCCCGCCGCCTACTACAAGCACTCTTTGAGGATTGGGATGCGCAGATAGAGGAACGTGCGAAATCATCTCATGATACACAAATTCGTCTTTGATGGTGGTCATCACGCACCCGTCCAAGACTAGCATCCTTCCCCACTGCAGCGTATCGATCAGCGCCAGATCCTGAAAATCTGTCTTTTCAGTATGTAAAGATTCCTTCACCTTCGCCGTAATACCGAAGTTTTGCGTCTGTTTTTCCGTATACCACAGTTCCAATTCGCGTCACCACCCTAAAAATGTCCGACCGTAATTATACCATGCACCTGTAAAAAATAAACTGCCCACAAATACAGCGATTACGCACTTGACATTTACTAAATATTGGTCAAAATGTTACTGCATAGGAGGGTTTTACATGAACTGGTTTGCCAAGACAACCAGACTGCCACACTTGTTGGTTTACCCGGCACTACTAGACAAGAAAAAATCCCGGGTATTGCTGGTCAGCGTTATGATAACCACCACATGCGCGGCCAGTGGCGCCGTTTTATTACGTTATGCACCGCTACCTTCCGGCGCAGTCATCGACCCATCTCGCGTTTTTGCGGCAGATCGGCAAGTGATGGGCGATCTGATCGACTCAGGGATCACAAGACAAGAAGTCATGCTGAGCCAAGTCCCTATCTATTTGCAAGAAGCCACCATCGCAGTAGAGGACGCATCCTTTTACTCTCATTATGGATTAAACGCCAAAGGGATCATTCGTGCATTTCTGGCGAACATCGGTGCTGGTCACATCGTGCAGGGTGGTTCTACGATCACACAACAACTCGCGAAGAACCTGTTTTTAAACGGCAATCGGACTATGTGGCGCAAGGTGCAGGAAGCTGTTTACGCCCTGCAGCTTGAACTGCATTATTCCAAACAAAAGATCCTGACCGATTATTTAAACGTGATCTACTATGGTGATGGTGCGACAGGCGTCGGCACTGCCGCAGAATACTATTTTGGAAAACCAGTGAATCGCTTAAATCTCGCCGAATCCGCCATGCTCGCTGGACTTCCAAAAGGGCCGAGCATCTACTCACCGCTTCGCCATCTTCAATCTGCGAAAGACCGGCAGCGTGTGGTTTTACAGGCGATGGTCAAAGCTGGATACATCTCGCAAAATACCGCACATGCTGCATTTGTACAGCCGCTGCACTTCAGTCATCACGCAGCACCCGATTCGATCGCGCCGTACTTCATGGATGCGCTGACTCGTGTCGCACAAAAGCAGTTTCACTTGTCAAAGGACGACCTTTATCGCGGTGGGCTTAACATTCACTCCACATTAGATATCAACCTACAAAGAGCGCTTGACCGCGCGATCTCAAAGTATATTCCTAAAGGCAGTGGACTCCAGATTGCAGCCATTGCCATGAATCCACAAACCGGCGACGTGTTGGCATACAGTGGTGGTACTAATTATCGTACAAGTCCATTTGATCGTGTGAATGCGATGCGCCAGCCGGGTTCCACGTTTAAGCCATTTGTCTACGCTGCGGCTCTGGACAAGGGCTGGACTGCCTCAACTCACTTTAAAAGCCAGCCTACCATTTTTACATATGGCTCAAATGGGGTCTACGCCGTGCATAACTTTGCCGACGACTACTCCTACGGTCCAATCGACATGAAACAGGCTATCGAACGTTCCGATAACGTATTTGCCGTAAAAGCGAACATGTCTATCGGCCCGGAGCAGGTGATTCAAACGGCGGAGCGATTCGGACTCAGCAGTGACATGTCTCCATATCCTTCATTGGCGCTCGGTGTTTTCCCTGTGTCGGCGTTGCAGTTAGCTAGGGCTTACAGCGTATTTGCCAATGGCGGATACCTGGTCAAACCACAATTTGTGACAGATGTTCAGGATTCAGTTGGTCACGTGTTGTATCGCAGCAACCCGTCTAAGCTGTTGGTCGAGACGCCGGCCACCTGTTATATTCTTACGGATATGATGAAATCCGTGATGCAACCGGGAGGGACGGGTTACCGCGTCGCGCACCTGATCCCAGGAACAATCGCCGCAAAGACAGGCACCACCGATACCGATGCCTGGATGGTCGGTTACACACCAGAGACTGTTTGCGCGGTTTGGGTGGGGTTTGACAAGATGAGGCCTATCGACAGCGTTGATTCTCATTTAGCCGCTCCCATCCTAGCATCCGTCATGCGAGAGGCATTTATGGAGAAGCCACAAGGAGAATTTAAAAAACCATCAACCGTGGTATCAGCGATGATTGATCCAGAGACAGGAGAGCTAGCGACATCTATATGTCCGCAAAGACAACTGAACTATTTTGTAGTGGGAACAGAACCGAAAAGAGGATGTTACGAGCACCCAGAGAAAAACCTGTCGTTGGGAGACCGCGCTCTGAATGTTCTCCGGTCTGTCTGGTCTTGGATTCATGGTCAATAAGCGCCAACAGGTACAGGCTATATGTGCTACAATACCAGACAGTAGACAATTTGCGCGCAAAACGCAAACTGATAAGATTGCGAGGGAGCCATGATGTCTTTAGAACTTTCTAGGCGTATACGCGCCATCTCACCGTCACCGACTTTGTCGATTGACACCAAAACCAAAGCACTGTTAGCAGAAGGGATCGACGTAGTGAATTTAAGCGTCGGTGAACCGGATTTTAATACGCCAGATCAAGCGTCTTTGGCCGCTATTTCTGCTATTATAACTAATTTTACGAAGTACACACCCGTCCCCGGGATCATGGAACTTCGAAAAGGCATCGTCAATAAACTGCGTACAGAGAATGAACTTGCCTATACTCCTGAGGAAATCATCGTTTCATCAGGTGCAAAGCATTCACTCTATAACATATTTATGGCCATCCTGAATCCTGGCGATGAGGTGCTGCTTCCTGCTCCTTATTGGGTGAGCTACCCGGAACAAATTCGCCTGTGTGAAGGTGTGCCTGTCGTGCTTGCGACAGATGAGAGCACGGGATTTAAAGTCACACCCGAACAGTTGGAACAAGCCATCACGCCCAAAACGCGCGCATTTTTGTTAAACTCCCCCAGCAACCCAACGGGTGCCGTCTATACACCAGAAGAGATCCGCGCAATAGCAGCCGTGCTCGAAAAACACGACATCTATGTGGTCAGCGACGAGATCTATGAACAGTTGACATACGGCGTCGAACACTACAGCATCGCTCGCTTCAGCGAGAACATGAAAAGTAAGACGCTCGTGGTGAACGGCTTTTCGAAAACATTTGCTATGACAGGCTGGCGAGTTGGTTATGTTGCAGGTCCGCTTCCGATCATCAAGGCGATGACCAGCTTCCAGTCTCATACTACTGCAAATCCCGCTTCGATTTCGCAAAAAGCAGCGGTCGGAGCTCTCGGTACATTTGATCAGGAGCATGTGGCTGAATTCCAGCACCGCCGCGACTTTGTGCTCGGTCAATTAGCTGAGTTGCCAGGCGTCATCTGTGCGAAACCTGAGGGCGCATTTTATGTATTTCCTAATGTCCGCAGTTGGATCGGAAAAACATACACAAGGGCCAATCAGTCGACGATCGTGGTGGACTCAGTTGATACACTGGCCGAGCTATTGCTGACTGACGCCAATATTTCAATCGTCCCAGGGACGGGTTTTGGAGCGCCGGACAACTTCCGGATCTCATACGCGACCTCGATGGAACAACTGAAAAAAGCGATGAATCGCCTATCAGACTTCGTATCCCGCTTAAGATAACGGCGAATTTCTGCAAGACTCATTCTACAAGGTGCGACTGACACCGTATGCCATGCCGAACATATGATGAAAGAGAGATGTTTTGGTGTGGGGAGGAGCGTAAGTTGGTCGCACCTAAGTTTCCATCTAACGAAACAAGAAGGAATCGTTTGGCTAATCTGCAGATGCGGTTTTCTAACTTGGAGCCTGGTACGCCTTACTATGAGCGCGAACGCGATTTGCTGACCCGCGAGATCCGATTGATTAAGATGGCTGGCAATCAACCATCAAAACCATCCAGAGTACAAGGAGCCACGGGAGGGTCTGCATCTTCAACCGGCGGCGGATCTGGCGCCACGAGCTCTTCCGGAAACGGAGCAAACGGCAACGCGAAACGCAACACCCCAAAGGGCAAGATCGTTGGGAAAAAACGCATTCGTCGTACTTCTAAGGCAAAAGATACGAAGGGGCCGTCCGAACAAGACATCGGACGCCTGGGGAAGGTTTTGACGCCAAAAACGTTTGAAGACTCCATGGGCACCATCTCGACGCTGCGCAATTTTTGCAAGCAATGCATAAAGTATGTGCAGCAAGCGGACACGCTGCTTGATACACTGTTTGTGGCAGGCAACTCGTTAAATGAATCTGGTGTCCTAAAGAAGTTAGCTGAGTCTAAAGGAAAGAACCTCAATACAGATGATTTTACCAGTATCCTTATGGCCTTGATGAATTCACCGCTCGGTGCCGGCATTTTTAAGCGCATGGGTAGTGGCGGTAGCCAAGAAGCGCCCAGCGCGGCGCAGACGATTTCTCAACCCTCACAACCACAGGCTGCTCTTGCACCTCCAGCACTTCCAGCACCTCCAGCACTTCCAGTGGATGGAAACAGGCTTCCCCCTGGCCCATACACGATGTAGCAATAGCATAGTGACGACCACGCGGCCGTGCGTGGTTTTTTTGTGCCAATAAAAAAAGACCTTGCGGTCTTTTGATGCTCTCATTCCCTGATGCGGCACTTATTTGACGAATTTTCTAATCTCCTTGATGGTCTTATCGTCAACGTGTTCGCCACCATATTTCTTTGCAATTTCTTCGACATTCACGCTCGGTCCCTTGTCACCGGCGTTTTTCGTAACATCGTTGAATGCGTTCATGAAAGCGTCGATTCGCTTTGGATCGACCTTGATCCCGATATCCTGTGCGATGTTTTGCGTTAGTTCTCTCACAGCGCTCGGATCGCGCCACTCATCGGACTTCATGTCCTTCACGCGTTTCAATGCATCGAACAGGTTGCCTTTATCGATGCGCTTCATGTTCTCTTTCAACGTGTCAAGAGCAGTACCGGATGGGCCAGCGGTAGTGGGCTGCACATCCTGGGCAGAAACATTAGCCTCCTGTGCCTTGCGAGGTTTTGTCACTGCCCGCTTTTGTGGTGCTGTACGAGGCGCTTTGTTCTTAGCCACCAGTCTTCCCCCTAACTTATCTAGCCGAAAACTCGCCTGTGCAGCAGGCGCGAGCGATGAAGTGTTATCTCAGGAACGATTTTCGAGTCACGGTGTAGTATATGGGAAAGACTCACAATCTGTGTAGTATAGTGGCCCATATTTCAAGCCCTCTGCGCTAGCCTCCGGCACCAGCCCTTGCACTACCGGTAACCAGCGCATACTTTTAGCATAGAATTCACGCATCTTCAAGGAGAGGGTATAACATGGCCTACTTGACCGTGCTCGGGGACTCAATCGCCGCTGGGTATGGCACTGTACCCCAATACGGTTTTGTACCTCGGCTGGCTAAGATCACAGCACGACAAAACGGAAAGAGAATAATTTACTGGAATTTCGGAGTGCCTGGGATGACATCTGGACAGTTGGCGAGCGCACTAGCTTTTAATGATGCATGGCTAGCAGGTGTTCAACAGGCTTCCACGGTGTGCGTTCTGATAGGAGGCGACGACATCATCGCGGCCGTCCCATCTTTGATCACTGGTGATCCTAGCTCTGTTAAGGAGTTGGCGAAAAAGAGCAGCAGGGACTATATGCGTCTTGCTACAGAGATTCGACGCGCTTCACGCGCTTCTGTAGTCATGGGCACAATCTATAATCCATATCCGTTCACTACATTGGCCTCAGAAGTGATCGCTCTTTATAACCAACTCGTGATCGAACCTGCCGCTCAAGCACTTCATATTCCAATTGCTCCAATTCATGCAGCATTTGAGGGAAATCAGTCCGAACTCATTCATGGATACAGTACAGGTATCGTTGGGCAATCAGGCACACTGGGTATTGCGTATCCTGTCCACCCCAATGCGAAAGGCCATCTCGTAATCGCTGAAACGTTTGCTCCTTTTGTCTCTGGATGAAAGGCCTACAGTTTGTACAGCGGAACGAATTTCTTTTCAAAGTAGTCGAGGATGTACTCCGAATTCGCGGATTCCCCGGTCACGCTCTGCAGCACTTCGCCAGGAGTCAGCAGGCTGCCATATTGGTAAATGTGACGAACAAGCCAGTTCCTGATCTCCGAGAGATTCCCACTTGTCACATGTTCACGGTAATTCGGAATATCCTTTTCCAAAGCGCGCGTGATCTGCGCTGCATAAATATTGCCTAAAGAGTACGACGGGAAGTAGCCGAAGTCTCCGCCGGCCCAATGAATGTCCTGCAGAACACCATTTGCATCAGAATCAGGCATGACCCCAAGGTAGTCTTTCATCTTGGCATTCCATATCTCAGGCAAATCCTTCACCTGTAAATCCCCCGCGATTAACCCCTTCTCAATTTCATAACGCAGCATGATGTGTAGGTTGTAGGTCAGTTCGTCCGCCTCAATGCGAATCAGCGAAGGCTTGACCGCATTAATCGCAGCATAAAAATGATCGAGACTGACGTCTGACAATTCGCTTGGAAACATATTTTTTAAATCACCATAGTACCTCTGCCAAAACTCGTAGCTGCGCCCGATCACATTCTCCCAGAATCGCGACTGCGATTCATGAATGCCCATCGATGTGCCCGAGTGCAGGTTTGTTCCGATCAGGTCAGCAGCAATATTCTGCTCATAAAGGGCATGTCCACCTTCATGGATCGTTCCAAACAAAGCCGCATTTAGGAAATTCGGGAAAAAGTGCGTCGTGACCCGTATATCTCCAGGGGCGATTGACGTTTCAAAAGGGTGAGCAGTTTCATCAAGACAACCCGCGTCAAAGTCATATCCCATTTCTTTTAAAATAAACAGGGAGAATTTCCGCTGCTTCTCTGGATCATAGTGCCGGCTCAAAAAGGTGTCATCAGGTTGCTGAGCAGCTTCGATGCGTCGCAAGAGGTTGACTGTCGGGGCTCGCAACCCGGCAAATACATCATCTAACATAGCGACTGTGACACCAGGCTCAAAGTCAGCCAAGAGGGCATTGTACGGGTGATCTTCATAGCCCCAATAGCCGATAAATTCCCTTTTCATATCTACAATCTTTTGTAGATATGGTTGAAATAGAGTAAAGTTGGATGTCTTTCTTGCCTCTTGCCAAACGGACTCAGATTGAGATACCAGAACTGTCATCGCTTCATAACGATCAGCAGGGATTAAAACCTGGCGATCATACTGCTTTTTACATTCTTCATACATCCGCCTCGTCGTTTGATCGAGCGAATCTGCGACAAGCGATAGTTCTTCTAGAAAAGAGGCCATTTTATCCGAAGTTTTTTGAGTGAACAGCTCTGCAGATAGTGTGCCTATTGCTGATGCCCGACCTTCCACGCCTCTTTTTGGCATATGCGTGCGAGCATCCCAGCCTAAGAGTGCTAGTGCACTTTGATAATCCTGCATCTTTTTTACATAAGTACGAAAGGACTGCAACAACTCTTCGCGATTTGCCACCAATCACACATCCTCCCTCTATTATCCATCATTGGAGCACATGATCTCACTTATGATATGGAGCACCCGTATGTATCCTGAAAGCACGGTACAACTGTTCGAGCAAAATCACGCGCATCAACTGATGCGGAAATGTGAAATCAGAAAAGCTGAGACGTAGATCAGCCCGATGTAAAACACTATCATCAAGCCCAACAGAGCCCCCGATGATAAATACATAGCGTCCATAACCCTCGGCCTGAACGCCCTTTACGTGATCTGCAAATGCTTCCGTGGACATGCGCCTACCGGCCACATCGAGTGCAACAATATAATCTCGATCTTTTAATTTGGTGACGATTCTCTTAGCCTCAACTTGTTTGACTATGTGACTAGGTCCAATGTCCGGTTCATCCGTAACCTCTTCGATCACGCAAGACGCGTGCGGCGAAATTCGCTTCTTATATTCTTCTGCTGCCTCGCGCCAAAATGATTCTTTTAGACGCCCGACGGCTATAATAACGAGTTTCATGGGAACGGAAATCCCCCAGAACTGCCAGACCCACTACCGCCGCCAGCAAACGGGTCGGGAATCGTAATACTGCCCCCACCACTTGAGGAACTGCCGGACTGTGGTACCGTAGGCGACAATTCACCTAGCTTGACCCGGAAGGTCAGCTTTTGTTGACCACGATAGGCTGTGATGGTCACGGTTTGCCCGGGTACGTAGCTTTGCAGCAGCATGGTGCGCAACACAGTAATACCTGTCACTTTGGTCCCATCCAAGGAGACGATAACATCTCCATGCTCAAGCCCAGCTGCCTTAGCGGACTGCGATGTCACCTTGTAAACCCAGACGCCGTAATTCACTGGAATATTCGGCTGATATTCTTGAGGGATGTTGGAAAGCGAATCCCCTTCGATGCCTAGTGCCGGATGTAGTGCATGGCCTGTTAAGAGGATCTCTTGGGCGATTTTTCGTACCTCGTTGATCGGGATCGCAAACCCCATCCCTTCAAAGCCTTTTGCGACGATCTTCGAACTGTTGATACCAACCACCTGACCCAGGATGTTGCATAAGGGTCCACCGCTATTTCCTGGATTGATCGCTGCATCGGTCTGAAGCACCGTCTCCTGCCCTAACACCTGTCCAGTCTGTTCATCTTGTACAGGCATAGTGCGCTGCGTCGCACTGATCACACCCGTTGTTACACTGTCTGAAAAATCAAGCCCGGCAGGGTTCCCGATGGCGATCGCAGGTTCACCGGCTTGTAAGGTCGCTGAATCTCCAAACTGCGCCACATCCTGCGGCTGCACCAGGCTAGAGGGGATTTTTAACACCGCTAGGTCTGTATACGGGTCGCTACCCACTACCGTGGCGTAGACATGCTTTTTATTGCGCATGACAACTTCAACTTTACTAGCGCCTTCCACCACGTGGTTATTGGTGATGATATAACCGCGCGGGTCGAAGATGACGCCAGATCCGACGCCAATCTCCTGAAGCGTCCCGGATTGGCCGAATCCCCCCTGTACCATTTGAAAATTGATGACGCCGACAACGGATGGCGTCACTTTTTTAACGGCCTGTACAACCGCGTCACTTAACGTGAGATTAACCTGCTGAGTTGGCTTGTAACTGGTACTAGCCAAGTTTGCGTCAGTTGCGGCCGGGGAAGGCAGGATACCGTTTTGCATCATCACCGGGACCGCCGCCAATGTTGCGCCGGATCCAACCACGGCGGCCACCACTGCAACCCCTACCCATTTGACAAATGATCCAGATCCAGATCCGGGGTCCCGTCGCTTCGTGCTGCGAAACTGTCCGTCATCGTAGTAGCCCATTGTTATTCCTCCTTAATTTTGTGACTAATGCGAGTCCCACAAGTGTTATTGAGCTTCCCGCACACTGCGCAGTTCAGTCGCCTGTTTAGGGCTCGTATGATGCAACGATACTCGTTCGTAAAATGGATACTGATGAGACGATAGTGCTTGTGATAGAGTCTCTCTGGCTAGATCAGGGCGATTGTTATGCTCACTCAAATGGGCCAGATAAACATGCTCTGTTTGCTCCGTGATCACGTCCTGCAAATACTCTGCAGCACTACCGTTAGAAAGGTGTCCCTTATCGCCTAAAATGCGGCGCTTCAAATGCCATGGATATGGACCCGCTCGTAACATCTCCACGTCGTGGTTTGTCTCTATTATGTACGTATGGGCACCCTTGGTCATGCTTTTAATCTTATCGCTGACGTATCCGAGGTCTGTTGCTAGGACCATTTTTTCTTCTCCAGAGTAAAAACAAAAACCGAGCGGCTCTTCCGCATCGTGCGACAGCGAGAACGGCTCTACTACGATCTCTCCCAATGAAAACGGGGTGCCGGACCGAATCGTGCGCGGCAATACAGGGTCATCTTCCAAAAATAATTTACTCAAATGTGACCATGTTCCTTCAGATGTATATACGGGTAACTTCCATTTCTTAACGATCGAGCCTACGCTTTTGATGTGGTCCGAATGCTCATGGGTTACGAGCAGAGCGTCCAAATCGACTCCTGCCACTGATATTCCCTTGAGAGCACCGTCTAGCTGTCGCCAACCTATACCCGCATCGACCAAAATACGCGTATCCCCGGCCTCCACGTATACAGCGTTGCCCGTACTGCCGCTGGCAAGAACACTGCAACGCATAGTTGTCTTATTCACGCAACTCCCACTCCCACTTCACCCGTAACTGCGTTGACGTAGAAAACGCCTAATGTCGTATCGATTCGCCATACAGGAGCCAAGTACCAACCATGATCCGAAATCACACTGGAATAGTAACCTAAACGGATATCTTGAATCGTATTATCCGCGTTTAGATCAGCTTTGTCCATGTACTGAGACAGTGACAGCAGTGCGCTGATTGGGCTCGATACCTGCCGGGGATTCGCTGCACCAAGCACATTAAAGGACGTCTGTCTGATCGACTGAAGCTGCCCATGCGATAGATAGGCCGTGAGCCTGGCGCTAAAGATCGGATAACCATTATACTGCTGAACGTATATCACTGTAGTCTGGCTGCCCTTCTGATAAGTCGCCAATTGCTGATAAGAAGCAAAATTATAGCCGTGTTTTATAAGGTACTTTTGCAAACCTTGGGAAAGCTTCTTCATTGGAAATTTAGCCTGCCTGGCGGCAAAATGCGGGTTGAGGTTTTCCATAAATTGCCCAGGCGATGTTATTCTTATGCTGCCAAACGGCGAATTGATGACGTGCGCTGATAGACCTGGCCATTGAACTCGAACCGATCGCGGCCACAGCGCGGATGACAGCCCTCGCAACGAAACGGGAGAGTAGTTCACATGAAGTTGTGGCATAACAGGTTGATTTTCCGGAACGGGAGCTTTCAGCGTCACACCGTGTGTTGCCAATTCGCTTTGCACGTTGGCTAATTGGTCAGAGAGCGGTTGCGAATAAACTGCCACCGCTTTTTGAAGCAGCCACCATTGGTACCCCAAAAATAGGTTAAGCCCTAAAAAAACGGCGATCAAGAGGGCCTTTACCTTGCCAAAATCCAAAGTCTACACCCCCGAAAGAGAAAATGGTGCACCGGTTGCTGCGTAAACGTATTTTACGGTGTGATTGTGAAGTTGCAATTGATATACCGGAACGAGTTGAACGTGATTGTCGGACAACAAGCGCTCGCCATAACCTAGACTGATTGAGGTGATGCTTCTCGTTTGATTCTCTCCTAAACGCTCAATCAACTGCGTGCCAGATAAAATTTTTTGTTTACGTTGCTCGATCTCTTTTCCAAGGTACGTTAAACTGCGCGACATCGATACCACACTACCGCTTGCAACCCCTACCGTGAGGTGGTCCAGTGGCCCAAATAGGCTCCAGCCATCAATCATATCGGAAAAGGAAAACTCCATACGGCCCGAGGATAGCGCACTCGCATGTGAGAAAACCTGTGCGCCTAAAAAGCCGCCATGATTGTTGACATAGGACACCGCAGCGCCGAGCGCGGCTCTTGCTGTAAAATGTACGTGGTTTAACGGCGTACTATTTGTCACGTAATCTATCTCATTGCCGTAAGCAGTCCTTGTCACGGATACACCCCGACTCCCATCTGTATAGAGCATTTGGCGTTTTGAGAGACGCACCGTCTGCAACATAGTGGGATCAGCAAAGATTGAATCGATCATGTGTGAAGGTTCCACCTGGGAAAGCGTCCATTCTTCAACCCGCATGACGGCGCTTGAATAAGGGAGAAAAAGTTGTTGTTTTCCGAATGGGATTTGGGCGTACGGCGTCGCCTGATCGTTTGGTGAAAAAAAATATTGCAAGGTGCGCGGTGCGTGAATCAGAGCTGCGCGAAAGACGGTCTTGCCAATCTGAAATGTAATAGTATAGCGAGACGGATCTGATGTAGATGTAAGAAAAAAGAGGCTCGAGACATCACCTAAATCATGCCAATTTGTTTCCTTGAACAACGACATAAGTAAAGTTACGGGGACACGTCCATCACCGAACCTTAACGCGAGATATTGGCCACTAGGTGGCATCGTGGGCGCATTTCGCCCTAATGGATAGCCAGTGAGGGATAACGCAGTAGCGGCTTGCAGTTGCGACATCAGCTTTGTGGCTGTTTTACTGCCACCACCGATCCTAAAGAGTTCATTTCCAGAGGTCCATACCCACAGCGAGTGCGGTTTAAATACGTCAACGATCGAGCGCAGGCGTCCGTTTGATGCGCTCGAGTAAAAACTTGGGCGATCAACTGAAACCTCAGACGGCGTTCCACTCCAGATTAGAGCGGACCAAACCAAGCTCATCATTACGAGCAGGATCAGGAAGATCGTGCCGCCCACTGCGATCAGGCGTCTTAAGAGCGTCCCATCATGCGTCCTCCATCTACGTCTCACGGGAATCCTCCTTAGGCGACAAAAACGGTAAGCTGATATCCACTGTCGTTCCCTCGTCGACTTTGCTGTCCACAGTCACTTCACCACCGTGGGCATGGATAATTTCTCGTGCGATGGCAAGGCCCAGGCCAGTCCCACCCAGTTGCCTAGAGCGCGCCTTATCTACACGATAAAAACGGTCAAAAATGTGTGGCAACTCCTGTTCAGGGATTCCAGAGCCTGTATCTCTCAACCGAAAATGCACCACTTGGTGCTCATGGTCTAACTCCGCCTTGGCCTCGATGATGCCACGCTTCGGCGTATATTTTAGTGAATTGGAAATTACATTATCTAAAACCTGTTCGAATCGGTCGCGGTCGACTTGAACTTGCGCATCATCACGAACGTCGACGATAAACTGTATCTCTGCTTGAAAAGCGACTAACGCATACCGCTCCGCAAGATGGTTAATCAAATCCTTAATATGGACTGGTTCGCGCGTCAAGACTTCGTTACCTGTATCAAATCTTGATAATTGTAAAAGGTCTGTTACCAATCGCGTCATGCGATCAGTCTCGCGATCCATCACCTGTAAAAATGACACCGCTAAAACTTTATCTTCGTACGCACCCTCCAATAAGGCTTCAACGTAACTCTTCAAAACAGTGATTGGCGTCCTGAGCTCATGGGACACATCAGCAACAAAGCGTTTGCGAGCATCCTCTAACCTGGTCTCTTGCGTCACATCGCGTATCACGAGCACGCGACCACTCTCCGTAGATTGGTCCCTCGCTAGTTGAGGCAGACGGTGAGGAGTCACAGAGTTTCTGTCCGAACCGAGTGCTGTGACCGTTACTGCAAGCACCCTATTTTGAGTTTCTACGATCTGTACGTCCCCAGGAGAAAACTGACCTGGTAACACATCTGCCAATTTCCTACCCGGCAAGGATCTGCAATTGAGCAATTTCGTCGCTGCTGGATTGCTTAGCAATATGTCATCAATCGTGTTAGTCGCGATCACGCCGTCTCTCATCGTAGACATGATCGCTTGAAGCCTGCCCTTCTCACGCTCAGTGCTCGCGATGGCCTGCCTCAATCGTCGCACCAGCATGTTGAATGTAGATGCCAATTCACCGATCTCATCGTTCGAGTGGATAGCGACCTTCTGTTCAAAATCCCCTCCAGCAAGTGCCCTCGCGGTGCGCGTGACTGCTGCGATCGGGCCTGTAATCGTTCTGGCGATTACTGCAGCAAGTACTGCCGTCAAGCCTAGCGCGAGTAGCGTTGCCGTAGCAAAGATTATGATGATTCGGGATATGGACTGATAAATTCCAGTCAGCGGCGACACAAACTCAACCGCGCCCACGATTTGACCTTTGTTCTTCACGGGAACTGCGAGGTATAGCTGGCGCTCCTTTGTAGCCGCATCCAGTGCAATTTGGATACTCTGGAGACCGAGTAGAGCGTTCGTGACTTCGGGATCAACCCTCTTTTGCCCGATCAAAAAGGGATTAGCGGTTGTCCCGACCACGTGTCCATCCTTGTCTAAAATATAGATCGACGATCCCTCGAGCTCGGAAAAAGGGCGCATGAAACGCTGAATCTGTTGCGCTTCGATCACAGAGGTGCTAAGTGGCGTACTGGCCAGATTGGCTAAAAATTGAGCTTCATGGGAAATGGTTTTTGAGTAGGTGTCAACGAAGTAGCGATTAAGGGATTGGATAAAGTATGCGCCAACGAGCTCCATGGCAAAAAGAATCAGCAACAAGTATACGATCATCATTTTGAAGCGAACGCTTTGAAATCGATTGATCCGTACTGTCTGAATCATCACCACTACCCCTGCGTACGGCGAAAGAAGTAACCCGCACCACGCCTTGTCAGGATGAAGTCTGGGTTGCTCGCATCCTCCTCGAGTTTTTCCCGCAACCTGCGAATCGTCACATCTACGGTGCGTTCATCGCCCAGGTAATCATACCCCCACACGTCCTGTAAAAGCTGCTCACGGGAAAATACGACACCAGGATGTTTGCCCATATATAGCAACAATTCAAACTCTCGATGCGTCAGTGGAATTTCCCGCCCGCGTCGAAATACTTGTACCATCTTGAGGTCGATATCCAGATCCCCTTCAAACGAAAGGCGATCCTTCTTCAGCATATCAGATTCATCAGCAGCTAATGGCGCCTGACGGCGTAAGTTCGCCTTCACACGCGCTAACAGCTCGCGCGCGCTAAACGGCTTAGTGACATAGTCATCAGCGCCTAGCTCGAGTCCGAGCACCTTGTCGAGCTCAGCGTCACGGGCGGTTAATATGATGATCGGGACTTGCGAGAACTGGCGGACCTCTTTGCACACTTCAAATCCGTCCCTTTTGGGCAACATCAGGTCCAGCAGAACCAGATCAAAGTTCCCTGTTTGCGCTGCCGCAACTGCCTCGTCACCGTCGCCTGCAACGCTGACTTCATACCCTGCCTTCTCTAGCTGAAAGCGTAAAATCTGTGCGATCGATTCTTCATCGTCTACAACAAGAATGTGGCTCAAGAGGTACTAACCCCCTATATCAAACACCTAGTTCATTATCAGCCTTATCATAACGCATCTATGTCCTAAAATAAATAATGCGGTGACCACGTCTCGAAGACGCAATCACCGCATTCTGGCGGAGCTGACGGGATTCGAACCCGCGATCTCCTGCGTGACAGGCAGGCGTGATGGGCCGCTACACTACAGCTCCAAGTCTAAGTAAGGTGGTGGGCGATGACGGTTTCGAACCGCCGACCCCCTGCTTGTAAGGCAGGTGCTCTCCCGCTGAGCTAATCGCCCGATAGCCTGGGTGTTAAGCTAATATAATGGTGACCCCAAGGGGACTCGAACCCCTGTTCCCGCCGTGAAAGGGCGGTGTCTTAACCGCTTGACCATGGGGCCATCAGGATCCGGCAATGGCCGGATCTCATACGCAGATCGCGAGCCGGAAAGATCTGCTTTATGGTGAGCCATCCGCGACTCGAACGCGGGACACCCTGATTAAAAGTCAGGTGCTCTGCCAACTGAGCTAATGGCTCAAAAAGTGGACGTGGGTTAATATACCACGTGCAGAAACATTTCGCAAGTTAAAATACGGATTTTAACTGCACAATTTGTTCGCGCTCTGCGCCAGTTCCAAACATTAACAGCGGACAGCCCGTCAATTCGGTGATTCTAAGCAGATATGTGCGGGCTGCATCAGGCAATTCCTCAAGTGAACGGACCCGGCTTATATCTTCCTTCCATCCAGGGAGCGTTTCATACACCGGCTCACACTTGGCTAGATCTGCTACACTGGCTGGAACCGACTGAATCTCTTGGTTACCGAAGCGATAGGCTACACAAATCTTGAGTTCGTCGATACCCGTTAGGATGTCCAATTTGGTGACGGCGATTCCACTCAGCCCATTGACCCTACGCGCATGATTCGTCACGACGCTGTCAAACCAGCCCACGCGCCGGGCGCGCCCAGTCGTAACGCCGTATTCATGACCCGCTTCCCGAATTCTGTCACCCAGCTCATTGTGTAATTCTGTAACAAAGGGTCCTTCACCCACACGTGTAGTATATGCCTTAACCACGCCAACTACTTTTTCAATTCGACCTGGGCCAATGCCTGATCCTACGCTCGCACCGCCAGCCACAGGATGTGAGGCTGTTACATAAGGATACGTACCATGGTCCATGTCCAACATCGTGGCCTGCGCGCCCTCAAACAGGACGTCGGCGCCAGCCGTTAGAGCCTCATCCAAGTACAAAGACGTATCGGTGATGTACGCCCGCAGTCTTTCAGTTAGAGGCGCATACTCTGCCATAATCTCCTCGACTGAAAACCCTGGGACCTCATAGTACTTTTCGAATAGGCGATTTTTTTCGAGAAGGTTTCGTTCCAGTTTGGCCCTAAACTCACCTTCGTGCACGAGGTCCACCATGCGAATTCCGATTCGAGCAACCTTGTCCATATATGCAGGGCCAATTCCCTTTTTCGTCGTTCCAATGCGGTGAACACCGCGCTGGTCCTCTTCGAGTTCATCAATGCGGATATGATACGGCATGACCACGTGGGCCCGATCACTGATCAGCAGGTTTCCCATCGCACCGTTGGCACTGCTGATTAAATCTATCTCTTGAATCAGTGCTCGCGGATCCACGACAACTCCGTTGCCGATGATGCAGGTTTTATCTTTATACAAGATACCAGACGGAAGCAGGTGTAGATCGAACTTTTTTCCATTTAATCGAATCTGATGCCCGGCATTGTTACCGCCTTGATACCGCGCGACAATCGAGGAACGTTCCGCAAGGAAGTCAGTAATCTTGCCCTTCCCCTCGTCTCCCCACTGTGTTCCAACTACCACCACTGTCGTCATAATCGCATCTCCCCTGTTGGGACGGACTAAAGGTTCATCAATTACGAGAACCCCACATGAGTTTAGCAACGACGCAGTCACTCTGTCAACAACAATACGAACATTAAAACCCCTAGAGGAGGTCAATGTTCGTATTTAGACTTTACCAAAATAAAGAGTATTTCATTCGGATTTGTGACGATATCTTGATACCTCTCCAACTGCATCACGAGAGACTGAATTGGCGCCTGTGGATCAGCGATTGGATATGAGGCCAAATTAAAGCTTGGCGGCCCAAACCACCATGATTTTAGCACTACGTAAGCCTGCGCGTTATGCAGCGGACCTTGCTGCATATAGGGAGGGACATTGTACACGATCGCGAACTTAGCCCAAAATACAATGGCGGCAAAAACAAGCGCGGCCATCCACGAAATAAGAACCCGCTTGGACCATTTAATGAGTCGTAATTTTAATGCCCTACGCAGTCGCTTGGTTCGCCGCCTGGCACGGTACCTGCTGGTTTTAGGCATCAGTCTAGGCTTTACTGGAGCTTTTCGAGTCTTTTCTTCCGCTTCGTGTTGCCGGGAGACTGGCGTTAATGGACTGAGCACTTTTTTTACTACATCACGCACCCGAACTGGCTTTTTAGGATGAGCTAGTCTACGTGGCACGTAGGGTGATTGAAACGATTCAGGGGACTCCTGTATCTCATGTGTCGATTCTTTTGTTACTTCGGTCACGGTAAGCTCTTTTCTAGGGATACAAACTTGTTATAGTTCTTTAAGAATACGAGTTCTACTTTGCCAGTCGGCCCGTTTCTTTGTTTTCCAATAATAACTTCGACAATATTCTTTTTCTCAGATTCCGGGTCATAGTAGTCATCTCTGTACAAAAACGCTACTACGTCCGCATCCTGTTCAATGCTTCCAGATTCGCGAATATCCGATAGCATAGGACGTTTATCCTGCCTTTGCTCGACAGACCGACTTAGCTGGGACAACGCGATGATCGGCACGTCAAGTTCGCGAGCTAAAGACTTTAAGCTACGTGATATCTCTGAGATTTCCTGCTGGCGGTTGTCGCCTCGCCCACGCCCATTAATCAACTGTAAGTAATCGATCAAAACCATCCCCAGCCCATGTTCAAACTTCAATCTGCGCAAACGGGAACGCATGTCGGCAAGGGTGATAGCCGCGCTATCATCGATAAAAAGCGGAGCTTCCGATAACGAAGCGATGCCCATGGTAAGCTTCGTCCAATCATCATCACCTAACTGACCTGTCCGCAGCACGTGTGCATCGATGTTAGCCTCGGCGCAAATCATCCTTTGCGCAAGCTGCTCTTTGGACATTTCAAGACTAAAGATGGCTGCCGTTTGCTTTGCTCGGACCGCGACGTTTTGTGCGATATTCAACGCAAATGCGGTTTTCCCTACTGAAGGACGGGCTGCTATAATGATCAAATCCGATTTTTGAAAACCTGACGTCATGCGGTCGAGTTCTGCGTAACCTGATGGCACACCAGTTAGACCACCCTTATGATGATACAGGTATTCGATCCTCTCATATGCCTGCATCAAAACATCTTTAATTGAGGTGAATCCTCGTTCTGAGCGATTTTGCGCTAATGCTAGGATGCGCCGCTCAGCCTGGTCAAGCAATTCCCCCACGTTTTCAGTGCCAGCATAACCAGTTGCCGCAATTTCCGTACTGACGCCGATAATCCTTCGCAGCATGGCCCGGTCCGCGACGATCTGCGCATGATAGTCCGCGTTGGCTGCAGTCGGTACAGCGCGGGAGAGGGCGATCATGTACTCGACCCCGCCTGCCTCTTCCAGCTTACCCTGTGCCTGTAATTTGGCTGTCAGAGTGACGATATCGACCGGCTCACCATGTTCCGAAATCTCAAGAGCCGTTCTAAAAATCAACTGGTGCGCGTTTCTGTAAAAATCCTCTACTTGCAGCTTCTCAGCGAGCGACGGCAAAATATCAGGTGCGAGGAAAACTGCACCTAAAACTGCCTGCTCTGCTTCGATATTTTGAGGCGGTAACCGATCAAATGTCGCCTCCATTGCCATCACTCTTTCCCGCTCGCCACTTCTCTAAAAGCTACGGCTTCAAATAAATCTTCAATGCGTTCCACGGGTATCACATCTACGCTGCCGGTGTTTCGAGGGACTTCAAGCGCGTTGGCAGCAGGGATGTACACGACACGAATACCCGCTTGCCTCGC
>JAKACY010000220.1 GCA_021821025.1 Bacillota bacterium | reverse complement strand
TCACGTAAGACAGGCAGATCTCGCATAGTGATTCCACTGTTGTATACACTAACTGAGTCTCTTGTCACAAGAGCTAAAGGAGGTGCGCCATGGGCGAACAGACACAATTTGAACCTGGAGATCGCGTCCCGAATGACGGCATGTACACCGAAGTCAGTGAAGCGCAGCATACAGGTTCGGTCAAAGACCCACGTGTCACTCGGTTTACAAGAGGACAGCATTTTCCCGAAACATCCAATAAGGACCGCAAATGGACGCACAAGAAAAATTAAACAAACGGCCGCCGGCATCACTCTTGCCGTCGGCCGTAATACATCTCTGTCAGCGGATCGATCCAGTTTCCTGATACTGTTTTGCGAGCGCATCGATTTCTTTTTTCAGCTCGGATACCAAATCCTTTTCTGGAATCTTGCGAACGACTTCGCCGTACCGAAAAAGCAGCCCTTCTCCTCTGGCACCCGCAATGCCAATATCTGCTTCGCGTGCTTCTCCAGGGCCATTCACAGCACAACCTAACACTGATACCTTGATCGGCGCCTTGATATTTTGAACGTACGCCTCGATCTCATTGGCCACACTGATCAGATCGATATCGATCCGACCGCAAGTTGGGCACGAAACTAGCGTCACCGCGTTCGTGATGATGCCAAATGACTTCAAAAGTTCACGAGCAACCTTGATCTCCTCCACTGGATCAGCCGACAGCGAGACGCGAATCGTGTTGCCGATCCCCATCGACAGAAGCGTTCCGAGGCCAGCTGCACTCTTGACCGTCCCGCTAAACAGCGTGCCAGACTCTGTGATCCCAAGGTGCAGCGGATAGGCAAACGATTCTGCCGCCAAGCGGTATGCCTCGATCGCAAGGCGAACGTCAGACGCCTTCATCGAGACGATGATATCCTCAAAGTTAAGATCTTCAAGGATGTGAATGTGATGCAACGCGCTCTCAAGCATGCCCTCCGCCGTCGGATACCCGTGTTTCTCTAAAATATGTCGCTCCAGCGATCCCGCATTTACTCCGATACGAATCGGCACACCCCGCTCCTTACACGCCTTCACAACTTCTTCTACTCTTTCTTTTTTGCCTATGTTACCAGGGTTGATACGAACCTTATCTACACCGTTTTCGATGGCGGCGAGCGCCAAGCGGTGATCGAAGTGAATGTCCGCGATAAGTGGAATATGAATCTGCGCCTTAATGTCTTTAATCGCATTCGCAGCTTCTTGCGTATTGACCGTCACGCGCACCAAGTCACATCCAGCTTCTTCTAGACGATGAATCTGTGCCACGGTCGCTTTGACATCTGCGGTCTTGGTCATTGTCATACTTTGTAGCAATACTTGATCACTTCCGCCGATCGTCAAGTTACCTACCTTGACGGGGCGTGTATCTTTTCTTAGGTACATGATAAGAACTCCTTTGTGCACGTACAGGATCTAAAAAGTATTATACTAAATATACAGCAGATGAAAGTGAATATCCGATTTGTGTATACTGAAGTTTGTAATAAAAATAACGCAAGAGGAGATAAGAACTTGAAAGTCGCAACGATTGAGATGGCAAACGGAAACAAGATGGAATTTGAGATGTTTGATGACCACGCACCGGGAACGGTGGCAAACTTTGAAAAGCTCGCAAACTCTGGATTTTACGACGGGCTGGCATTTCACCGCGTAATCCCAGGATTTGTGGCACAAGGGGGATGCCCGGTCGGCAACGGAACAGGCGGACCTGGTTATACGATTAAGTGTGAAGTCGATGGCAACCCACATCAACATAAGCGCGGTGCGCTGTCGATGGCACATGCGGGGCGTGACACAGGTGGATCACAGTTTTTCATCGTGCACGACAGAAAAACCACCTCGCACCTTGATGGTCAGCACACGGTGTTCGGGCAGATCATGCAGGGCGAAGAGTACATTGATACCGTTAAGCAAGGGGATCGCATGGCGAGTATCCGTGTCGAAGAACGTCCGGAGTAAGATTTGCTCAGCGAAAATCACTTGTGAAAAGGCGGCCTCGCATTGCGAAGGCCGCCTTTTCCCGCAGCCTCAGGACTTATATACCGTGATCGGACTGTCTTCGTACTAGTGCACGGCAGCCATCTCTTTTACTGGTTGATAGGTCTGGGCCAATTTCTGCAGATACGCACTGCTCGCTGTCTCACCTGGGTAGTAACCTTTTTTCGCCATCCACTGCGACACTTCATAAGCATGATTGGCTGCCATCGTAAAGGCGTCCATCAAGAAGCTGCGCAATTCCATTTGCGAAGCTTCCATCGTAGCCCAGGCGTATTCTCGACCCGCACGCTTTAATGTGAGCAGGTATGATGTTGCGATCGCGCGGTCATCAAACGCTGTGGCATTCGGGTCAGGCGTGACAGCCACAGGTTGCGTAGTAGCTGCGCCAGACTGGGTAGGACCCGCGAGTTGAGGTACATTCAACTTTTGCGTCGTGCTCTGCTTGGTCGCCCAATCCACCTTGATGTTGTAGTCTTGAATATGCGCGGCCATATGCTTTTGGATCAGGCCTTTTAATTCAGGATCCTTGGTCTGGTTCGAAAATACCCCCATGCAGGTGATTGAATTAAAGCAACTCATCAGAAGTTCATTGAGCTCGAACGCTTCGTGTCCCGATAACGGCATGAAGTACTCCCCCTTTTTCATCATGTAACGTTGCTAGTGTCAGTCTAAACGTCTGCTCGTATTCGCTTGGATCAAACATCTGGCCCTTGGTATGTTATAACTATAATGGCTGCAAAAGAAATACGCACAAGGAGGCCTTTTACATGGATGCAATCGAAAATTACCTTGTAGAAAACAGAGAGAGGCAGCTCGATGAACTGTTCGAGCTGTTGCGTATCGAAAGTGTCAGTGCGTTATCTGTACATAAGCCAGATATGATCAAGGCGGCACAGTATGTTGCGCAAAAGCTTCAGGCGTGTGGCATGGACACGGTTCGCGTGATGGAAACGGAGGGTAATCCGGTTGTCTTTGCAAAGCTCGGTTCCGACGCCAGCAAACCGACAGTGTTGGTCTATGGCCACTATGACGTTCAGCCTGTCGATCCTATCGAATTGTGGGAGACCCCGCCTTTCGAACCAGCCATCCGCGATGGCAAACTGTATGCGCGCGGGGCGACTGACGACAAAGGACAACTTTTCCTGCATATCAAGGCGCTGGAAGCCTTAATAGCGACACAAGACAGTTTGCCTGTCAACATCAAGGTGTGCATCGAAGGCGAAGAAGAGATCGGGAGTCGCAATTTGCCGTTATTTGTCGAAAAAAACCAAGATTTGCTGGCTGCCGACCTGTTGATTATCTCTGACACTTCCATCTTGGCGCCCGATGTTCCTGCCATCTGCTACGGTGTCCGTGGGCTTTGTGCGATGCAAATCGACGTTGTGACAGCGAAGTCTGACCTTCATTCAGGGATGTTTGGCGGAGCCGTACCCAACGCCCTGCACGCATTAGCAGAACTCGTGAGCTCGTTTCATGATCCGTCAGGCAAAGTAGCGGTGAAGGGTTTTTATGACGATGTGCAACCGCTATCCAAAGAAGAACGTGCATCGATATATCAGATTCCACATGACGATCATGCGTACCAATCATCGCTTGGCATCACAGAACTCGTGGGCGAACCTGGGTATACGACACTAGAGCGCGTCATGGCTCGGCCGACGCTTGAGATAAACGGCATGTATGGTGGTTTTCAAGGAGAAGGCACGAAGACGGTCATACCTCGCCAAGCGCACGCTAAGATCACCTGTAGACTCGTAAACAATCAGGATCCAGAGAAGGTCTTCCAGGTGCTTGAGCAGCATATCAGAGCGCATACGCCGCCAGGAGCTAACATCACCACCACACGCATGGACTCTGGTCGACCCTTCGTAACATCACTGCAGACTCCTTCCATGCAGATCGCCGGCGACGCATATGAAGCGAGCTATGGCGTTA
>JAKACY010000022.1 GCA_021821025.1 Bacillota bacterium | reverse complement strand
CGCACGTTATACGCATATGAGGACGCCGAGCAGCGTCGATCCAGGCACATCTGACCGACTTAACTCAGAGTCAGGCTGCAATCAAGATCGGATCAGGGTTGGATTTGCACTTTCGGCATCAAAATTGGGTGGAACCACGGGAAAAGCATTCTCGTCCCTCTTCGGAGGGACGAGAATGCTTTTTTATTTCGACAAGGAGGAGATTAAAATGGTAGATGAAGTAATCATACGCCTACACGATGGATCAAAGCGGACAGAGGTGGCTGGTACGACCTATGCACAGTTAGCTCTGCAGATCAGCCAGCGCGTGGGCCACGAAGCCGTCGCAGTCAAGTTGCTTGAGGTTCCTGCTGCTGATAGGCCCTGGCCTTCGACTCCGATCGCTAACTCCGCAACATCCGCAACATCCGACAGGACGCTGCTCGACCTTTCACGCGAAGTAATTCCAGGCGCGCAGGTGCAGTTTGTAACCTTGAGCGATTCAGAAGGTGCCGATGTGATGCGTCACACGTGCGCACACGTTATGGCGCAGGCCGTATCCCGATTATTCCCGCACGCGAAGTTTGCTATCGGTCCTGTCATCGAGAGCGGCTTTTATTACGACTTTGCCGACCATGACTTTTCCGAGAGTGATCTGCCTGCAATCGAAGCCGAAATGCGGAAAATCATACAAGAGGACTTCCCCGTGATCCGCGAGGAGATATCGCGTGCAGACGCCATCAACCTATTTGCTGCGCGCAATGATCGCTTCAAAGTGGAGATCATCGAGGACCTGCCGTCAGACGCAATCCTCAGCATCTACAGACAAGGGGAATTTGTGGACCTCGGCCGCGGCCCGCACCTACCATCGACGGGTAAAATCAAGGCCTTCAAACTCAAGTCGATCGCCGGCGCGTATTGGCGCGGGGACTCTGCCCGAGAGCAATTGACGCGAATCTATGCGGTGGCATTTGCCAAGAAGTCTGAACTTGAAGAGCATCTGCATCTACTGGAAGAAGCCAAACAGCGTGACCATCGGCGAATAGGCCGTGAGCTAGAACTCTTCATATTTACCGACGATGCGCCAGGCATGCCAATTTTTCTACAAAATGGCATGCACATCCGAAACGAACTCGAGCATTTTGAGCGTTCACTCCAAATGGCGCGCGGATATGAAGAGGTGAAAACACCCGTTATTTTAAATAAGCGCCTGTGGGAGCAGTCCGGGCACTGGTCTCACTACAAAGACAACATGTACACCACAAAGGTGGACGGCGAAGAATTCGCATTAAAACCGATGAACTGCCCTGGCCACATGCTGATTTACAAAAATAAGCCGCATTCATACCGCGAGTTGCCGATTCGTATCGCCGAATATGGTCACGTGCATCGCCACGAACTGAGCGGCGCGCTTGGGGGCATGATGCGGGTGCGCTCTTTCACGCAAGATGATGCGCACATCTTTTGCCGACCCGATCAGATCGGGAGCGAGGTGACTGCGGTACTCGACCTCATCAAAGAGATCTACTCGGTGTTTGGATTTTCGTACCGCATAGAACTGTCCACTCGTCCGGACGATTCCATGGGGTCCGACGCGTTATGGCAACAGGCCGAGACGGCGCTGCAAAATGTACTCGATCACTCAGGCATCGAATACCAGATCAATCCAGGTGATGGCGCATTTTATGGCCCAAAGATCGATTTTCACATTCGCGACGCCATCGGAAGGATGTGGCAGTGCGCGACGGTACAGCTAGATTTTCAGCATCCCGAGCGATTCAACCTCGAATACATTGACCAGCAAAATAGACGGCAGCGGCCAGTCGTCATTCATAGGGCCATTTTTGGCTCGATCGATCGCTTCATCGGGATTTTGACAGAGCACTTTGCGGGCTCATTTCCTACCTGGCTGGCCCCGATTCAAGCAAGAGTCATCACAGTGGCGGAGCATGTTGCACCTTATGCGAGCGAAGTCCTAGAGGCACTGCGCGAGGCGGGATTGCGCGCTGAATTGGATGGTCGTTCAGAGAAAATCGGGTATAAGATCCGCGAGTCACAGGTCAACAAAATACCGTTTACGATCATCATCGGTGAGAGAGAAGCCGCGCAACAGGCTGTCAGCGTGAGAAGGTACAGGCACGGCGACATCGGCGTCATGCCGGTACAAGAACTCATCGCTAGGCTGCACACTGAGGTAAGTAGCCGTTTACTATAAACAACATCTACGTGGAAAATCCTTCACACCCGGCATCGGTTAGATAACTATGGCATAATGGGCATGGGTATAACAGGCCAAAATTTATGCTGGGAGAAGCGACTAAATGGCTACAGACTTATTTTCGAGCATCGACACCATCTTCAATCAATACCTTGAGCAACATCCAGACCTTCACGAAAAATGGCTGCTAGAGCAAACCTTATATACGGGCCAGGAACGGCGCAACATTCTGCGAGTCTTGCCAATTCAGCCGGACACGAGAGTGCTCGACCTAGGAACGGGGTTTGGCGCCCTAGCGCTCGATCTTTCCGTGATGAAACCTGTGCAGATCGATGCAGTCGACGTGGATAGCGCCACTGTGCAAGTGGCGCAAGAATTGTCAGAGCAGTTGCGCGCATTGCCCGATGAAAAGCCGCAATCAACGATTCACTATGCGAATGCAAATATCTATCAGCTGCCATTTGCAGATGCAACATTCGACTTTATCATGGCGCGCTACCTGTTTCAGCACCTGACGGATCCCAGAAAAGCCATGGCAGAGGCCTTCCGCGTCCTAAAACCAGGCGCGATGATCTGTTTGATTGATATCGATGACCAGTTGACAATCTCATACCCCGAAGATCTTCCAGAGTTTCAGACGCTTAAACAGGCGTTTTCGCAATTGCAAACCGCCCGGGCAGGAGATCGGTTGGTGGGACGAAAACTGGCATCATTTATCCACCAAGCCGGGCTGAACGTGGTGGCGTCCATCATTTCGCCGATGTCGCAGTTCACGAATTCCGAAAAAGGCGATATCACGCTGGAATTGACCGTTAAAAAGTTTGAGGCCTCACGGGCCGAAATCCTTCACGCCGGGCTCCTAAGCGAACAAGAATTTGACCGCTGTCTTCATACGGTCGCAACCAACCCAGTTGGATGGCAGTTTAACACAAATGGCCAAATGATCGTCATCGGTCAGCGTCCCCAGTAGATCACCCTGTGTTCCTCGCCCTCGCATACTATGAACATAAGTGTAAAAACGTAAGCATCCGCCATCTCCAGAAGATGGCGGATGTTCTACACTAAAAGCAAATTTACTCTGTCACCGCCAACGCTTGCATCAATGCGCTTTAAATCTCGTAGAGAACCCCGCAGCTTGCAAAACAAGCGTGTGCCCACGCTGCAACCTGATCGTTCGTTGGAAGAACAAACCAGACGGTGCTGCACCCACAATGATGACTGGCTCCCTCATGTTGCCATCAAGGATAACCTTCACGTAATGGTTTGGGCGAATCGTCACATGCGCTGTCCTCGTCGGATTTGCATGAAGCACAGGTGCGGACGCCGTCTTGGTGGGGTTAAAGATCGACACTTTGTGCTGTGATCCCAGACCAACAAAGAAGTTGGTTGGAGGTGCCGTTAACTTCCTAATGACCACTTTTACCACCCCTTCCGAGCTACACCTATAGTTCATGCAGGGTGACAAAATCGGTGTGGACGCAAGTGTACATCGGTGTCAAGTTCCGCACTTGACTCAGAGGCAAGTGCGCCCCCTGTACCCCCTGACATCTTTATTACTATACTACCAATTACCATAAAATCTTTGGAACCAAAACTATATCTTCTATTCTACTCAAGAATGTACTTACATATCTTTGTGGTATACAGCTTGGGCACCATGACTACGACTCAGCAACATCACTAGATAGATAGAAAGGTGGAATTATATCATCATGAAGGCAAGATCGATCGCTGCATCCGCTCTGGCAACCTCCATATTTTTGGCAGCCAGTGTCACATCTTCTTTCGCCACAAGTCTACCTCATGCAAAACGCGTGACGATGGGATCCAGTCCGCTTGTGATCACAACCGACTACGGATCACCCGGACTCACTGAGAACTTTAATCCATATTCGTCTACGCACCTAGTCGGTGCAAATTACATGTACGAGCCCTTATTTATGGTCAACTCGTTAAATGGTAAGCAGACCCCGTGGCTTGCTACGGGCTACAAGTGGGTCAATACGAAGAAACTCGTCTTCACCCTGCGCTCTGGCGTAAAATGGAGCAACGGTACCCCATTTACAGCCAAAGACGTCGCATTCACCTTTAACCTGATGCATAAATTCCCTGCGCTGGATTCCAATGCATTATGGTCCGTACTGCAATCGGTCGTTGCTCATGGCGACCAGGTGATCTTCAATTTCAAAACGGTAAACGTGCCAGACTGGTATTATATCGCGACCACTCACATCGTGAACGCCGCTCAGTTTGAAAAGGTTCCAAACCCCGTCACATTTACAGACCCAAATCCAGTGGTAACAGGTCCATTCGTTGTCGGATCATTTACGCCGCAGGAGTATAAACTCACCGTTAACCCGCTTTATTGGCAACGGGACAAGGTACATATTCCTGCCATCGAGTCGATCGCACTTACGACAAACACGATCACGGACGAGATGATATCGCAAGGCAAGGTTGATTCAAGCAGCCAATTCGTTCCCAATCAGAACAGCACCTTTATCGCACGGGATCCGCAACACTATTTTTCCTGGCAGCCCCTAGGCACACCATGGACCCTGTTTATGAACCTGAAACAGTGGCCATTCAACCAATTGAAGTTTCGAGAAGCGATGGCATACGCCATCAACCGTACGCGCATCGTGAAACAAGGCGAATACGATTATATGGCTCCGTCTCACCAGGCGGTGTTGCCGCCTGCGATGCAAGCAGGTGTCACCAATCCGTCCCTCAACAACATTTACAACTATCATTATGACCCAACCAAGGCAGCCATTTTGTTAAAACAGATGGGTCTCAAGAAAAACGCTCAGGGGCAGCTTTTGGGCAAAAATGGCCAACAGCTCTCACTTACACTGCAAACTCCCGCGGGCTGGACCGACATCATCCAGGACTGCGAGTTTATCGCACAAGACCTCGGAAAGCTCGGTATCAACGTGCATGTTGAGACACCATCGGTATCGACTACATTTAGCAACCTACAAACAGGCCAATTTCAAATGGCTGATGTCGGTGTAGGTGGTGCGCAGCCTTGGTTTATCTACCATGCGGCCCTTGACAGCCAGGTGTCGGCGCCAATCGGTAAAATCGCACCGAGCAACTTTGAGCGCTGGATCAATCCGAAAACAGATCAACTATTGGCGCAATATGCATCTACGACAAATCCCAAGATCCAAAAGGCAGATATGGTCAGTTTGCAAAAGATCATGTTAACAGAACTGCCGCTGGTTCCCCTTGATTTCGGTGTTTGGTGGAATCAGTACACAACCTTACATTACACAGGATGGCCCACAGCACAGAATCCGTACGCTGCACCAAGCAATTTTGCGTGGCCTGACTACCTACTTGTCCTCACACACCTGCAGCCCGTCAAGTAGAGCATATGGCACGACACAAAAAGAGTCGCTCGTGCCCGATCGAAGGCGCGAGCGATTCGATTGAACCAGGACGGGAGGCGAAGTCGGTGCGCTACTTTTTGCGAAGAACCCTCTTTTTGCTCGGCACACTGTGGGTGGCAATAACACTGAACTTTTTGATCCCAAGGCTCATGCCAGGCAACCCAGCGTCCGTTATGATTGCCAAGTTTATGGGCAGAGGTCAGCAAATCAATCCTCAGTCCCTACACGCCATCGAGGTCATGCTGGGAATTTCCCACGCGAGTCTACTATCTCAATATTGGCAGTATCTCGGCCAGGTTGTCCATTTCAACTTTGGACTCTCCTACACGCAGTTTCCCTACTCTGTCACGTACGTCATCGCACAGGCGCTACCTTGGACGCTTGGGTTGGTCGGCCTTTCCACCGTTCTTAGCTTCATCATCGGAACGTCTCTAGGCATTCTGGCAGCATGGCGACGCAACAAAATGACCGATTCAGTTGTAACGAGTATCTCTGCATTCACGAACGCTTTCCCATACTTTTGGTTCGCTCTAGCAGCGGTCTATTTTCTCAGTTACTTGCACAATTGGTTCCCTTTGACTGGTGCCTATGAAATCGGCAGTACACCCACCTTTAGTGGAGCATTTATCCTTGACGTGATCCGCCACGGAATTCTGCCAGCACTGACCATTGTCATCAGTTCAATGGGCGGATGGCTCTTAGGTATGAGAAATAACATGATCAACACCCTCGGCGAAGACTATGTGCTTCTTGCCAGCGCCAAAGGGTTAAAAAGTCACTGGATCGCATCAATGTACGTCGCAAGAAACGCCATACTGCCGAATATCACCGGATTTGCCATGGCTCTGGGGTTTGTAGTAGCGGGATCACTGCTTACAGAAGTCGTCTTCGCTTACCCTGGAATCGGTTACGCCATGTATAACGCCGTCATCAATGAGGACTTCCCACTCATGCAGGGAATCTTCCTCATCATCGTCCTATGCGTCATCGTGGCTAACTTTGTGGCGGACCTGCTTTACGTGCTGATCGATCCGAGGGTTCGCAGAGGAGGGGAATCTTGAGCATGACTCAGAGCGCTGTGGAAATCCATGCTTACTCCCGTGCAGAGAAGCGCCATACATGGTCGGAAATGTGGGGCATGATCTTCAAAACACTCTGGCGCAACAAAAAGTCGAGGGTCGGACTGATCATTCTCGGCATTTTCATCCTGGTTGCGATCACTGGTCCTCTTCTCGCTCCCTATTCTATCGCAGACACCAACTTTGCAACATCAGCGGCGCCATCAGCCCGTCACTGGTTAGGCACGACACAGGCGGGACAGGATGTACTGTCACAGCTCATCGTTGGAACAGGAGATTCCGTCATTACGGCTTTTGGCGTAGGATTCATTGCCACGCTGTTGGCCATCATACTCGGCATCTCTTCTGGCTATGCAGCAGGATGGCTAGACGATATTCTGTCTTTTATTACAAATGTGTTCTTAGTGCTTCCCGGACTTCCGCTTCTAATCGTCTTGGCCTCATATGCACCAGGCAAAGGCATCGGGCTTATCATCCTGATCGTCGGATTTACAAGTTGGCCTTGGGGAGCGCGGGTACTGCGCTCACAGGTTGCGACACTGAGGTCGCGTGACTTCATCCTCGCGGCAAAATTAGCTGGTGACAGTGCACCGCGGATCCTTGTACGCGAAGTTTTACCGAATATGCTTTCGCTAGTCATTGCTAGTTTCTTAAGCTCATCATTATATGGCCTTTTGACCGCAGTTGGATTGGAATTTCTCGGTCTCGGGGATCCCAATGCCGTCTCCTGGGGCTCCATGCTTTACTGGGCACAAAATGCTGGTGCATTGATGAATGGACAGTGGGCCTGGATCTTGGCGCCAGGGCTTTGCATCGCTTGTTTTGGTATGTCGCTTGTTTTTATCAACTTCGGGTTTGACGAGTTATCAAACCCTCGACTGCGAGGCGACTACGAATGAGTTTAGTTACAGTCGAGAACTTGTCTGTGGAATATGGCAAGGCACACCCGACCCGCGCCGTGCGCAACGTTTCACTGCAGATCGAAGAAAATGAGTTTGTAGGCCTCGTGGGCGAGTCGGGATGCGGAAAGTCAACACTAGGATTTGCGATCGCACGATTAGAGCGACCGCCAGCTCGGATTGTTGAAGGACGTGTGATCATCAACGACCTTGTATGGACAGACATGCATACAGAGGACTTACTGCCACACCGCTGGCAGGACGTTGCCATCGTTTTACAAAGTGGAATGAACGCCCTCAATCCGGTCATGAGCATTGAGTTTCAATTTCGTGACGTGATGATACAACATACGCGAATGTCTTCAAAAGAAATATTGGCGCGTTCTTACGAGGTCCTTGATATGGTCGGAGTACCACGAGATGCACTGCGCAGATATCCTCACGAACTTTCTGGAGGTATGAAGCAGCGCGTCGCAATCGCGATGGCGATGTTGCTGAAACCTCAGCTCATTATCATGGATGAACCGACCACCGCGCTAGACATGGTCGTACAGCGGCAGATCCTCGAGAATTTGAAACTGCTTAGACAGCAACAGGCATTCTCAGTCCTCTTTATCAGCCATGATTTGGGAGTCGTTCTGGAACTCGCTGATCGGGTGATCGTCATGTACGCAGGGCAAATTGTAGAGTCTCAAGAATCCATGAATCTACTTCATCAACCCATGCATCCTTATACGCGGGCATTATTGCGATCGTTGCCTGATGCAGGCGCTACGGCGAAAACATTCTCGGGAATCCCTGGAACGCCTCCAGATTTGGGCAAACCGGTAATTGGTTGCGCATTTGCACCACGGTGTGATCTCGCGCAATCTGCCTGTACAAGCAGTGAACCTGAATTGCTAAAAATCGGGACATCACAGGTCAGATGCATCATGACTGGTCAGGAGGTGGATCGTGACAGAATCAATCTTGCAGGCAACGGCGCTAACCAAAGTGTTTAGATCCACCCGTAGAGGAAGGCCCCCTGTTACGGCTGTCAATCGCGTATCCTTTTCACTGAGTCGCGGCCAAGTTTTAGCATTGGTTGGGGAGAGTGGGAGTGGCAAAACGACGATTGGCCGAATGCTAACCGGAATCGAAGCACCAACGGATGGAAAAATGGAATGGGAAGGGACGGCCGCGACAAATGTACGAGTTGACAAGAGAGTCAATCAACGTGTACAGATGGTGTTTCAAGATCCTTACGCTGCCCTAAATCCCTTTAATACCATCGAATATACGCTGACTCGACCCGTCGTCAACTTTCTTGGCGCAAACCGATTGACAGCTTCCGACCGCGTACGTGAACTTCTTGAAACAGTACGGCTAACTCCTGCAAACTCTTATCTCAATAAACGCCCACATGAATTATCCGGTGGACAACGTCAGCGAGTCGTAATCGCTCGCGCCCTAGCAGCGGCTCCAGACGTTATCATCGCAGATGAGCCCGTATCGATGCTCGACGTCTCCATTCGCGCCGAAGTGCTTCGTCTCTTATATGACCTGCTGCAAGATCGACGGGTGGAATCCATGTTGTACATCACCCACGACCTGCTCAGTGCAAAGCTCCTTGCCGACCAAGTGATGGTGCTTTACAAAGGTCATACAGTGGAGATGGGAGCAACGGATGACATTTTAGGGGACCCGATTCACCCTTATACGAGACTGCTCCTATCATCAATCCCCAATCCCAGAATGAGACAGTCAAAAACGATTGCCGCCAGTTATGAACCAGTGAAGACCGAATCTCGCATTACGGAAGGCTGTCCCTTCGCACCGCGTTGTCCATTAGTCATGGCAATATGTTGGGATGAAAGGCCCAAGTTAGATATGAACTCGTCTGGCAGATCCGTTGCATGCCACGCGGTTGGAAACCCGTGACCGGCAGGTAATGGCATGCCGTAAGAACAAACCCCGCCTCACCCCATGGCTAAAGCCAGGGGCTTGCGGCGGGGAATTGGTCATAGGGCACCGTTGATTCCCTCATTTCTCTAGCATGCCCTACTTCGCCTTTGGCACCAGCGCGAAGGTTACCAACAGCTGCGCCGTGATCTCAGGCTGAGGCAAACTCTGACCATAATTATAGGAAGTCAGTTGCAAGCCTGACACTGTCGGACTCGTGGGATATGGCCCCGAGACTGTCTGCACAAACCCTTGTGATGGAACGGTCGACACGCTTAACATCGGGCCCACAGTCTCATCTTCAAGCGCCGCAAGCGTCACGGCTTGACTTCTCGCATTAGCAAGGGCCGCCTGATATAAGGGTTTGAAGAGCGGAGCAGGGTTTAACGCCTCCACTTGGGTGTTCATGTAGGCATTGCTGACAAAATCCGGGGAGTAAAGCCCGACGAGCGACGTCACTTGACCAAGCTGACTTTGTTTCGCTACAACGATGCTGAGTTGACGCATCTCAGTCGGCGTTTGGTTCTGATTCTGTGAGTAGTTGTAATTAGCAGGGGAGAAAAATACATCCCCCGTCGGAACACCGAGCTTTCGCAAGCGAGTGGTCAAGTACGTCCACACAGCGTTAGCATCCTTTGACACTTTGGCGATTGTCGTATCCGTGATCGTATAATTTTCCAACACGACATCCACCTGCGGAAAATTGCTGTCCGACGCCGTCCCCTGCACCGTGACCGTGCCCGGCTGTAAAATGTCCGTCCCCGGTGCGTTTTGCGGCAAGGCCATGGCAAATGCAGGACTAGACGCCCCGATGCCAGGCGCACCAATCGCTGTCAAAGCAGCGCCGAGAGCCATCCCCATAAACCTTGCCCTGCTGCCAATTCTGTTGCCCCTGCGTCCTAATCTCGTCACTTCGCCTACCCCCATAGTGTCAATTCATACCAACACTTAGACGAAGTGATGGAGCGAAAGGTGACAGGTTAAAGCCACAAAGTCTCATAAAATCAACTCGCAAGACAATTCGAAACCATAATTCTTTTAGCTAGACTGACCTTTCACAGCGCGCTTGTTCCGCCTTTGCCCCGCATGTCAGCCATCACGCGGATCGCTTCTCCAAGCACCTGGCTACGGACGACTTCGTCGCGCTCATTGGTCGTGATCAACACCACCACTGAGTAGGCCGTAGGGTAGAGATCGACCACAAGCACTGTGGGTTGCGCATACTCCACGAAGCGATCGAGCAGTGCGCTACGCAGTGAATGAACAAATTCCTGTGGATCGATGTCAAACGACACATCAAAGCGTATCCGTAAGTGATGCGACTGAATTTGCGAGCGATTCTCGATGAACGCCTGCACCAAAATGCCGTTTGGTATCACCTGTGGGAATCCGTCGCCATTTTCGATGATCGTATACATCAAGTTGATATCCTGCACCCGGCCCTGATAGGACGGGCGCATGGCCTCGTGTGGAAAACTCGGCATCAATACAGGAAACTGCCAGGTCACGAGCCCGATCGTGTCGCCGATGCGAAACGGGTGAAAGAGAATCAGCCAGATGCCTCCGATGATGTTCGCAAAGACTTGCTGACCCGCCAGCCCGATGATCACCGTCACGAACGCACCGCCAAATACGACGCTCGACAACCCTACGCCAAGCGCACCTAACACCGCCAGCACAATCGCCACGTACAACAGCAGTCGTGTCAAATACTTCAGCGATGTGGCGTGTTCCGGGTGGAGACGATCAATCCAACTTGAAAAAATTCTACGCTCCAGTAATCTTGAGGCGAGGCCTCCTACCGCTAGCACAATCACCACGCGAAAAACGCGTACCCAAATCACGGGTACGCCTTTTGTAATCCCAAGCGGATGATCTAATAAGAAATCCAACACAAAACCGAGCAACAGTAGCACGACGACGGCAAACAGCGTACCTCGCCAACTCGTACCGGACTTACGATCCACATTTCGTCGCATAGGCACAGTTACGCCTCATTCACCCACACGGTCATCTCGCCTTCCCCGCGATTCGCCCATGCATAGTATGGAATTGCGCGAAGCGTCACATCCATCTTTTGCCCTAAATCTGTGCTATATAGATCATCGCTGACTGTGTTTAACCGACAGCCTGACGCCGTAATAACCGCGACACCACCGAGCAGTCCCGATTCAAACGCGCTGACGATCGATCCGCTATTGGATAGGCAGATTGTGTGCAAATTGGCTCCGTTGTCGGCTTCCTCCAAACAGTAGACAAATGGTCCGCGCTGCAGGCACACTTTTCCGATATCCGCCCGAAGAAGCGGGTTCGCGCGCACGATTTGCACATCCATCGCAAATGACACCTGCAACTGATCGCCTGCCTGCCACTGGCGCGTGATTTTCAGATAACCGCGTTCCTCTTCCATATAATCCCAATATTTTCCGTTGATTAGCACGGAAAAATTCCCTCTGCACCAGGCCGGAATCCTGAGCGCAAGCGTCCACGGTGAATCCTTAGTCTGATTGACCGTGATCGCAACGTCTCCGTCCCATGGCTGTGCAGTCTCTAGCGTGATTTCGACGTCATTTTGATCAACCGTAGCAAAGGCCTGCCCGGCGACGAACAGGTGCACATAAAGGGCCTGTTCCGACTCATCGACCGAGTATAAATACTGCCCAAGTGAGCTCATCAGCCTCGCGATGTTAGGCGGGCAGCACGCGCAGCCAAACCAAGGCTGGCGCACCGTGGTGATATGACGCATATCGTGGCGGTGATTGGCAATCGCAGGCTTCACCTCAAGCGGGTTGACATAGAAATACTTCGTTCCATCTAGTGAAATACCGCTCAGTATTCCGTTGTACAGCGCTCTCTCCATGACATCTGCGTAACGTGCATCCTTTGTCACCTGCAGCATGCGATGCGCCCACAGCATCAAGCCAATGGCGGCGCATGACTCGGTATACGCACGATCATTGGGAAGATCGTAGTCTACTGTGAACGCCTCATCATGCGCCGAAGATCCGATACCGCCGGTGACGTAAAGGCGCCTTTTCGTGACATTGTCCCAAAGCTCCCGCAGGTGCGCCAGCATCTCCTCATCTTCATACTCAGTCGCCACATCGGTCGCGCCGCTATATAAGTACATGGCCCGAACGGCATGCCCTACGGCCTTGTGTTGCTCCAAAAGCGGTGCGTGCGCCTGCCAGTATTCGAGATTGCGGTCGGACGCGCCGATTTCGCCTCGACTTACCGCCTCTTGCACGTAATAGTTCGGCTGCCGACCCCTTTCGTCGATGAAGTATTTCGCTAGGTGTAAATAATCCTTGTTGGCCGTCGTGCGATACAGTTTAAACAAAGCCAATTCCAACTCCGGATGTCCTGGGTACCCATGTTTCCGATCTGGTCCGGGGCCAAATACAGCCCCAATGTGATCCGCCAGACGGCACACGATGTCGAGGATCTTGCGCTTACCAGTTGCCTCGTAGTACGCAACTGCAGCTTCAATCAGATGTCCGGCGCAGTAAAGTTCGTGCTCGTCGCGCAGGTTTTTCCACCGATCCTCGGGCCGCACCAGCGTGAAGTATGTATTGAGGTACCCGTCAGGCCACTGCGCCTTTTCGAGTAGGTCGATCACGCTGTCCGCCAAGCTCTCAAGCTGCGCGCGCGAGTGTGAGTCGTCATGGTGCTGCGATAAAACGTAGCCCACGGTTTCCAGCCATTTGTACAAGTCGCTATCCTGAAAGATCATGCCATGGTACTGACCATCTGCCACTTTTGCTGCAATCTTCAGGTTAGACATCGAGTAACTCGGCTCCGCGTCAGGAATTTCATCGTTTAGCGCGGCCCATTGGTACGGCACCACCACATCCTGGACCTGTTTTTGCCGACTAGACCAAAACTCGTCTTGAATCTGCACTTGTTGAATAGATAACGGTTTCATAGATTGCGGCATATTACGTCTCCTCCCCCGTTGCGCTCTCAGTTGCTCGTGCTATTCAAGCTCGTGGTCCTTGTACATTAGCATTCGCTAATGTTATGCCAAAATCTCTTCGATCTGCTTCAATGCATCCTCCGGAATCTTGACGCCGGATGCTTTCGCGTTTTCCACCACTTGCTCGGGCTTTGTCGCGCCGATGAGCGCAGCACTGACTCCCGACAATCGCAGAACCCATGCCAAAGCCAATTGTGCCACAGTCAAATCAAGATCCTTGGCCACTTTGCTGAGGCGTTCCACCTTGTCCAAAACATCATCATTCAAATATCCTTTGATAAATTGGCTCACACCCTCTGTGCTGGCGCGCGAGCCGCTCGGTGCCGTTTGACCCTTTTTATACTTACCTGTCAGCACGCCCTGCGCGAGCGGGGAAAATACGATCTGGCCGATTCCAGCTTGCTCACAGATCGGAACGACCGCAGGTTCGATGTACCGTTGAAACATATTGTAGATCGGTTGGCTGGCCGCGAATTTGTGCAAGCCGAGCTCTTTTTGCAGCTGCACACCCGCCGCGATACGATCTGCTGACCACTCGCTGAGACCCGCGTAGAGGATTTTGCCCTGCGCGACAAGATCATCAATCGCACGCAAAGTCTCTTCCAAATCGGTGTCAGGATCAAAACGATGGCAATAGAAAATGTCCACATATTCGACTTTGAGCGATTTTAGGCTCTTTTCCACCTCTGAGATGATATGTTTACGGCTAAGGCCGCGATCGTTCACCCCAGGACCCGCAGGCCAAAATGCCTTCGTCGTCAAGATGTAGCTTTCCCGCCTGTAAGGAGCCAAGGCTTGTGCGAGCACAACCTCTGCCGCATGCGGTTCTGCGCCGTATACGTTGGCGCAGTCAAAATGATTGATACCCAAATCGTACGCCTGCTCCACGCAGCGAATTGCCGCCTGTTTCTCAGTGACGGTACCGTATGTAAGCCAACTCCCAAGGGCGATCTCAGAAGTCTTAATGCCACTTTTGCCAAGCCTTCTATATTCCATCAAACATGACCTCCTAAACGTATCTCTTAAAAATAAATTATACTACACTGAACCCACGTCAAACAGGTACGATGCAGCGCAATCGCACTGAAGGACATTCGCCATTGCGTTAAAAAGAAACTGTTCTTCGTAATGACGGTATTATTGTATGAATATTTTATTATATATTAATATAGTGTGATGCGTCAAGCGCGTATGTGAGTTCTAGAACATTTGCCCTGATGGTATTCGATCGTCTAGCGGGGGATTGTTTACTACTTTTCATCCTAATTATCCTTTTATGATAGAACGAAAAATTAAAGAGGAAGGCCCGCGTCGTCGTCAGATCGAGTGATGCGGGCTCTTGTAAGTTAAATACCGTACGAAGCCGTCATCCAAAGTATGGCGTATTTCGATGATTACCATGCCACTCACCGATTCCAGATATCGCGAAATTCACGCGGTAGATGGCTAGTGGCCGATGTCTTGTAGATGGTAGGCATGCCACCGAAGAAGAAAATCGATTCGCGTTCCTCACTTGCTCCACTTCTGGTAAACCCCTCGGGGAATTGAAGAAACTGTGCTACAACGCCACGTCTATTTTGCCGTTTACTTGCCATCTTTCAACACTCCTTCGTCTTTTCATCTTGCACCATGATCATACCGCGCGGCGGTTAATTATAGCAAAGATCGCTATAAGGAGTGAAAACGAATAGCAGAAGGAGTGTAAGCGAACATCACATCGAATTAGCACTATCATTCTTATATTTTCTCTAATTTCCTCCATAAATCGTGATCTTTCCATCGGACCATCATGACCTTGCGCGTCCCGGCAACTATAATCCCCTGCTTGGAGATACGCCGCGCTAATTTTCGTGATATTATGATATTATCTAGCATTTCAAAGAGACTCACCTACTAGGAGCGATCACAGTGTTTTTTACCGAGGAAAAATTACGAGCGCGTGTGCAGAACCTAATGCAGTTTCGGTACCGCGACCGCCAGCCTATTGATACCTGGAGCTTTGAGATTGACGAAAAGGGATTAGTTGGTACGCGCCCACACCCGCTCACGGCAGAGCCCCCATCCGCAGACCATCGTAGCCCGAACACGCCGATTGGTCGCGGCAGCGATACGCTTCATATCGGAGACACATGGAAAGGGCGCGACCTCTACGCTTGGCTTGCCACCAAGGTGTCCATTCCATCCGAATGGAGTGATAAACGCGTACTCGGTCGCTTCGACTTCGGCCGCACGGGCGGTGGCAATAACTCCGGATTCGAATCCCTGCTCTATCTAGATGGACAGCCGTTTCAAGGCGTGGACAGCAATCATCAGGAAGTCTTCTTGCCACATGACCGGATCGGTCAAGATGTTTCTTTACAATTTCGCCTGTGGTCAGGACTTGAAGGCGGTGGCCGACCGAGAGAGCAGGAATACAAGCTTCAAACAGCTGAGATCTGCTGGCTTGATAACGATACAGATGACTTATTTTATACTGCGATGGCCATTTTGCAGACGATCCACTATCTCGACGCAAATAATCCGGATCGAGTCGACCTTTTATCCGGTTTGGATGCGGCATTTTATGAAATTGACTGGGCAACCCCTGGGTCAGACGGATTTTATAAGTCGGTAGCAGCAGCTAGGCAAAGAGTAAACCATTTTCTTGATATGGCCGAAAAGCACCATCCGGTGACCATTCACTGCGTTGGTCACACACATATTGACGTAGCATGGCTGTGGCGCCTTAAGCATACGAGAGAAAAATCTGCACGATCATTTTCTACCGTGCTTCGACTGATGGAGCTGTACCCTGAATACATCTTCCTTCAAACACAGCCGCAGCTCTATGATTATATCAAGTCGGACTATCCCGATATTTTTGCTAGGATCAAAGAGCGCGTGGAAGAGGGAAGATGGGAAGCAGGCGGCGCCATGTGGCTTGAGGCCGACTGCAACCTGTCGTCAGGTGAGTCTCTTGTGAGGCAAATTTTATATGGAACGCGGTTTTTTGAGCGCGAGTTTGGTACCTCTTGCACCTATCTATGGCTGCCTGATGTATTCGGATACAGTTGGGCCCTACCGCAAATCCTCAAAAAGTCCAATATCCACACATTCATGACGACCAAGATCAGCTGGAATCAATACAACCGCATGCCGCATGATACGTTTACTTGGCGCGGGATTGACGGCAGTGAAGTTTTGGCGCATTTTATCACGACACCGGAACCGGAGGCGCACGGTTGGTTCTATACATACAACGGCCAACTCACCGCCAGCACAGTCGCGGGATCTTGGAATGCCTATCGCGATAAGAATCTCAACAAGGATCTGCTGGTGTCATATGGATTTGGCGATGGCGGCGGCGGCGTGACGCGCGATATGCTCGAGATGAGGCGAAGACTAAACCGCATCCCAGGACTGCCGCAGGTCGAGACAGGCCGAGCAGATGAGTACTTTGAGCGCCTCAATCACTCGATTAACAAAACGGATCAATACGTGCACACATGGGACGGCGAACTTTATCTCGAGTACCATCGCGGCACATACACAAGCCAAGCGTACAATAAGCGCATGAATCGCAAGTTGGAACTGAAATACCGTGAGACAGAGTGGCTCAGTATCTTAGCGACCACCACAAACGCCGTGAATCACACGACGGTTACCAACAGCACGGTGAATATCCCGATGACACATAACACGCTAATTTTGCAAAACGTTTCGACGCAAGAAAGACAGTGGCAAAAGAGGCTCCACGAAGGTTGGAAGATCATCCTTCGCAACCAATTTCACGACATCATCCCGGGATCGTCCATTCACGAGGTGTATGAAGACAGCAAAGAGGAATACGCCGAAGCTTGGCAGATAGCAGACGGCGTATGGCAAGAAGGCGTCGCTACGCTCCTATTGCCGAGCGACCCTGTTTCATCTGAGAATCCCGGAAACACCCATCCTGCCACAGCATTAACAGTGCTGAACTCAAGCACATTTGAGCGATCTGCTATCGTGCAGATCCCGGAAAGCCTCGGATTCTCATTTGAAGATTCGCTGCCTTTTCAAACCGAATTTGTGTCTGATAATGGTGAACGCTTGCCGACTCAAAAAATTGGAGATGCATGGTACGTCCTTGCAACCAAGACACCAAGTATGGGCTATCAGACGATCATCGCGTATACACCACCAGTAACAGCCCTTGAGCTGATGCCATCTGAACAAACGTCGCCATTTTGTGTCAGTGAAAGCAGCCTGTCTACGCCGTTTTACATACTCGAATGGAACGAGCACGGACAGCTTACGCGCATCTTTGATCGCAGCGCAAACCGCGAAGTGATCGCGAAAGGCGCACGCGCCAACATACTGCAAGTTTTTGAAGATAAGCCCTTGGCTCACGACGCGTGGGACATCGACCTATTTTATCAGGAGAAGATGCGCGAGGTCGGCGACTTACAAAGTATCGAAACGATATCAGTCGGACCTGTGTGTGCGACGCTGCGATTCATTTGGAGTTATATGCACTCGACGATCTCTCAAGACATGGTCCTGTACACTCACTCACATCGCATCGACTTTGTTACAAGCGTAGACTGGCATGAGCACCAGCAACTGTTGAAGGTTGCATTTCCAGTGCAGATCCGCTCGACTGAGGCAACGTTTGATATCCAATTTGGCAACGTTAAAAGGCCGACGCATTGGAACACCAGCTGGGATCAAGCGCGCTTTGAGACCGTCGGCCACCAATGGGCTGATCTATCCGAGTCGGGTTACGGGGTCAGCCTGTTAAATGACTGTAAATACGGCTACGACGTAAAAGACAACGTGTTGCGGCTGTCCCTGATCAAATCCGCGATTCACCCCGACTACATGGCGGATCAGGGCAAACATGAGTTTACGTATGCGCTGTTGCCGCACAGCGGAGATTGGCGTGAAGGGAACACCGTCCCAGAAGCTTGGGATCTAAACAGCCCCTTGCAAGTGGCTATAGGTGCAATGCAAAAGTCGAGCTTGTCTTTATTCTCCGTATCCTGCGAAAATGTTTTGATCGATGCAGTCAAGCAGCATGAAGACAGCGAACAAGTTGTGATTCGGCTCCATGAATTTGCAGGGGGCCGCCATGAGGTAGAGATTATAAGTGACCTTGCTATAGCATCATGGCAGTGCTGTAATCTGCTTGAACAGCCCGATGGCGACAAATCGACAGCACCGTTCATATTTACGATTCATCCATACGAAATTAAGACCTTTCTGATCGAATTTGGGCGGTAAGGCCTGCCGTTTCGATATGGGGGTATCGCCGGGGTCACGCCTCTGTGTCTCGACAATCACACATGATTGCCACCAAGTATACCTTTCATGTTTCCTGAGTCGGGCGTACCCCAAAAAAAGGTCTCGCCGATGGCGAGACCTTTTGACCTGCAAACTTGTCCTTACTCCGAGGCAGCAGCTGACGCCGCGTGTTGGATTGTCGACTCCTCATCATCATGCACAAAGTGCTGACCCCGCATCCACGAAGCAATCGCCGCGATCACCGACAAACCCATCGAGATATAAAACGCCATCGCGAGACCATGCATGAAAGGCGTCCCGATCAAGGACGGGAAAAATGAGTGGCCCGTGATTTCCAGTACATTATGCTTTGGCAAAGCCGCAAGAGCCTGCGCTGGCACCATGCTCTGCAGCGGATTGTACCCGAGAAGCGCCGCGAACAGCGATGCAGTCGGAGGCAATCCAGCAACCTTTTTTACTAATAACAAAGGCAGCCCTTGAGCCAGAAGTCCTTTAGACAGCGCCGCCGCAGC
>JAKACY010000219.1 GCA_021821025.1 Bacillota bacterium | reverse complement strand
ATGATTACCACATCATAATGCTCTGTTAACTCTTTGATGAGATCGCGAATGGCAGCAGAGCCTACGACCTCAGCAGGGTTGGGTGGAATAGGACCACTGGTCAAAAGGTCAAGGTTTTCAATATCTGTCTTTTGGATAGCATGATGCAAGTCGCTCTGTCGAATCAATACGCTGGTTAGTCCCTCGACGTTTGATAAACGAAATACTCGATGAGCCATGGGTTTGCGAAGGTCGCAATCAACCAATACAGTTCGTTTACCGCTTTGAGCAGTAACCACGGCCAGATTTGCAGTCGTTATGGTCTTGCCTTCACCAGGAAGGGAACTGGTAACCAACACAGACTTTAAATTGATATCCAACGATGCAAAGTCAAGATTCGTTCTTAGAACGCGGTACATCTCCGTTACATTGGACTTCGGATTAAGTTGTGCTACAAGGTTTTGGTGTCTTTCAATGCGCGGCAAAAACTACAACTCCTTCCAAAGACTGTCGATGCTGATGAGTCTATCTGCGCACCTAGCGCATCTTAAGCAGACACTGAATGTGCCTCAGAACTTGCGGACGGTACCTTCTTCGTTGTGGATTCAATGGTCGGGATGACCCCGAGTACTGCGGTGCCAAGTAATAGAGCCACTTCTTCATCAGAGCGTACGGAATCATCAAGGTATTCGATGAGAAATGCCAAACCCACGCTGACCATCAGGCCTAAAATAAACGCGATGGAAACGTTAAGGCTCTTCTTGGGGCTAACGGGAACCGGGTGGCTGGGCACCGTCGCGGGGTCGACCACTTGAACGTTTCGCACTTGCATCAATTGAACTACTTTTTGTTGAAATGTCTTCGCTAGGCTATTGGCGATCTGTGTCGCCTCGTTTATGTTCTTGGATGTGACGGACAGCGTTATCACTTCCGATTGATTGGTGGAATCCACCGTGATCATGTTTGACAGTTGCGCTGCGGTATAAGGCAGGTTGAGATCGGAGATGACTTTGTCCAAGATGGAATTGCTTTTCATAATGTCGCTATAGGTCTGCACCAAAGCTTCGTTAGTCATGACATCGTTATATAAACCTGAAAGCATGGCTGAACTGCTATACTTTTGGTTGACAAGAAGCGTTGTCGTCGCTTGGTAGGTTGGTTTAATCACGTATAAGCTCAGCACAGCGCTGGTTAGAGTTGCAATCACCGTAATGGTGACAATCATCCACATCCACCGCCGAATGATACTCCAATACTCCCTGAGTTCCATAAAAACCCTCTTTCACCTAAATTGCTAGATCGTGATGAATCGACCCGCTCAGTATCCCTCAGCTTACATACTTCGACATCTTTTACGATAGTCCTGTCTAATCCCGCGAATTTTGTCACTTATCACCACACTATGAAAAACGTCGCTTGTCTATGGAAAATCATATATAGTTTAAGTATGGGGATCCTGTATAAGCCTGTCAAGGCTACATGCTGGGCAGTTACCCTTTGAAAGATGGAAGTTGGGGGGATAAACAATGGATGTAGCTACGAATTTTGTCGATATTCACACGCACATTTTGCCAGGCGTTGATGATGGCGCCAAGAGCCTCGAAGTATCGCTGGATATGGCAAGGCTTTTCGTAGAGCACGGCACCACGTCACTGTTTGCAACGTCGCACGGCTTTGCGCCAAGTCTTCATGTGGACGCAGAGGATATATTGCGTGAGACCTTTCGTTTAAATGATGCGCTGATAGATGCGCAGATTCCGCTTACTGTTCGTCCGGCAATGGAGATCCGATATCACAGCGACATCGTTAGAAAGGTCTTACAAGGGCTCGCACTTGGTCTTGGAGGCGCTGAAAAGCCGAACTACATTTTAATCGAACTTCCCACGAGAGATTGGCCGGAGGATGTTTGGGAAGCAATCTATGAATTTGCGATTCGTGACATCACGGTGGTGATCGCGCACCCTGAAAGAAATTTGGCTGCGCAGCGGGACGAAGAATTGCTGGATCGCGCCATCGAGGAAGGGGCCATCTTGCAACTGACCGCAGGATCTATCATGGGGCAGTTCGGCCCAATCTGTGAGAATTTGTCGAAGCGTTGGCTGATGAGCCACAAAATTCACTGCATTGCAAGTGATGCACATGATCCTGTCGTGCGCGCACCAGGGATAGATCTGGCGCTCAAAAAGGTGACAGAACAGTGGCAGATGCCGGAGCAGGCGGCGCAATGTGTGAGGACGGCACAACGCATCTGGGACAGCTATAAATAGCCGCGTCCCACTTATGTCTAGAGCAATGGTATGAGCATCCGTAAGCATCAGGATCTGATATGGACAAAATTAGAATTGCAGATGTATTATACCAATATATAGTCTTGTTAATTAAGATGATAGTTTTGCATGCTGGGGGAGTTTTTATGGGGGAACGTTTACTCGCGCTTGAGCGAATACAAAACTCACTGCAAGTGATGGTCTTAGCATTTGCGTATTGGATCTCTTATTTGGGATTTGGTTGGCTGGAGGGGCGCCAACCGTTTAATCCCACTTCTTTATACGACATCATCACGTTGACCCTGTTGTTAGCCGTGTGGGGTGCTGGGACGGCGTATCTGCGTGAGAATAGGCCGGAATTGACTCGGCCATTTCGCTTTCACCTTTATACATATCTGAAATCAAATGTTATTTGCCTTATCACATCTATGGCATTGGCGTATTTGTTTCATTTTAATTCAGTAAGTCGATTGATGACCCTGGAATTTGCGATTACTGTGTTTATACTAAACAGCTTGACGTCGTATTTAATGATTTTGATGTGGAGGATGATTAAAAAGCCTGAGCGGCGATTGCTCGTCGCTGCTGGGTTGGATCGTGATTTGATAAAGAGTTTGGTGTCGGAGGTCCGGCGATCAGGAGTTGACGTGATTGGTGTTCTAGCTGAGAAGCCTCTGATTGAAGAACCTCTTTACCGGGGTAGCTCGATGGTTTTGACAAAACTCCTAGAGTCAGAACCAATCGACTTAGTGATGATTCACCCTGCCTTGCCACGCGAGACGATTGAGCGGTGTATAGGTGAGTGTCAGTTGCGTGGTGTGCCTGCAGAATTGTTGATTGGTGACTTTTTCCTTCTTGCTGCTACGCGCGAAGTGGTGCAGATGCCATACGGATCTGCTATTCGCATGCTCCCACATCGCTATGCGCCTATTTCTCACGTGTTGAAGCGCTTGACAGATATTTTTTTCTCTGCGGTTGCGCTGATCTTGCTCGCACCTGTGATGTTTTGCATCGTGATGTTGATCAAAATCACGTCACCTGGTCCGGTCCTGTTTATTCAACAGCGAGTCGGCCTCAGAGGCCGAGAGTTTCCATGTCTAAAGTTTCGCACGATGGTAGTCAACGCAGAAGAACTCAAGGCGAAGCTGATGCATTTGAATGAGATGTCCGGTCCGGTCTTCAAGATTCACAACGATCCTCGGGTTACTTCGATCGGCAAATTGTTAAGAAAGACGAGTTTGGATGAACTTCCACAGCTTTGGAATGTACTCATGGGACATATGAGTCTAGTAGGCCCAAGACCACCTCTGCCATCGGAAGTAGCCCAGTATGAGCCATGGCATCGCAGGCGTTTGTCTGTGCGCCCAGGTCTGACCTGCCTATGGCAAATCAGTGGAAGAAATCATGTGGATTTTGATCAGTGGATGGAACTTGATCTGCGCTATATTGATAATTGGTCATATATCAAGGATTGGTGGATTATCCTGAAGACGATTCCCACCGTGCTGTTTGGTCGTGGCGCAAGCTGACCTGTTTTGTCGTGGTTCATGAGAACTGGTCACGTGGGCACTTTATGACGAATGAGGCTGAAGCGAACGCATATTCGCCTCGGCCTTATCGTTTTAACCGATTGACCAAGCGACTGTCGCCCAAGCTGTGGTATAATAGCAAACGGTATGAGTTGTTTTGAAGAGGCTTTTATCGATTTTATTTTCTGAATATTTTTTCGAGATATTGAATCG
>JAKACY010000218.1:2763-3999 GCA_021821025.1 Bacillota bacterium | reverse complement strand
GCGTTTAGGCCTTCATGTGCTCCGTGAAAAGCAACTTGTAGGTAGCTCTGGACACATTCGACAGGACCACTCTCCATCGCAATGCGAGAGTGGTGTAGCCAGACAGCATGGTTGCACAGGCGTTCTATTGCTCCAGTATCATGTGTTACAATCACTATACTTTTATTTTGGCCTTGAAGGCGCTTGATTCTGTCCATGCATTTTGCCTGAAACGCCGCATCTCCGACAGCAAGAATTTCATCTATAAGAAGGATTTCCGGATCCACAGCAATTGCCACTGAAAATGCCAGTCTCATATACATCCCCGATGAATAACTCCGGATGGGTTCATAGATAAAATCTCCAAGTTCGGAGAATTCTATTATTTCATCCAGTTTATATTGTATTTCCTTTTTAGATAATCCCATTAATGAACCATTTAAAAAGATATTTTCTACTCCTGTAAAATCCGGATGGAAGCCTGCTCCCAACTCTAGGAGACTGGAAACTTTTCCACGCACTTGAATGGAGCCCGAATCAGGGTATAAGATTCTTGAGATTATCTTCAAAAGCGTGCTCTTGCCCGATCCATTGACACCCAGAAGGCCAACAGTCATCCCTCTTCGTACCGTTAGGCTAACATCACACAATGCCGTGAATTCACGGTATTTAGACCTGCCGGCGTAGATCAGTTTATCCTTGAGAGTCTGATTCTTCCCAGTGTGAACGCGAAAAGTTTTAGATACATCATCAACCTTTATTGTCCAATCCTCACCTGGCATTCACTACACCTCCTCAGCAAAGCGCCTACTTAAATGATGAAAGACTGACCAGCCAAGGACAAGAATGATTATCGAAAACACCCATCCATATACAAAAAGTTGCCAATGAATTTCACTCTTATAGTAAAGAACGTCTTGAAACGAATAAATGACGTCAGTCATGGGATTAAGTTTGAATAATTGGCCATATTTAATCGGTACCATTGAAAGTTGGTAAACAACAGGCGTTACATAGAACCACACCATCACAAAAATCGAAAGAATGTGTTCTAAGTCACGAAAGAAGACGTTCAGTGACGAAAATAACAATGCAAATCCGCATGTTATTATGGTTTCCATCAAAAGGATTAGGGGGAAGTAAAACCAAAGCCAAGTCGGGTGATACCCCAATAAAATGATAAACGGAAAAAGAATGACCAGTGAAAATATAAAATTCAGAAGGCCACCACCCACAATGGCCAATGGAAGAATCTCA
>JAKACY010000218.1:0-2753 GCA_021821025.1 Bacillota bacterium | reverse complement strand
ACCATCGCCGACTGCCTGACAATAACGCTAGATGCATTCTGAATGGAGATGGAAAACATGTTCCAAGCTAGTAAGCCAATAAACAGAAATACTGGATAGTGGGGAACATTAATTCTCATTACCGTCGAGAACACCAACGTGTAAACGATTAGCGTCAATAGTGGATTTACAAACGTCCAAAGGAATCCAAGTATTGATCCTCTGTACCTTGTTCTTAATTCTGACAAAATCATACCCCATAGCATGTGTCGGTACTCATATACCTCCCGCACACGTGAAAACAAATTGTCCCAGCTCCATTCAATACTATAATGTAGAAAAAGGTGTGCTCCTCTATCATTACTTTCATAGTGATCATAGCTATTCATTAATGCATTTTTGAAGATACTTCATCGAAAGTATTCACCAGTATACTTGAGTTTGTTCTTAACACGATTAAGTTGATACAGTGACCACAGTACGGACTTAATAATTATTTGCATAATTACAATATTACTTCCCGCATAATGCTTCTGGTAGTACAGTAGCATCGTGTCATAGAAGCTGCGCAAAGACTCGTCCGAGCGTTTGCCGCCGTTAGCGCCTTTGAGGTGCAACGTACTGACGGTACCATCGTACAGCACCCTGTATCCGGACTTTTTGATGCGGTAGCACCAGTCGATGTCTTCGCCGTACATGAAGAAGTCTTCGTCTAGGCCACCAATTGTATCATACACTATTTTGCGGATCATGAGAAAGGCTCCGCTGATGCAATCGACCTCATAGGACTGATATTCATCAAGATAGGTTAAATTGTACGATGCAAGCCATTGAGATCTTGGAAAGAGTAGGGAAAGTCCACTCATGCGCGTGAAGCTGTTCCACAAGGTGGGGAACGATCGGCGGCAGGCTTGATCCAATCGACCGTCGCGCAAAACGAGTCTGCACCCTGCCACGCCCACACCTGAATCATCGTCTAAAAGCCGGGCAATGCTTAAAATGGTCGTGGGTTCAACTTCTGTATCCGGATTAAGCAAGAGTAGATGGTCGCCCGCAGCTTGCTCCAGTCCACGATTGTTTGCGTAGGCAAAGCCGCGATTTTCCTCGAGCTTTATGCTGGTGATGCTTGCATAGCCATGCCTGTCCTCGGTGATGAAAGTGTCCAACCACGCACAAGTGTCATCAGACGATGCGTTGTCGACGACGATCACGTCGAAGTGATTGGCCCCTTGCGAAGCTGACAGGGCACGTAAGCAACTCGGAAGTACCGCGATCGAATTATACGTTACGATAATAATCGATATCACGTTGCACCTCCTCACGCTGTTTGCTTCTTCTTTGAAGCGAACGGCGTACCATCCAATGATGCTGAAAATAGCTGCGCATCCGTTGCACAGTTTGCTTTGCCGCCGTTGGGTATTTTAAGGCGAGTAGGATGAGTCGTAATGTTTCAACCACTGCAGATGCCCACAGCATCGGTGACCAAGCACGACCATGGCGAATCAGCAGCGCGAACTGATTTGCCAAAGAATACGATAACACTTTTTGCGAGACTGGTTCTCGTCCACGTTGCCAGCCGCGGTTATGGTAGGCAAGTGCCCTGGGCGCATACACAAAGCTCCAACCTAGGCGGTTGGCTCGCCAGCACAAATCCACATCTTCCTTGTACACGAAAAATGTCGCATCCAAGGCTTCGCCAAACGCATCCAGTTTCGCCAACAGATTCACCCGATAGACCGCTGCCGCACCGCAGATGCCCCACACGGATGCGTAATCATCGTATTGACCCACATCAGCTTGTCCTGATCCACGATCGTGCACATGGTACAGGATACCCATAGACAACCCCGTGCTATCGAGGATGGGTGTCCCATTCTCATCGGAGGCATGCGATCGCACCAGTTTCCCGGTCACCCCACCCGTTTGCGAATCGCTCATTGCTTGCACACAGCGTTCGATATAATGTTTATCGAGCACCACGTCCGGATTCAATGTGATGACATACTCCCTTTTGTTTGCTAGCGCCTCTTGAAAGCCTCGATTGTGTGCCGCCGCATAACCAAGATTGTCTTTAAATTGGTGACATTCGATATGATCAGCGTATAATTTCAGGTGCTCCATCGTGTCGTCTTGCGATGCGTTATCTAGCACTAGGAACGTTGAGATGGGCATGGTTTGTGCAAATACAGACTCCAGACATCGGTCGATACAGTCTTCGCTGTTGTACGTTACGATTTGCACCTGTACGCCCGACACGCAAAAGTTCCTCCTCAGTCGCTACCTAATAGGCATTTTTGTGCCGAAATCCCTTCCAGATGGTGAGCCCAACGATACGCAAATCCCAAGATAAGGACCAATTCTCAATGTACCTCAGATCGTATTCGATGCGATCGCTGATGCTCGTATCGCCGCGCAACCCATTGACTTGCGCCCAGCCTGTGATACCTGGGCGCACGCGATGTTTGATCATATAGCGCGGCACATCTTCGCGAAATTGTTCCACATAGTAGGGTTGTTCAGGGCGTGGCCCTATGACGCTCATGTCGCCACGAAGCACATTGAAAAATTGCGGCAACTCATCTAAACTCGTCGATCGCAAAAATTGCCCGATCGTCGTGCACCGTGGATCTTGCGGCACCGTCCAGCCTGGGTGATCCTCATCCTGCGAAGGATACATCGTGCGAAACTTATACATCGTAAACGTTCGGCGATTGCGTCCTAAGCGTTGTTGCTTATACAAAATCGGCCCCGATGATGATAGGCGTACCAAGAGG
>JAKACY010000217.1 GCA_021821025.1 Bacillota bacterium | reverse complement strand
CTTGATGCGATCAGGTGTGACTCTCAAGTGTTCGATGTGGATGTCGCTGATCTGGAGAATTTTGCGATTGATGCCCAAATCAACGTGTACCCGCTCCACTTTAAGCCACTGCGTGGGCAGGATGAAGCTGAGATAGAGCGCGAGGACAAGCAGAGCGATGGCAAGCAAAACGATTGAAACGGGCATGAAAAGAGTACTCCTTTTGTAAAATTAGGCTCACGTGCGATTATATCATCCTATCTGCTTGCCAGGATGGAAAATGTAATCTGCTAGCTATTGAATTAGACCATAGAAGGTGAAATACTGTGTCTGCTGAATAGTAGGAATTATAAGTCGAACACACCACGGGATCCCGACATAAAGATCAACTCGGGTCTAGAACGGGGGATTTGCGTGAAATCGGTGGAAGAGCTTGAATCGTATTTGACCACGCCCTCAGCAGCTCTGAACGAAGATATGAAGGCGATCGACGGCGACATCATGATTCTTGGTGCTGGCGGAAAAATGGGGCCGACGATTGCCAAGCTGGCGATGCGTGCGATGCATGAAGCCGGGCTTTCGCATGATGTGTACGCAGTTTCTAGATTTTCGTCGGGCGATGTCCGCGAAGACCTTGAAGCGAGCGGTGTGCGAACGCTATCGTGCGACCTTCTGGATGACGACCAGTTGGAAAGCCTTCCGAACGTACGCAACGTCATCTATATGGTAGGCTATAAATTTGGCTCGACAGATAACCTCCATATGGCTTGGGCGATGAATACCTATTTGCCCGGGCAGGTGGCCAAGAAGTTTAGGGCGTCTCGGATAGTGAGTTTTTCGACGGGTAATGTGTATCATTTGTCACCTGTCGTGCACGGTGGATCGACTGAAGAGAGCACGCCGCAACCAGTGGGGGACTATGCACAGTCGTGCCTTGGCCGAGAGCGGATCTTCGATTATTTCTCGGGAAAATACGGTACGGAAGTACTGCATTTTCGCCTGAATTATGCGATTGATCTGCGTTACGGTGTGCTCGTGGATATCGCGCAAGCTGTGTGGGAGGGGCGCGCAGTGGATTTGACCATGGGTAGCGCCAATGTCATTTGGCAAGGGGACGCCAATGAACGCGCGCTTCGATCCCTGCTTCACTGCAGCAATCCACCACGGGTGCTAAACGTGACCGGGCCTGAGACGGTATCGGTGCGCTTTGCTGCAGAGGAATTTGCGAGGCGGTTTGGAAAACAGGCCAACTTTATCCATGAAGAGTCATCAGACGCGCTACTTAGCAACGCGGCAAATTCCCACCAACTATTCGGCTATCCGCGCATGACACTGGGTGACATGATGGATTTAATCGCAAGATGGATTGCCGACGGGTTGCCATTGCTTCGCAAACCCACGCATTTTGGCGAGCGGGAGGGCCGATTCTAGATGCTGACGCCAGAAAAGAAAGTGGCATTGTTTGATGGTCTCGTGATCCCGGCGCATCCTTTGGCGCTGCATGAGAATCGGCAACTAGATGTCTCCCGCCAGCGGGCCTTAACTCGATACTACATGGCGAGCGGGGCGGGCGGCATCGCGGTGGGTGTGCATACGACGCAGTTTGAGATTCGCGATGTGGGGTTATTGGAGCCCGTGTTGCGACTTGCGGCGCAGACGGTGCAGGAAGTGCTGGCCGCGAGGGGCCGAGATGGAGAGAACGCGCAGGTTCGTGAGGGTAGCCCATCTACGTTTTTGATGTTAGCGGGCGTGGCAGGCCCGATCGAGCAGGCGGTGAGAGAAGCCAATATTGCGCGGGATTTGGGCTATGATTTGGCTCTGGTGAGCCCTGGCGGGTTAGGGGATTATGATGAAGCGTATTTGCTCAAGAGGATCCAAGCCGTCGCTGACGTGTTGCCTGTGTTCGGGTTTTATCTGCAACCGGCGGTCGGAGGCAGGTATCTCTCCTATGAGTTTTGGCGGCAAGCAGCTGAGATCCCCGGCGTGATGGCGATTAAGATGGCTCCATTTGACCGTTATCAAACACTTGACGTGGTGCGCGCGGTGTGTTCGTCGACGCGCCGAGATGAGATCACGCTGTACACGGGCAATGATGATCACATCATCGCTGACCTTCTCTCGCCGTACCGCTTCGCCATAGACGGGCAGGTTGTCGAAAAGCAGATGGTGGGTGGACTGCTGGGACATTTTTCGGTGTGGACGAAGCGGGTCGTGGAGATTTTCGACGAGGTGAGGCGTGCTAGAAAGTCCGGCTTGGTGCCTCAAGAGCTCTTGACGCTTGCAAATGAGATCACAGACGCGAATGCTGCATTTTTCGATCCGCAGCACTATTTTAAAGGATCCATCGCGGGAATTCACGAAGTGTTACGTCGGCAGGGACTCCTTGAGGGCATCTGGTGTATCAACCCGGAAGAAACGCTGTCTCCTGGGCAACTGGAGGAGATCGATCGAGTGTACCGGATGTACCCACATCTAAATGATGATGACTTTGTGAAGGCTCACTTGTCTGAGTGGTGTTAAGAACATGTCGATACGAGCAAACGGTGGAAGGTGTCTTGTACAGACGTATTCCACCGTTTTGCATGATTGGTGTTAGATGCTCGGGTAAGTCGGCTGTAAAGCCATATGAATAATCTTGTCCTTCATGGACTCATCCGTGCCCGGTGCATCAAATTATTTGCCGAATCGGCCTTCATAGTGGTCAATAATGAAGTTTGCAGACTTAGGCTTAGTCTACGAAGCTTCCACGAAAGAGCGGGCGTTCGCCGATCGGTTCTCCCGCAACCCATATGAAGCGAACAGATGTGTCCGTGGTCACGGGTAACGAAAGCTCTTTAGCTTCGGGCTCGAATGGCAAGATGTCTTGCGCGCTGCCCGCGGCGCCGCCAAAATTCGCTTCACCATCGATCACATACACGAAACCACGCCATCCTTGCGGGATTGTCATGATATAAGCAGACGTCGCACCAGATGTAAGCGTTACATCGTAGTATACCATGGGACGCTGGATGGATACTGGAGAATGTTCGCCGACCAGTGTCTTTATCGTCAGGCCTTGCAATTCGTTCAGAGGCAGGTCGTCTTTTGTTACCTCCTGGTACGACGGATCCACCTTTTTATCCTTTCTAGGTAGGTTGATCCAGAGCTGCAGACCGCGGTTGACGCCGTCGGTCGCCGGCATCTCGGAGTGGATGATCCCACTACCGGCAGTTACCCTTTGTAAACCATCGGTTGGGATGATCGTATCATTACCTGCGTTATCCCGATGGTGAAATGCGCCTTCAAGCATGTAGGTGATGATTTCAAAACCGCGGTGCGGATGATCCGGAAACCCTGCAGGCGGCGTAACGCCAAAATGATCTAACATGAGAAACGGGTCAAGGTATGAAAGGTTGTACGATGGAAAGACTCGAACCAAGGAAGCTCCAGCACCATCTGTGGTGGCCATTCCGCGAAGTGTACCCACGATCGCCAATTTGCACATCTCCAATCTGCGCTAATTAAACAGAAGCAACTTTAGTTACGTACAAACTATACTCGACTACCGCTGATTTCGCAACCATGTCCACTGTTATAGGGTAGCTTTCATGGTGTATCGGCGCCACTAAGGTCTACTTGTTTGTCTGTACAAGGTTTCCAGACGTTGACTGTCAGGTGGCAAATCACCGTAGCGAACCTTTTCGTATAGCTCCGCGATCTCAGCAGCCGCGTTCTTTCGCGAAGCGGCTGTGTCCTCTCGTAGGGCGGGTATGTTGTCTCGCGAGGACTTTTGTGCTGCGATGTCGGAACCGACTTGGTGTGGTGTCTTTGCGATGCTAAAGCTGTAACCTTCTCGAACAGCCCGCTGGACCAAGGTTCGATATAAGTAGCGCACACGTTCTTTTGGGTCGATCATATCTGTCCACTTCGCTTCGCGCGCGCGCCGACGCACAAGCCTTGACCATAAAGGTTGCACGCCTGTGTGCTCGCGATTACGCAGATCTTCCCATTCGTCAACGTAGCCTGGGTCAGTACCAGCTTCTGGTAATGGGCGAAACAACTGCGCAA
>JAKACY010000216.1 GCA_021821025.1 Bacillota bacterium | reverse complement strand
GCGACAAGGTTTCGTATTGTCCTAAGCACTTCGTAGTCAAGCTCCGTTACATCCTTTAGATAGTTATGTCGACTCGCGTACGAATAGACATAGATAGCGATAAGTTCCTCCGTGAAAGCTGCCCGTGCGCCATCCTGCACCATATCAGTGGTAGGGTCGCTCTTGCGCTTGCACTTAAGCATCCTCCGAAGCACTGGCGACCACCCCATTACTGATGCATATGCCAAATGGAAAATATCGTGATAACGATAGCCATCGTCGTCATAGGCGTTGTCGGTCAGATCATCGCCTACCTGCTCTCCCGAAACAGTTACTCTGACACGACCCATTGAGCCAACAGATTCCTCGGTAAATTTCATGCAGAACTGCCGCGGGAGTTGTTCAGCCAAGGGGGCGCCTTCGTCATAGAGCTTATAGCCTTCCTTTGTTAATCCACCGTCTGGCCAGTGCGCACGGGTCTTATCCAAATTGAACGCTGCAACATCGTTCAATGAGAGATTGAATTTTGTGGCGAGATTCGCGAGATACCACATTACGTCTCCCATTTCTTCGCGCAGTTGCGGAATGAAATTCTCGAACGACTCTTTGTCGCGTAGTCTCTTCTTGAAATTCGTGATCAGTGATCCAATTTCACCGATTAGTCCAAAGAGCGGTATGTAGATGCCTTTCGCGGTAGTCCCACGAAATTGATCTGTCTCACCCGCTTTCTTCTGGTACTCATCCAAGTCCATAATCGGTCCCCAATCCACTACGGCGCCTAACGCTGATAGTCAATTTCCCCGAAAATGCCGAGCCTAGTATCGCTTGACGAAACCGGTCTGCTCGCATGAGGTTTGCTTCGATCTGTGCTTCAGTCTCACTAACCAGAGATTGGCGTCGGTCAATCTCAGCAACAATACGCTTTTGCTCTGCCTTCGATGGTAGAGGCACTGTAATCCAAATCATCCGGGTAAGACCAAGGTCTTGATTGCCGACACCGTGTGTGTACTTTTGTGCTTGTCGATAACAATGCGGAGAGCTCAATGCGTGCTGGAGATAGAACGGTTCGACACCGTCCAATAGCTTGAGCACCGCGACATGGACCCAAACATTGAATTCGCGTTTTTCAGTGTTGACTCGCGCGATCCCCGTCGTACCGCCTTTGGTGTAAAGCAAATCGCCATACTCTGGCTTGCATCTTTTGGAAAGCTCCTCGTGCAATTCGGGCGATATGAACTTGGCAGTTGAAAAGTCGATTCCTTCTGGCCGAATGTTGCCCCCCGAAACAAAGGGAACGCCCTGCTCTGTGTATTTAGGGCTGAAATGAGGCCCATCCTTGACTGACCAAACCAATTGGCCAAGCGTTGCCCACACCCACCCCTCCGGCAATTCGGGCAGATCGGTGGTATCGGGCGCGGCGGGTTCTTTGTATTTGCCCTTGCCTTTCCACTGGCTGCGGCGGGTTTCGAGGATGCGTTGCAGGAGTTGTTCGCCGGTTTCGTAGCTGCGGCCTTCGCGGCGGGCGAGTTCGGCTTCGGTTTCGACGAGGCGGCCTTCGACGGCGGCTTTGTAGCGTTTGAGGTTGGCGACGGCTTCGTCGAGGCGGGAGAATTGTTTTTCGATTTCCGCGACGATGCGTTTTTGTTGACCCTCGGGTGCCCGCGGGAAGTGAAATTTGCGCAAAAACTGAAAATGCCGGCTGTAGCCGCGGCTTGGAATCTGTAGCGAGCGAAGGAGGTAATAGAAATACTTGGGATCAAATCCGCTAGACGGTTTTAGTATCTTCACGCCTTCAGCGCCGACGGCGAATGGTCTCTCGACATACTTAATGGACCGAGTGTGGTCCCCGAAAAGGATGACGGGCAACTCTCCTTCAAATGCCATCTCCTCGTCGTCGGTGTAACCGCCGATAAAGTCCTGCCCTTGGTCAATTACCGGAAGCTTCCCGAGTAGCAGATAAGCGCTTTGCTTTACTCGTTTGCTCTTATCTGAGATCACTTCTACGGCCTGCTCAAAGGGCAATACATCCCAGCCCTGCGGAACAACGGGCACTGCTGGCTCGAAAATGTCCTCCGTTTGTTTCTTCATGCCACCAACGTCTTATTTACTTCTTCAATGATCGCGTTCAGTTTATCGAATAGTTGATGCACTTTGCCGAGTCTGCCGTGTTGCGAGAAACGCACGTTCTTGTTCACCATCGCCGCGCCCCATGTAACCTCAGGTGTTGGCGCCGCCGCGTGAGCTTTCCGGAAATTCCGGATAGCTCGATATGGATTCATTGCGCGACTGCGTTGGCTGCCATACCCGTTCGTCAGAAGAGCGCTTGCCGCGCGAACGATTCGGAATTTCCTAATAGTTGCCTCCGGGTGCAACTCCCCATCAGCATAAATGCCCTTTAAATACTCATTGACCGTTGGAACGGTTACCTGGAATAGATCCGCCATCAAGGCCTGAGTAAGCCAAATCGTTTCGTTCTCGAACCAGGACTCGATGCGGATGCAGCCATCCTCCATCTGGTAGAGAATGAATTCGCCGGTGGATTCGTTGTTGTCGGTCATTTCCGTGTCGACCCCTTTGGCCCCTTTGAGGCCCCTTGTGGCCCGTTTGGCCCCTGTGCGGCCGCTTTGGCCAACACGTAATACGTTCCTTTGCCTGTGCTGCCGACCATTTCCACAAGCCCCTTTTCGATGAGTTCGGCCAAGTCGCGATGAGCGGTGCGCTTCGACACGCTGAAGGTCGTCTGGTACTCGGTGTTGGTGATGCGGCCTGTGCTGCGCAGCATTTCCAGCGCCCGCCGCTGGCGTTCGTTCAGGCCAAACCCGGCGAGGCGTTCGGGGGTTAGCCAGTCGCGCCATAGCGTGACCATGAATTCGTGACCGTCTTGAGAAAAACGCGGCTCGGGCAGACTGTGGCGCAGACACTGGTCGATCATCATCAAGGTGCCTGTGCCGTATTTTTCAATGTAATGCGCCTGGAATAGCACATCGCAAAGACGCGGGTTACGTGCGACGGATCGATGTGGCTTGCGCAGGTCGGCAGGGGTCAGCGGTGGCGGCAGTGCACCCGGGTTCCAGATTTCCACGCGGTCGGCAAAAACAGAAACCTGAATCGCCGCGCCGGCTGCCGAGTAGTCGCGATGCGCGACGGCATTGACGATAGCTTCGCGGATTACGTCGGGAGGAATTTCATAGGTGACCGGCGCTTGTGTGCTCGCACTGCGTGTGCCAACGGCGCGGTTGGTCACCGACAATACAAAGTCCGCCGCTTGTTCCACCTGCGAGAACAGATTGCCCTTGAAGATGCGATAAAACGGCACCGGACGCTGTATTTCCGTACCGTGAAAATGCATGCAGCGTATTTCCGCGGCTGGAATAAATCGTTGCGGATCCGTTGCGAAAAGCAGAACCGCGGCGTTGGTCGGTCGGCCATCGTGCAGCATGTTGAGATGAACGAGCACATCCGCCACCGGAGTTTGTGCCGGCAATGGAAACTGTCGCTCATGGCGCGCTTTGTGAACAAAATCGGCCAATGCCTCTGCGCTGATATCTTGCAACGTTGCATCGGAGCAGGGTCGCTCTTCGAAAGGCTGATTCTGGATGACACCCGTGCTTTCCAGATGCCCAACGAGACTGGCGTTGAGGGCGGCAACAAGTTCTCGGGAATCTTCGAATCGTCGCCGCACCAGCTGATCGCCCGCGTTGCGGATCAAGGCTCGCATCTTCGGGTGGCGCACCGTATCGTCATTGCCCTTGACGAATATCAGACGAGTTTTCCTATATTCGGTGGCGCGTGCGAACTCGCGTTCAGTCGGCGAAACTCCTTCGGCGTTTTCGTAACCATACTCATTGCCGAGCAGAGCGACGTAGACACCACAGCGGTCAACTTCTGCGAGATAAACGTCATCGGCCCCGTGGTCGGCGGCGGGGATGTCTTCAAACAGAAATACATCAAAGAAACGGCTCAGCAGCGGATCGCCATGAACGAAGTCTTTCAGTGCGCGACGCTCGGCGGTGAATTCCTTCTGTACTGAGCTGACAAATAGACGTTGCTTTTTGTTCATGCCGCCAACGTCTCGTT
>JAKACY010000215.1 GCA_021821025.1 Bacillota bacterium | reverse complement strand
TGCTCTTCCTTTTTTACTGACCAAACCAGAAACCTCTGTCGTTTATGCTGCCGGCTTGGATGGTTCGGCCAAAAATATCAGCCTTGATCCGGTGACTCATCAATGCAAAGGGAGCTCTCTTGCTGGTGCAGAGTTGCAGACCTTGACTGGCCTGGTGAAGCGGTTCGCTAGTTGTGCCACTACCCTGGTGGCAGGACTATTCCCGGCTTACGCCGAGGGCTTATCTTGTGCGCGGACCAGCTTTCGACCTGTGGAAATTGCCGACCGGAGAACGTCTTGGCGGCAGGACGATAAGCGTCTGCATGTCGATGCATTTCCAAGTCGCCCTATGCAAGGGCGGCGGATTCTGCGCGTATTTACTAATATCGACCCTGACGGTGCGCCACGTCGTTGGCGAATTGGGCCAACTTTCGAAGCGTATGCCCAGCAGTTCTTGCCATTGCTGCCGCGCGCAAATCCCGGGAAAACATGGCTTCTGGAGCATTTGGGCCTGACCAAGGGGCGACGTAGTCGCTACGACGAGATTATGTTGTTCCTCCATGATGCTGCCAAGCGAGATCTGGATTGGCAGCGTGGCACTCCAGCTGACGACGTTAAATTTGGATCGGGATGCACTTGGATTGTGTTTACCGATCAAGTGCCACATGCGGCGATTGCCGGACGCAACGCGCTTGAGCAGACTTTCTACATTGACCCCGCTGTACTGGCACGCCCGGAAACTGCTCCACTCGCGATCTTGGGCCGTCTTTGTGGTACGGTTACGACCGCCAGCAACGGATTGACCGCGTGACTCAGCTGTCTGTTGTCATGCCGCAGCCGTTTGACGATAGCATTCTCAGTAGAAGAACTGGAAAAGACCCAGGGCTACCGGGATCTCTGTTCCCCGGCTTTCGGCTGCGGCTCTAGTGGGAATTATTCAGTTTTTCATTGCGTGATTCAGGAGATGCTGCCAGAAATTAGCAGTTATCGAAGAACGTTGACCTGCTCCGCCGTCTGCCCTCAGTCTATGTGGGGCAATCTTGCGTCTCTCTCAGGTGGAGTCAGGGATGCGGGGGGAGGCATTTGAGCCGACTAATTTGACGCAGCTAGTTAAGCATGTAGCTGAAACGTATGAACTCGTAGCGGAATAAAGAGGGAACCGTTTTCGGGCTTCGATTCACGAAGGGCTTATACTTGCCGGCGATGCATCGCTGCTCAACCAGCTTTTTGCAAACTTGATTGAGAATGCGATGAAGCATGCTTCACCCCATGCGTCGGCGATGCTTCATGTTTGGCAGGAGCGGACTGCGATTGTCGCCCGCATCGAAGGCGACGGTCCAGGTATTCCGGTGGAGTATCGCGCTGACGCGTTGCGCCGATTCGGACGGCTTGACAAGGCACGCCATACACCTGGTCACGGTCTTGGCTTGCGTCTTGCCGCGGCAATTGCTGAATTGCACAACGCTAAATTGAGTGTCGCGGACGCGAAGGCAGGAGCTGCGCGGCCGGGTCTCGCCGTAACCGTATGCTTCGCATTGCCAGAATTTGGCGCGTAAATTTCCGAGTTGAAGCACATTTCGGGAGACAGACCGCAAAACAAATGCGGGTGCATTGAGTGGTGCAACATGTAGGCGGAAGACTAATCACAACATCAGGTCCTTAACAGTGCGTCAACTCGGCGGCCAGGAAGGCGACAACATGGCGTAGGGTAGTGTATTGCCTACAGCAAACATTCTGTTCTGAGCAGGCGCGTCAACAAATGCATATCAGGACCAAAACGTGATGTTATGGGCGTTTAATACGAAGGCACGGTGTGGTTCGCGACGTCGGCTCAAAACGCAGCAAGGTATCACTGATTGTCCAATTTTTTTGAGCCTTCACTAAGGAGGGAGAGCAGTGAAATATTTGATCAGCGCGCCTTTATCATCCATTATACGCTCGTTTTGCATGGCCACGGGATGGGCAATCGGATGTCATATATGATGATCGAGACGGAGGCTCGTGGTCGGGTTGGTCTGGTGCGTCTGAACCGCCCTGAGGTCCTGAATGCACTTTGTGATCAATTAATGGTGGAACTCGGCACTGCTCTGACCAGTTTTGATGCGAATCCTCGGATCCGAGCTATCGTGGTCACCGGCAACGAACGAGCATTTGCCGCTGGCGCCGATATCAAGGAACTGCAGGGCCGAAGCTTTCCTGACACTGCGATGGACGACTTTATTGGGAAGACCTGGGAGGTGGTCACGACGATCACCAAGCCGGTAATCGCGGCCGTGGCTGGATATGCGCTTGGGGGCGGCTGTGAGCTTGCGATGATGTGCGACATTATTCTTGCGGCCGATACCGCTGTATTCGGCCAACCGGAGATTCGACTCGGCATTATCCCGGGCGCTGGCGGGACCCAAAGGCTGACGCGTGCCATTGGTAAAAGCAAAGCAATGGAAATGATCCTGACCGGACGCATGATGGACGCTGCCGAGGCTGAGCGCGCTAATCTTGTTGCTCGGATTGTGCCGGCGAGTGACTTAATCTTGGAGGCGCTTAGGCTTGGGGAGGTTATCTCTGGGATGTCGTCCATTGCGGCTGTTCTTGCCAAGCGGAGCATCAATCGCGCCTATGAAACGACACTCGCGGAAGGCGTAAGTTACGAGCGAGCAATATTCCTCTCGCTTTTTGGAACGCCGGACCAGCGTGAGGGAATGGCCGCATTCGTTGAAAAGGAACGCCAAGCTCGTGAGGGCCGTTGATTTGGCTCCAATCATCGTGCTCGTGATGTCGGGGTACTGGCGAACTGAAGCTGCTTGCCGAATCTTGCAGCACGTTCCTATATTGCGACTACTTCGGAAAGAGTAAATGGCTCAAGAGGGAGAGGTCTGAAGGATCATGGATAATTCGAGAATACGTCTTTCGGCCACTAACCCCGAGGAACCCCATGTGACATTCGACCTCCTCACGGAGAATCCGGTTTACAAACCATTCCGCTACCCGTGGGCGTACGAGGCGTGGCTGACACAACAACGTGTTCATTGGTTGCCAGAGGAGGTTCCGCTGGCTGACGACGTCAAGGATTGGCACAAAAATCTTACGGTTGGTGAACGAAACCTGCTTACGCAGATTTTTCGATTTTTTACCCAAGCAGATGTTGAGGTGAACAACTGTTACATGAAGCACTATTCACGGGTCTTTAAACCCACTGAAGTGCTTATGATGCTCTCGGCCTTCTCCAATATCGAGACGGTTCACATTGCCGCGTATTCGCACTTACTCGACACTGTTGGCATGCCTGAGGTCGAATACTCAGCGTTTATGAAATACAAGGAGATGAAGGCCAAGTATGACTACATGCAGGGATTTTCGGTCGACAGCAAACACGAGATTGCCAAGACGCTCGCAGCTTTTGGCGCGTTCACAGAAGGCTTGCAGCTCTTTGCCTCATTCGCAATTCTTTTGAATTTCCCGCGTTTTAACAAGATGAAGGGAATGGGCCAGATCATTTCATGGTCAGTGCGCGACGAGACTCTGCACTGCCTGTCCGTGATCAAGCTGTTTCGGACTTTTGTTGCCGAAAATCCAGAAATCTGGACAGATGATCTGCGTCGTGAACTCTCTTCTTCATGTAATACCATTGTTGCTCACGAGGATGCATTCATTGATCTCGCGTTTGAATTTGGATCGGTGCATGGCCTCGAAGCGGCTCAAGTTAAACAGTATATCCGATTTGTGGCGGACCGCCGTTTGGTACAATTGGGATTAAATCCGACTTTCCACGTCAAAAGGAACCCTTTGCCTTGGCTCGACGAAATGCTCAACGCGGTAGAGCACGCAAATTTCTTTGAGAGCCGAGCAACGGAATATAGCAAAGCATCCACGACCGGTTCATGGGATGAGGTCTGGACGCATTGAATTTGCGTCCAGAAACGTTTCTCGCGTCGAACGGTTCTCTTGTTTAGCTTTACGTTTGTTGGAGTGCCGCCGAAATGCGGGATAAATAAGGTTGGAAGCCACGGTCTTAGTACTCTGATAGTTTTACGCGACGCCACAGATCTTCCATTTCCTTCAACCCGGCATTTTCAGGAGCTTC
>JAKACY010000021.1 GCA_021821025.1 Bacillota bacterium | reverse complement strand
GTACTCGGTTCGGGATTAAACACACGTGAAAAGCGTGCTCCAGAACCGAAGAACCCGGATCCCCACCGCACATGAGCTGAATAATAGCCTCCAAAATAGCAAACATCATGCAAAGTGCCTGAGCCCTCAACCGACATTTCATACGTAAATCGCGTCTCCAGACAAGAAAATCGATAAGTCTTGTGCTGCCAAATGCTGCTTTTTGTGGCGATCGTAAAATTCACGCAGGACTCTGATCCTGTTGGCGAGGCAGCATCCGATTCTACATGCCATGCAAGATCAGCTATTGTTGTGTCATCCAGCCCCTGCGATGAATGAATGCTCGAAAACACGAAAAGTTGTGTGATCAGTTCATCATAACGATCCAAAACATCCACGAAGGGCCGATCTTTCAGAAAGCGCAAGGTATATGAAGATGCCCGAAGAGTCAAGGATCCATCCGCATTTTCATACCAATCCATACCCGAATCCCCTTCCCCACTTCTTAGAAGACGGACATTAGCTTTCTACCAAACGTCCGTCGGCAATGCGCGAATCGAGATGTTTGAAAACATGGCGCAACCATTTTCGCTAAACCATGCGATATGACATCCACCTGTTCCGTAGTAGCGCCCCACGAGCGATGTTCGGTCATTCACAAAAACCTCGATGATCGAATCGCTTACGATCACAGTGAGCCTATACGAATCGTCTGGTGCAACAACGATTGGCCGCGACAGGGTTGGCGCACCGCCTATCGCATTTTTTCCAATGGGTCGGATGAACATCCGGCTTTCGTCCGGTCGAATTCCCACCCAGTAACCAGTGGAAAGCCCCTCATCGGTGCAAAGCACGATGCCAAATTGATCGACGTGTTCGGACGATTTGAATGTGAATCGGATCAAAAGGTTCGACGGAGCTTCTGTCAATGCGTAACTAAGCCCGTCACGGCTACATACCTCCAGTGAATCTTCGCATTGTAAAAACTCACCTCTCGTGGCCAAAACATTGCCAAACGCCACATCTTGCCCTATCTGCAAGCGCTCCTTTGGATACTTAACCCATAGATACCCCTGTTCATCCTGAAGCAATTCTCGAATCAGGCCGTGACCACCCCACTGTACAGAACCATTGTCCCTCATCCCAGTTCGCGTCCCGATCCAGCCAAACAACATCCGTCGCTCTGCGTTTCCAGCTGTCTTTCCCGCATAGAAAAGTGACCCATCAAACGTGTCTATCGCGGGAGTTTCCCAAGGACCATACATGCTACGGGACCTTCTGTACAAAGTGCCGCTCGCATGTGCAAACGTCCCTGAAAAGACCAAATACCACCAGCCATTCCAGTAAAATAGATCAGGGCACTCAATTTCACTTCCGATATAGGGGGCCCAAAACGGTTCTTCTAACTGCCACCGCTCTAAATCTTTTGACGACAACAAGGCGATACATCCACGAACGGCCTGCGGGACATCTCGCAAGGACGCTGTCACCAACATCACATATTGTTGACGCTCCTCGTCCCAGATCGGAAATCCATCACGCCAATCACGCACCGTATATGTCCTCACATCTGGAGCGGAAATAGGGTTGTTCGCATCTTTTGTCCACGCTACAAGGTCCGTGCTAAGCGCGTGACAGAGTGTCTCATACATGATGCCTGTCGTCGTAAAATAACGTCCCAAGTAAAACGCATGAAATACGCCATCACGCCAAACGATGCTCCCTGAGCCGCACGATGCTTCTTCCAAAGGCTCGATCGCCAGTGGATACTCTTGCCAATGCACAAGATCTTTGCTGGCGAAGTGACCCCAAGCGTGGCACACACGTGGAAGCAGTAAATGCCCTTGGTCCCACACATAAAACAGGTGGTATGTTCCATCGAAATAAAAGGGCACGGGATCCCCAAACCATGCATAATCGTCACGACTGCTTGGGCGCAAATGTACTACATCCATCGTACTCATTGGACTTTTGACACAATGAAATCCTCGACAGGGACCGTAATGACTTTTACCCCCTGCCGACGGATTTCATCGAGCACCTCAGAATCAGCAAGATCCGATGTGATAAGAGCGTACACAGATCCTAGAGAACTGAACGAGACCAGGCCTTGGCGATCAAATTTGCTATGATCCGCTACGATCACCGCCCGCTTTCCGGTAGAAATCATCGCCCGCTTAATCTCTGCCTCATAGATATCCGTGCTCGTAAAACCTTTTTGAATGGAAATTCCCGATGTCCCCACAAAGACGTAGTCTGCATTGTAACGCTGAATCTCCCTCTCAGCTTGTGGGCCAACTAAACTCATCGATTTCTTTAACAGCTTACCGCCAATCAGGAGCACTGATGGATCGTCGACGTGACTGCATTCCTCTGCCACCGTGATGCCGTTCGTCACAATAGTAATTTGTTTATCAGCTAAATGACGTGCGATGCACCACGTTGTAGAACCCGCATCCAAGATGATCACATCACCATCTGACACCATACTTGCAGCCGCCGCGCCGATGGCATCTTTTTCTTCAAAAAGATATAGCTTGCGCTGTTGGACTGGAGGAACTGCTACCATGGCTTCTTGGGCCGCCTCCAACAGCACTGCTCCACCGTAATTCTTCTTCACCACACCTTCTTGCTCCAACGCGCTCAGATCCCGTCTGATCGTTTCTTCGGACACCTTGAAAGACTCGGCCAAGTCAGTGACCCGGACACTTTTCTCCTCAAGTAAAAGTTCCTTAATCCTGTTTCGTCGCGCCGCGGCAATCATGGCAGACACCCTCTTTCAATAAATAAATCTTACAACCCTTCTAGGAACTTAATCCGATAGGGTACCCCTGACCTGCGCTGCCGAGACATGACGTAATCTTATCGTGTACGACTCGTGAAACTGCCGCTCTAGCAATTTCCAATGCTTCTACATCCAATTTTCTACATTCCAAATCTGTCATTCTCTCACTACGTCCAAGTGCCCCTAGAAGCGCCAGTTCCAAATCTGTCGCAATATTCACCTTACTGATACCACCCATAATCGCTCTGTGCAAGAGGGCCACTTCAATCCCTGACCCTCCATGCAAGACCAAGTGTACCGGCGTTAACGCGCGGATTTGCCGAATTCGTGCAAAATCGATCGTAGGTTGTTTAACCACATACACTCCGTGAGCAGTACCCACAGAAACTGCGAGCGCATCCACATCCGTTTCCGTCACAAAGCGCAAAGCCTCTCGGGGATCGGTGTACAGTTCCTCGTCGGTCTCTGTCTCGATATAATCTGTCGTTCCAATTTTCCCAAGTTCAGCTTCTACACTGACCTTTCGTGCTGTGGCCATAGCCACTACTTCTTTAGTAATGCGGATGTTTTCATCAATCGGCTGCTCAGAAGCGTCGATCATCACAGATGTAAATCCAGCCGCGATCGCCTCTTCGATCACGCTCACATTTTTTGTATGATCCAAATGCAGCACAACCGGTACAGTAATTCCTTGATCGTCAAACTCCTGAAAAAAGCTTTCCGCAAACTCAGTCGCGGATATCTGATATCTGACGAGTTCTTTTTCCGAAATCTGTACGATAATTGGAGACGAAAGGGCCTGCCCCACCTTTAAAATAGGTCGGATCATGGATGTATAGCGGGGCGAAAACGAACCGACAGCATACTGCGATTTTTCCGCTTGCGTTAGAACCGCAGATAGACTTAAAAGATTTACTCTTGCGGCATTCGGTTTCAAGACATCAGCTCCTCTCAATCTCTCAATAGACATTCTTGCGAAATGCCCATGCAATCATCCGGCTTAACCTTTTGAAGCTCCGGTCAAACTCGTGCCTTCAATGAAGTACTTTTGAAACAAGAAAAAGATAAGTACGGCGGGTAATAACACGAGCACGGACGCCGCCATGAGGTAATTCCAATCTGTTTGAGCCTGGCCCTGAAACTGTGTGAGACCGATCTGCAGAGTGTACATGCTCTGCGTATTGACGTAAAGTAACGGACCGAGAAAGTCGTTCCAAGCACCATTAAACGCAAACACTGCAATGGTCAGTACAGCCGGCTTAGTAAGTGGAACCATGATTCGGGACCATATATAAAAATGCGACGCCCCATCTATTTTTGCCGCCTCTACCAATTCATTCGGGATGGTGCGATAGAATTGTCGCAACATGAAAATGAAGAATGGGCTACCGAAAAATGATGGAACGATGAGTGGGAGATACGTTCCCACCCAGTGAATCTTAGAAAACAGAACATATTGCGGAATCATCGTTACAAAACCTGGTATCATCATCGTTCCAAGCAAAAGGACGAACATCGCGTTACGACCTGGAAATTGAAGCTTCGCAAATCCATAGGCGATGAAAGAATTCGACAAGACCGTCCCCACGACGACAAAGGCCGTTATGAACAGGGTATTCAGGGTATACTGCGTAAATGGAGCCGATTCCCACGCCTGAATATAATTGCTCCACTGCCAATGTTCCGGGAAAAACGTCGGTGGAAAGTGCATGATTTCTCCCATAGACTTTAAAGAGGTAGCAACCATCCACCACACAGGCGATAAGATGAGCAACGCCCCTGCAGACAAAACGAGAAACAAGACGAATCTAGATAGGCGATCTTTCACTTTCTCGGATGTCCAGGTTGTCATTCTTTGCCTTGGACGAGCTTGCGTCGGGTTGAGCGCCATCCTAATCTCCCCCCTCATAATGTACCCAGTATCTTGATATCCCTAAATTCACGAGCGTGATAATCATCACGATGATAAACAAAATCCACGCCATCGCATTTGCGTATCCCACCTGATAGTTCACGAAAGCCTCATTCCACATGTAAAGATTGTAGAAAAGCAGAGAGTTTAAAGGTCCCCCGCCGCCATTATTCGTCATGACGTAAGCGGATTGAAACACCTGGAAGGCTCCGATCAGTCCTGTTGACATCTCGAAAAAGATAACTGGCGTGATCATAGGTAACGTAATATGGAGAAATTTCTGCCAAGCAGATGCTCCGTCCAAGTCTGCCGCCTCATAGAGTTGTTCAGGCGTCGACTTCATGGCGTTTAAATACAACAACATCCCGCCACCAAGACCCCAAAGTTGCATCAAGATCAGGGCCGGTTTAGTCCAGGCAGGGTCATACAACCAAGCAGGGCCGTGAATGCCAACCCAGCTCAGAATGACGTTGATGTATCCTGTGCTTGGGTTGAGCAGTTCTTCCCACAAAAGGTATACAGCCACACCTGACAATACTGATGGCAGATAATAAATCGTACGGAACACTCGCATACCCGGAATTCTCTTGTTCAACATTACTGCCAGCGTAATGCCACCCAACGTGTTGAGCGGAACAGAAAACAAGACATAATAGGCAGTGTTACCTAATGACTGCCAATAAAATTGATCCTGCGTAAACATATTGAAGTAGTTTTGCAGTCCCACCCAGTTCATTTGTGAAGTGATATTGTAATTCGTAAAACTTGTAAACAGTGAAAATATTAAAGGTATCGCAGTAAATGTCAGGAAACCGATGATCCACGGTAGCACAAACGTATATCCAAAAATCCACTCCATACGCCGCATGTTCCAAAACTTACGCTTGGCCATATCGGGCGCTGTAGGCAGTGAACTGATCACGAAACATCCCTCTATCCCGGATTATCGGCGTAGCCGTATAATCTTCCCCTTGGTTGGTGCCGCTGTTTGGTGCCGCGAAGCGGCATGAAAAGAAGGGCGCACCCACCACCACGAATGCCCTGAGGTGCGCCAAACGTTTAACCTTAACCGTTATGACTTGTCTGTTGAACTAAGCGTTCCACCTGTTGCTGTGCGAAAGTAAGCGCCTTTTGCGGCGGAAACTCTAGATTGGTAGCAGCATTGATCTGGTTATTGATGATGTTCATGTAGTTCGGTGCCCAGAGCTCTTGGGGAGTCAATACGGTCCACTTGAGATTGGCAAGTGTCGCTTTCCAAACCATCTGCGCCTGCGGCGTTAACTTCTTATCATGCGCGGCGATTTCGATAGCTTGACGATTTCCGACAGTATCGTACACGTTTTCGGCCCAGTAGGCTTGCGACTGCGCATTGGTTAGAAACTTGATAAATTGCCAGGCCGCCGCTGCATGTTTGGAACCGTAAGGAATCTCCGCATCAAACCCACCACCCCAACTCCAGTGCCCTGATGTGGCGGTTCGCGACGGCATGGGTGCGATACCGAAATTCAGCTTTGGAGCATACGCAGCGATATTTTGATAGAAGTTTGGAAGGTTCGGGTAAATCGCAACTTTTCCAGATAAAAACGGATCTTGTTGATTACTACCAAACTGTGACTGGAATGTTTCGACGGTGCTAAGACCCAACTTGCGCGTGTACGAGTCGATCCATTGTAGCGCCGCTAGCTTGCCTGGCGTGTTGACTAACACTTGATGTCCTTTATTTTGAATAAAGTTCCGTCCGCCATCGGCGTTGATCATCCAGTTAGTTGCGCCAAAACCGCCCCAAAGTGGATAGAATCCGATGACTGAGTACTGACCATCCTTTTTGAAGTGATTTGTGATCACCCAAGCGTCATGGTCGAGCTGCGCCCATGTTTGCGGAGGATTGTTCGGATTGAGCCCAGCTGCCTTAAATAGCGTCTTATTGTAGTACATGTAGCGCGTATCTGTGTTGTATGGGATCCCGTACACGTTTCCGTTATAACTGGCCGCTGATACAAGTTGCGGAAAAAATTTTTTCAGGATATTGTCTTTCTTTAGAAATGGTGTAAGATTAGTCGCCTGCTTGGCCTGCGCACGAAACTTGACAGAGTTGATATCTTGTATGACGACATCTGGCGGATTACCAGCTGCAACTGTCGCCAATTCTTTCGTCCAAATCGCGCCCCAGGGAAGGTAGTCATTTTGCACGAAAATCTTGTTTTGCGACGCATTGAATGCATTGACGATGTGCTGAATGATCGGCTGATGTTGTGGTGATCCCCAAAAGTTCCAAAATTGAATCACCTCACGACCATTGGCTGAGACCGTATCCCGATGCCCACTTACCTGCGCACTTGCAGCCGTTACGAAAAACGGGGCCGAGGCCATACTAATCGCGCAAGCAGCAGCCAAATACACCTTGATCTTCTTCAAGTCTTACTGCCCCCTTCAAGATTTAATATAGATTCCGTACCAGATTCGTCGAAATACCACTACAAACAACATTTGAAATCGATTACGAATCTGGTATGTTTGCATTATAGTTCAAAAAACCACACAACACAATAGTATTTTCCGTCTTTTTTGCTAGTTGTGAAATCTTTTGATTTTATCATTCGCGGCTACGATTTATCCAAGAGATGATCAAACGCTTTGATTAAGAAGTCTACACTTCCAAAACTTCCGGATTTCAATACTAGAAGAAGTGGATGTGGCGCAAGCGCGATCGAAGATGGTAAACCCGGTTCAATTTCCTTATAAACGGTGAGCGTATTGATGCCTAAATGCCTGCAAACTGCATCGGATGTCTCCCCACCTAATACAACAAGTCGATCCAGTAAGATGTTGTTCATAACTTCATGGACAACTTGTGCCAGTGCGTCGGAAACAAAGCGCCCCGTTTCAATCGCGGAGAGGCCCAGTCGGCGCCCGATTTCGACCGTCTCCACTACTTTTTGAGGATCATGACTAGCATGCAAAATCGGAGATATACCGTTTCTTAGGTATTGGAGTAAAAAATCAGTCAAATGGTCATAAATACCACATGAATCCTTGTTTGTCATGGCTGCCACTGTATCCAGTTCAACCACAGGATGTCCAAGTTCGTGGGCATATTCTACCTGAACGCGCGTTTGTGGTGTCAAGCTTCCTGCCACCGCCAGTGCCACTGAGTTCGCTGACGTTGGCACAAACACTGAATCCCTACTCGACCGCGAAGTGTCTTGCTGCGCCAGTTCTTCAGCTACAGCAGAACTCCCACACACAACCCGTTCATGGACGATCGCCCGCGCAATGATCTGAAGTGCCGCTTGGTCGACGACATCCAAGATGAGATAATTGCAATTAGCCTTCATCACTTCCATATGTGCGCGCAGAGCATCAGAGCCCTGCACGACAACATCATGGGTGAGGAGCGCAACCCTTCTTTTCGTTTGCGATTGTAAAATTCCAACCAGATCTGACCTTGTCATCGGATGGATAGGGTCGTCTCGGAATTCCGATTCTTCCAACTTCCTGCCATGGACATAATGAATACCGTTCACGGTTTGCCGACCATTTTTAGGAAATCCAAGCACCACTACCGCGAAGTCATGGTCTAGTTCATCAAGCATGGCATCGAACTCAGGGCCGATATTACCGCGAAAAACTGAGCATGTTTTATTAAAAAAGTGTGTGAATCCCGCATCCATCAACCACCTCGTACTGCGCCTAACCTTAGCATAAGCCAGTTCCGACGAGTCGAGGCGTGAGTTGGTGTTAACGATTGAAATTGGCGAGACATTACTCAAATCATGCTTCAATACGTCAAAATCATAGATCGTCGTAACGTGGCCTTTTTTTGCAAACATGATGCCGATATCATTAGATCCGGTCACATCGTCTGCCACAATTCCCATTCTCACTTCTGTCTCCCCACCCTCTACTCCCATTCCAGCAGGTTTACCTCGCGTACGCTTTGGGCCGTATCTTTCGGAATCAAAAATGTTTTGATTTCGCAAGGTTTAAATGTTGCGGTAAGTTCGTGACTCCACTGCGATAGACGAATCGACGCAGTCGTCGCTATACCGCTAGATTCATAGGCACGAAGGATCAAATCTTCACTATCCTCAGCCTTTTTCAGTGCGCTGATCATGATGTTCCCTGCACTCACCGATGCAAAGGACGTCATATGCGGAAGATTGCCCTCATGATAGGTCTCCACTAGCGCAATTGGAGGTTGATTCAGAACGAAAGCTCGTTGCACTGTTTCAGCCGTTTGCCAACTACCAGGATGCGCGAGAAGAGAATAGGTAAATCTTTGAATACCTTGATCGATGTACGAGTAATGGCCCTCTGGCGTTGGAACCTTCGGCACGTGATGCGCATAGATCGGACTGCGTAAGACTGTAAGACTTATGTCTTTATTACGCATGTCAAAACTGTACTTTCCATCATTTAAGATACTGAGGCCATAGAGTTCCCCAGTGGCATTGGCGATACCGGTCAAATCGATCCAGCCTTGTCCCGGCTCTTCTTCACCGTTTACTTGCCGCACAATATGCCCATAGGGGATTTCATAGGTGCCTGTGGTGAAGTTCAAATTGACAGGGAATTTGATTTTCAGCATTTTGAACTGCTCACGCCAATCGACCGTTACACGAACGTCGATGTGTCTAAGTTCCTTATACATGATAAAATCCTGCACCAAAACAGATTGTCCATAGTTGCTTCTCACACGGATCACAGAGAGCACATCGCCATGTTCCACCAATGAAACAGAGCTTGATTGAAACTGCCCCACGTAATGCTGGAACTGAAGCACATCATGGCTCCACGTGTCCGATGGATCATCCATCACAACGGGTACCGCGCCAGCACTGCGAAATACTTCAACGCCCCGTTCTTTGTCAAACAGGCTTTCGATATAGCCAGTTTCCGGATTAAATACAAGGCGTAACCATCGGTTTTCAAGTGACACGTCCGATGCAATCCAGTTGGGATCTGCTTCTTTTACAGTCTCATAGCCCGGCTTTAAACGAAACACCTGATATCCCAGTGACGGCAGATCAGCCACAAAGGCAATGCGGTTACGCCCGTTTGCGGTTGCATGCGACTGTATAGTTTGCCAGGAAATGTGATGGTCGTCGTGATCCACCAGTACTGCATGCTCAGGCAATCCACCCATTTCCAGTTCAACATGTGCCTTGACGGCAAATCCGTGAGGATTGAACACCACGATTGGCTTCATACCGGTTTCTTGAGGGATACCGATGCGCCAGGATAGAGACTGTACAGCCAAATTTAATCCGCGTGACGCGATCGTCATGGCCTCTCCATAAAAGTCACGCGCATCCTCGTAGGCCGACTCCAAGCTCGTGCCAGCAAGGATGTCATGAAACTGGTTGAAAAGTACATCCTTCCATGCACGTTCAAAATCCACCGGATAGGGCTGACCTGTCACATAGCGGGCGATACCGGACCACTTTTCAGCGGCAAGCAACAAATTTTCAGCCTTGCGATTCCAACGTTTTATACCAGAGTGAGCAGAGTAACATCCGCTAGCATGATGCTGTAAGTCATCATGCACCACAGGGAGGGTCGTATCTTGCTCCTTAATCGCGGCAAAGTAACGATTTGGCGTACTGAATATAAGTGCCGGTAGCGACGCGTCTTGCTGTAAGCGATGAATGCTTTGCAAGTTTTCCTTTGTGGGGCCACCCCCATGGTTGCCAACGCCATAAAAGCACATCAGTTGATCCACCGGGTCACGCAATTGCTGTGCACAACGAACTACGTGTTTATCCAAGTCTTTTCCCCACGTACAGTATTCAAACAGAATACGCGCCGTAAGCACCTTGCTTCCATCATCCGACTCCCACCAAAAGACATGCCCTGGCAATCCCTTCTCGTGCGGTCCCGGGCGCATGAAAACATAAGAATCCATTCCACTCTTTTTAAGGATTTGCGGCAACATCCCGTGGTGGCCAAAGCTGTCTACGTTGTATCCAACAGTCGCCGTCACGCCAAATTTCTGTTTAAAATACCGCTGCCCATACAGACCTTGGCGTACAAACGATTCGCCGCTTGGGATATTGCAATCGGGTTGAATCCACCAACCGCCGACGATCTCCCATCGGCCCTGCGCAACCCTCTGCTGAATTTCCGCAAACATGCCTGGATCATTCTCTTCCACCCAGGAATAAAAGGCTGCAGAACTCGAAGCAAACAGAAACTCATCATCTTCATTCATGCGGTCCAGCGCAGAACGAAACGTAGATTTTACCTCTTGAAACCCTTCTTGCCACTGCCACAACCACACCGGATCAATGTGTGCGTTTCCGATCATATGCAGCATAGGTAAACTCATGTGAAAAATCTCCTCCCGATTATCGCATCCTAGTAAATAAATCAAGATATGGCATATAGGCTTGTTCGAACACTTGGAGGTACTGATTCACAAGATGCGCCTGTGGGATGATCTCAATTTGATCGTCATGATTAAATTGGGCCACCGCATCGTTTGCATCTTTGTAAATTCCAATGCCTAATGCAGCCATCATCGCAGCTCCGCGCAATGTTGCTTCTTTTATAGAAGGTATGGACAGTGGCACACCATGAACATTGGCTTTAATCTGTAGCCACAAGGTGCTTCGCGTTCCGCCTCCCGCCACCGTCAAAGAGCTAAGCTCTTGGTGTAACACTTGTAAAGCCCTTCGACGAATGGCTTCAATCTCAAATGCAGTTCCCTCCATTACAGCTTTCGCCATATGTCCCCGCTTGTGGCTCGCATTGAGGCCAATGAACGAACCTCGCAGCAAAGGGTCTGCGTACGGTGTCCCCCGACCCGTCAAGAATGGAAAATACATGAGACCAGTCGGCGCATCTCCGACCTCTCTGACCAGCTTCTCCCACTGTTCATAAGTGACAGGCTCGGCTTGACCAAGAATGCTTCGAAACCACTCGAGCGACCCACCAGAATAAGGAAGGGATCCCATCCAATATAGGGTATTGGAAAAAACATGGCGGCCAAATGTAAGTCCAGAAAGATAATCTTCTTTGCTTAGCGGTCGATCTGGCAGAAGACCCATCAGTGTCTCTGCCGTCCCCATCGAATCAAAGACGGACCCACTGTGAGAGATGCCGACTCCGGCTGCAGCGCATAAGTGGTCATGTCCGGAAACGCATACATGCACGCGATCCGTGAAGCCATAGCGAGCTGCCAGCGTTGACATCACAATGCCCACTGGTTCACCACTGCGGTGTGCGTTTGGAAAAAGATCCGGTGACAGTCCGATGTCTTTGATAAATTCATCATCCCAGCAATGCTTAGCCAAATGGAATGCATAGGTGCGAGCCGCCAGCGTATAGTCGGTGCCGATCTTGCCGGTAAAGCGGTACGTGATATAATCGGCCATCGACAACCATCTCGCATCAGATGAAAAACCCCCGGATTGCTTTTTCCACCAAAGCACTTTTGCCACCCCATGCTTGCTGCTTGGCCGGAGGCCTGTGCGCAAAAATCGCTCTGCACAATCAAAACGGTTGGCAATCCACTCAGCCTCTTTCGCTGCATGCGAGTCAAACCACGGCATGAGGTCCGAATAGAGCGTTCCATCTTTGGCCCCAATCATGACGCCCGTTTCCGCCATGCTTGCGATCCCAATGGCCTGTACGTTTTTACCTTCATCTAACCCATGCAACAACTCATCCAGCAATGAAACGACGATCGCAAACACTTCTTCCGGATCGTAGTACGCTCGGCCAGTGGCCCTGCGGTGTACAGGCGTCGGCCGCATAGCGAGTCGCACACAGTCTCCACGAAGAAGGAACAAGCCTGCCTTGATATGCGTCGTGCCAACATCGATGCCAATGAGACCCATCCATTCCATCTCCCACACGTGTGTCACCGGAACATTTTTATGATGTACCCAGACATCCACCATCGGTATAGATCATAATGCACCACTCCAGGCACAGCCGCCGGCATCCAGTCGGTCCTCCTTTGATATCCCTACCTGTTTCCATGCTCGTTCCATTTAACGGGATCCAAGCCAAGGCCAATATCCTTTTCGAAACCAGTCCTGACTTACGAGTGGTTGAGAGTTGACGATGGTAAGTGTACCAACTGGGAATGTCATGCCCGTTTTTGATATATTTTGTGGATTATGACAATCATATTGGGAATTATAGCTCAGCATCGGTAAATAGACAACAACTAGGTTTTGTGAGTAATATGTACCCCCATAAAGAGCGCAATGTCCCCAGTTGAATATGCACACTGGTTCGCATTCAATTTCCTGTTATTAAATATAATTTATATTTACAACAGGTTTTAGTTAGCGAGTACGCAGTTCTTTTCAAGTAAAACCTAAGCGCTATTCATTACTGTATTGGTTAGATAATAGAAAATTAGTCATGAAACGAATGTTTTCTATTGTTTATATGCAAAGCTATAACGAACCCAATATTTACACATTACACATACGTGTAGTATAATGCTGACATAAACATAAATCATCTATAAATTAAGGAGTGAGAATGATGCAAGAACAGCTTGGAAGGAAGATTAGGCTTTTACGTCATCGACGTGGTCTCACACAGCAAGAAATCGCTTACCGTACCGGGATATCCACGCCCCACATCAGTTCCATCGAGCGTGGCGAGCGCCATCCGTCGTTGGAGTATGCGATTCGCATAGCTGAGGCGCTCAGCGTCCCGATCGGGTTCTTATGTGACGGAGCAGATATCACGAGCCTTCCTGATGATACGAGTTATGGAGGGGACATGGATCTGCCTGGGTATTTAAAGTCATTTGTGATGAATGAGTCATCACAGCAATACATAGCTATGGCTCATCGCGTAAGTCACCTCGATGAGTCAGATTATCAGATTCTGTGCACCATGGTCGACATAATGTCACAAAGAAGGAAGTTAAAAGCGTTTAACGATCAGACCTTGTGAGACCGCCAACATTTACATTTGCAATCGCGGCCATTGGGCCTTGACCAACGACGCACACCCTGACCCACCAGCGAACAGTAAGTCAGGGTGTTATTTAATTCAACTGCAGCGAGAGACTCACATGTTCGTTTCTCGCTGCAGTGCGCGGCGGTAACCCTCTAAGGTTTGCTCCCGGCGCTCATTTTTAAGGTCTAACTTGTCCCGCTCGCCTCGCGACATCTTTTCTGTATGTTCACTTTCAAGTGCCTGGATGATATTTTCCTGAGTCTCAGCGATCGCTTCTCTGATTTGATCTGCATGCCCTTGATCCTTATTCATACCTCACTCACCCTCTTCTTTTACAATTGCCTTACGGTAACCCTCTATGCTTTGCATCCTACGATCGTTTTGGCTGATGATTTGATCTCGCTCTTGGTCCGACACGTTCAGCGTTTCAGCTCGCATTTCAGCTTGTTGAATATTTTCTGCGGTTTCCTGAATCGCCTTTTCTAACTGATCAATGTGATTTCTCTTACCACCCACCGCAATCGCCTCCGTTCAGATAAGTCCTTGCATGGCGCCCACACGGATATATGGTCGATCATTTCATAGATAGCATGCTCCGAGTTAAAATCCCCTATGCAGCCCAACATCCGCTTATCAAATCCAGTTATGCCTCGTACATGTTTGCCCCTTATGCCGGTGCCTCTTGCGATGAGACAATTTGATGAATACGCCGCCTACCTGATGCTCTGCGCACAGCGAGAGGTTGGTATACGCAACTGGGGTCGGTTTCCAGGTAGTCGCCTGTCAAAGCATAGGCTCGCGCTCGCGAACCGCCGCAAAGATGATTGAACTCACAATAGCCGCATTTACCGCGAAAACCGTCCACATTCCTGAGTGACTTTAATATGGGGGAATCATCATAGATCCGCCTCAGTGACTCATACCGAACGTCGCCAACCGCTACTGGCATGAAAGGGCTCGGATAAACCTTACCGGTATGAGAAATAAAAATGGTCTCCTGAGTATGGCCCGAGCTTTCGGTGAGCTGGTCCATGTGATTTTTTACACACATGAGGTTATGCGCATCCGTTCCAATCTCCCGCTGGATGCGTATCCTATGAAACTGCTGGCCTTCGGTGGTGAAGATCCGATATGGCACATCCTTTTCCCGCTTTGCTAGCCAGCGAACCACGTGCTCATGCTCGCGTCCCGTTAAGATATCCTCTTGCTTCACACGTCCTCCAGGAACTAGGAAAAATAGGTTCCATACGCTGGCTCCCATATGTGATACTAGGTGCTCGATCTCATGCAGATATCCTACGGTCCGCCGTCCAACTGACGTGTTGATATGAATCCGCATACCCACAGAGCGAATCACACGTAACAGGTCCATGGTGCCTATGAATGATCCGGCGACCCCTCGGTACTGATCATGCGCATCCGCACTAGGAGCATCTACGCCTAATGCGATATTGCTCACGCCGATTTCTCTTAAAGCATGCACCATCTGCGGGTTAAACTTATCCGTGATGCTTGGAGACAATGTGACATGCAGGCCCTTTGCTATAGCGTAAGTAAGCAGTTCAAATAAATCTGGTCGCTCGAAAGGATCTCCGCCCGTGATTTCTAGGGTTGGTGTGTCAAACTCTACAATCTGATCGATTAGCCGTTTGCCTTCTACCGTGCTCAGTTCCGCAGGAGCCCTACGCGTCTGTGCATCCGCCCGGCAAGGTGTACAGTGAAGAGCGCAGGCTTTCGTGATCTCCCAAGTGACCCACATCTGGCTTTGTAAAAAATAGCGCTCATCTGCCACTTGCATGGAGAATGGCATACTCATGATGAACATTCCTCCTATCGGAAAAGCGACTGCATGTGCATATTCTCCTTATCATCATCAAATTTCCACATGGATTTAGCTAGACAAGATTCGACTAATTCAAGGGGGTCCAATGCGACTAGAGCATCTCGAGTTGTTGCTTGATTCTTTCAATCACCACCAGCGATGGCACCTTTTCGCCCTTGCTTTCTAAGTCCACCATCGCTCGCAATTCGCTGCGCTTGATGCCTTTCTTGTCCGCAAAGGCCTTGAGTTGCCGCATCGCTTCTAGGCGCGTCGCCCGGTCATCTTGCACTTCGGCGACTGTGACTGAAAGGGACGGTCCCGTAAAAGATGAACTCCCGAGCGATACGCTGTCCGATTCATGGTTCAGGTTTACAGCCACATCGCCACTGACTTCTTCTTGCGTGACCAAGCCGCTGATGCCAAACTGCCGCTTTAAGACGAACACTTCAGCCACCTTTTGAATCATGGCGCTTGGATAGCGTCGCCATACCGGCGATGCCGAGTTATACTCATCAAAATCCACAAAGGCAATGGCAGGGCGACGCTTCTTATGATAGCAACAGGCCCAAGCACCCATGATACGTCCACGTTTAACGCCAAACTTGTGCAGCACCGTTCCCGCCTGCGCATCGACTTCAAACTGATCGCCTTCACGCACCACAAAAGACTGCATGCCATCAAACTGCACATCCGCTTGCGCGATCTTCAAATACCCATCGCGCGAGGTCATAATCACAGCAGGGGCGACGTTATCCCCTTTGCCATCTGTGCTTGTGCTCGTAGGCTTAATGCACCAGATCTCTTTAAGCAGCGGATCAAGCCCATACTTTTTTGCGAGAACGAGCAGCAACCGCACTTCGTCGTCATTGGCCCCTATAGCCACGGTTCGCTTGATCCACTCAATCGTTCCCTCAGCTAGATCCATCATCGTACCTCCGTTTCTTGACGGGACACTATATGGGGACACTATATGCGCGAGAAATAAAAAAATGGCTGTCGCGCACAATTTGTGCGAAGCAGCCATCAGTCAAAATATGCAGAACAGCTTTATTTTGTAATCGGATAAAATTGCCGCTCATGTTTAGTAAAGACCACCAACTGATCATAACCCGCGTTTGCCGCGTGCTGTACGGCCTGATCGTAGTCTGCCCCCACGTCCTCAGGACGATGCGCATCAGAATTGATGACGATCGGTACGTTTCGCTCACAGCATGCCTGCAAGAGTTTTGGCGCAGGATACATTTTCCCTACGGGCTTGCGCAAGCCGGCCGTCGAAACCTCAACGACCGCGTGGTGCTTTGCAAATAATTCCGACAGCCGCTGATACCAATCTTCTAGAAATGCTTCATCATCCGGAATATGCCCAAAAACTTTGATGACATCTGCGTGTCCAACAAAGTCGAACAGCTCAGTCTCCACCATGCGGCTCAAAATGCCAAAGTACTCGTCATATGTAGCTTTCAGATCGCGGCCATTCCACTGATCCTTCATTTCCAGCAAATCAAAGCCAAAATCGCCGAGCCAATGGACAGAACCGATGACATAATCAAAAGGGTAATCTTTGATAAATTGCTCAAGACCCTTTTCTCTTCCAGGGATATAGTCCAGTTCGATCCCAAACTTCACGTTGTGCCCCTCATTACGAGCCTTCATGATCATGCTCATGTATTCGTCCATGTCCTCTGTACGCCGTTCGCGCGTCCAAGGGTTATCGAGCAAGTGCGCAGTTTGCTTAAAGCGGTACGCGTGCTCGGATACACCGTACTCTTCAATGCCTCTCGACTTAGCCACCTTGAGAAACTCCTCTAACCAAGAGACGGTATAAGGACCTCGTTCAGTGTGGGTATGATAATCAGTTAACAACTGTGATCTCCTCCTAAGAAGCTTATACGGCTGCGTCGATAACCAGAAATTGAAAAAGGCTGTCCCCTTCAGGAGTGCAGCCTCGCAACAGCAACGCATTTGTCCACCTGAAACACTTTTTCGTAGTATACCATAAGACTCTATAATTCTGCATGAGCCAACAGGCGTCGGTGTTCGACCATGAGGCAGCAATTCGAGATCACAAACAAACCTGCTTTGCGCGCCTTTTGCTCTGCCACCTCGTCATGGATACCCAACTGCAGCCAGATCCCCTTTGCGCCGATTGCGATCGCATCATCGACGATCCCTGCCACTTCTTCGCTCTTGCGAAATACCTCCACAAGATCGATCTTACCCTCGACATCTGCCAACTTTGCATATGCCTTTCTGCCAAGCACAGTGCGCGCCTTTGGATTCACCGGAACTAACTCATACCCTTGTGATTGCAGGTACGAACCAACCACATGGCTATCTTTTGCTGGGTCCTCAGACAAACCCACAACGGCGATTGTCTTGATACTTGCCAGAAAATCTGCGATTTCCTTGTCAGAAAGCATGCTCATAGCAAATCCCCCTTTACGCAGTCCCCAATATCGGCGTAGCCGTATAATCTTCCCGTACTTAGTGGCGCGATCGGACCATGAAAGTCTATCCTACCAAAGGCATTTCACGCCATAACGCCCTTTTTTCGTGCGATACACGTAAACATAGCGTGGAAACCGTTGTGTCAGCATAAAACCGTCTTCGCGAATACGGGTCGCAAGACAGCCCGCTTGAAACTCGCTGTTATATAGCTTGCCACTATACACCCAAGCCATGCTGCCACCTCCTTCCTGTTTCACACACAAGGCAATGCCAGTGTACCATGTGGCTTTATTGGTAGTGAGCCGTACAAGCCGGCAGGCTGATCGCAAACTCAGTCCCCTCGCCCACCCTACTTTTCACCGATATGTCTCCTTGATGCGCTGCGATCAAACTGCGCGCAATCGATAACCCGAGCCCAGTGCCTCCCCGCGAGCGTGTGCGTGCCTTGTCGCCCTTATAAAAGCGTTCAAATACGAACGGGATGTCTTCAGGCAGGATGCCTTCACCGCTGTCTTTTACGCGAATGACCGCATGCTCACCCTCGCTGCCAACTGTGATCTTCACGCCACCTTCTTTCGTGTGCCGCAACGCGTTATCTACCAGATTCGTGAGCACTTGCTCCAGTCGGTCGACATCACCTAACACAAGCGCTTGCGGTGAAAGTTCGAATACGTCAAGGGTCAATCCGCGTTCTGTAAACGAATTCAGGAACTTGCGCGCCACTCTCTTCACCAGTTGCACCACATCCACATCTTCTTCGCGCATGGAAAAATGCCCCGACTCCAGTTGCGCCAAATCCAACAATTCGTTTACCAGTCTCCGCATCCGTAAGGATTCATCATGAATAATCTGCGTGAATTCCCGTCTTTCCTGCGCATCACCGATGTCATCCAAAAGTGCCTCCGCGTAGCCCTGAAAGAGTGCCAGCGGCGTTCTCAATTCGTGTGAAACGTTGGCAACAAAGTCCTTGCGCAAGCGATCCAGGCGCCTTTCCTCTGTCACATCACGTATGACTGCAAGCGTTCCACGGACCTCAGCAGGTTGATCCGCATCATAAAGTGGCGTCATCGTCGCTACAAGTTGGCGAATGCCCCATTGAAACTCCCTAACAGTCGATTTGGCATTTACCAGGGTGTCACGCTGCATCTGCAAAAGATCAGGAGACAAGGCACTGAGCCGCGATGGATTGGCGTCAGCCGGATCTGACACGAAATACCGTCTGGCCGCTGAGTTAAACAGCGTCAACCTGCCAAATTTATCCGCGGCGACCACGGCATCCGTCATCGCGCCTAATATGCTGGCAATCTCTTCTTTTTCCTGCGTCAAATCCCGAACTGTACGCTCAAGTTCTCCAGCCACATGATTGAATGTATATCCTAACCGCCCAACCTCATCGCGGGTGACTACCCGGACGCGCATATTAAATCGACCTTTCGCCATTTCTTCTGCAGCGGCATTCATCTCAAGTAACGGTCGTGACAAATTCTTCGACACGACAAATGCCAGTCCTGTAGTCAGTAAGGTGCCCAGGATTACCGCAAACATGATGAGGCTGGAGATCGTGCGCGAAGGAGTACCAGCGACGTCGCCGGACTCCGTGATGACGAGATAGTAGTTCCCTGCATGACCCGCTGACGTTTTGATCGGCATAAGTGCGAACAAGGTGGTTACTGGATCTGGGTGAGAAACGAATGACGGTATGCCTTGATGCACAATCGGCAAGCCGCGATCCCATTGCGACTTTTCATCAGGTTTCAGCGTTGCGATAAACTGTCGAATCGTGTGGCTCACTTCTGGTGAAGGAATCAGGTAATAATGACTATGAAGTGCGGACAGCACGTGCGTGCCAATATCATATGCAACGCTTGGATCGTGTTCCCTTTGAAGCAATTCACTCACGAGGATGGTCTGACTCGTCAGGTCCCTGCGCCGAACAGACACGACGTAAGAATCAAAAAACTGTTGCAAGTACAGGGCCAAGATGGCGAGCACTACGAGAACGAGTGCGATGATCGTCAGCCACAGTTTTAACACTACGCTGGCGATGATACGATGCCAATACTTGCTCACCGCCGCGAAAACTC
>JAKACY010000020.1 GCA_021821025.1 Bacillota bacterium | reverse complement strand
ATCACAATCTGAGAGATGTGGTTTTGTACCATGTCACGGAGCGCCCCGGATTTTTCATAATATCCTGCACGATCCTCAACCCCGACCGTTTCACTCGAAGTGATCTGGACGTTCGCGATCGATCGATTGTCCCACAGCGGCTCAAAAATAGAATTTGCGAAGCGAAGTACTTCAATGTTCTGAACCATTTCTTTTCCCAGGTAGTGATCGATGCGAAAGATCTCTTCTTCTTCAAATACTTCACGCAGTTGGGCGTTTAATTCTTGCGCGGAATCGTGGTCGTGCCCAAATGGTTTCTCGATGATCAGACGTTTCCATCCGCTCGCGGAAGTCAGACCGCAATTTTTCAGCCGCAGTGCTGCCATGCCGAAAAATTCTGGAGCCATAGCTAAGTAAAATAGGCGATGACCAGGCAATTGATTATGCTGTTCGAGGGCCACCACAGTCTTATTTAACGCTGCGAAGTCGTCGTCTGAATCCACATGTACGGATTGGTAATGGAAGTGGTGTACGAAAGTTTCCCAGTCTGCTTCATCTGCAATCGCCATGCGTCCATATTGTTCGATCGATTTACGAATTTCATTTTGAAATGACGCATCATCGTGGGGCCTCCTCGCGACACCGATCAGCACCCAGCGATCCGATAGCAGATTGCGCCGATGTAGGCTGTAAAGCGCCGGATAAAGCTTGCGCTTGGCAAGGTCTCCTGTAGCACCGAACAGAACAAAGGTATGCTCTGGCGCCCTGTGACCTTCTTGAGGTTCAATCATCGACATAACATCTTTCCCCCTGGTGACAATTTATTGCGTCGAAACGGTCTTTAAATATCTTGACGATAAGCACATTGTACTATAAGTCGCAACAAAATATTTTTCTAGGCCCTGGTAACAATCTAAGCAGAGGGATTGCTACATTGACTACGCTGATGTATATACAAATATATGGATCTTAAGTGGAGGTGATGGCATTGGCACTATATGGTGAGCGCCTAATGAAAGTCGAGCCATTTGGAATCGAACCTGTCAGTTTGGAGGAAAGGCATGGTCGCGCGTTTGACCAATTCACGCTGTGGTTAGGGAGCAATCTTACCATCGCTGACTTCGCGCTCGGGTTCTTGCCGATCAGCTTAGGGTTACCGTGGCCGTGGGTGATCGCGTCAATTCTTCTCGGCAATGTCGTCGGCTCGCTTTTAGTTGGCGCTTTTGCTGCCATGGGTCCATCGTATGGGGTCCCGCAGCTCATCATCGGCAGATATGGCTTTGGACGATTGGGAGGACTTTTGCCGGCGCTTTTAAACTATGTCAGTACAATCGGCTGGTTTACCGTTAATAACATCCTTGGCTCATTTGGATTGTTGGTCTTATTTCCACATCTACAATTTTGGCAGGCTGCCATCATACTGGTTGTTGTTCAAGGGCTTCTGGCGATCTACGGGCACAATCTGATTCACGCGTATGAGCGGGTGATGTCTATCGTCCTGGCTGTCGTGTTTCTCATCGCCACGGTGATCTGCTTGAAAAGTGGCGTAACACTCACAGCATACCATCCGACGGGCGCGCCTTTGTGGCCGATGTTTGCGATTATGGTGGCAGCGGCATTTTCATATGTGGGAAGCTGGGCGCCGTATGCATCTGATTACAGCCGCTATCTCCAGCCGAATGAAGCAAAGGGTAAAGTCGCATTTTGGGCTTTCCTAGGATCCTTTATCGCATCTGTGTGGCTTGAACTTGTCGGGGCTGCTGTGGCGGTACTGGCCGGATCCACCCATGGTGACGCGATATCATCGCTGCACTATGTCATGGGAGGATTTGGCACGATCGCAGTGATCGCCATCATCTTGGGAGGAACGGCAGCGGATGCGCTGAACTTGTATTCAAACGCACTATCGGCAGGCGCCTTGCAAATTCGGTTGCCGAGGGCATTCATGGCCGTTTTTGCCAGTGTGATCGGCTTGATCTTCAGCCTTCTCGGCTCAGGGAACTTTGAATCAAACTTTGAGAACTTCCTGCTGATGTTAGGGTATTGGATGACACCGTGGGCAGGTATTTTAATCGTTGATTTTTATATCTTCAAAAATTACAAGCATCGTGCGTCTGATCAGCGCGATCGGCAGGCTGTTAATGCATCTGGTCTGATCAGCTTTTTAGTCGGTGTTCTGTTATCCACACCTTTTATGAATGGTCCGTTTTATGAAGGTTCGGTTGCAAAGGCGTTAGGAGGAGCTGATCTCAGCTTTTATGTAGGATTTATTGTTGCGGGACTGATGTATTATGGCCTATCTAGAGACAAGGGTCTTCAACCCGCTCGGGCTTAGTGTGGCAGGCCTAGAGCCTGTCTTTTTCTTTTTCAATCGTATGGGAATATCTCCTATGCCATCTGGATAATTATGTTCTGAAGCGTTACAGTACATGATAAAGGGTTGACAAGGAGATGAAGTGATTGGAGACGTTACGTGAGCGACAAGATATCCCGCAAGAGTACCAGTGGTCCCTCGAAGCCATGTTTGCATCTGATGAACATTGGCAGAACGCTTTTGATGAGTTAAACGCTACTATGCAGGATGATCCATTCGCGGACATCAGAGGGCATTTGCATGAAGGCGCTAAAGTGGTCTTCGACTACTTTGAGAAGACTGTTTTGCTGGAAAAGCAGTTGGGACTTTTGGCGATCTACGCGCATACCAAGAATGACCAGGACACGCGCGTCACGACGTACCAAGCTATGATGAGTCGAGTTCAGGCTTTAGAGGCCGAATATGGAGAAAAGGTTAGCTTTTTTGAACCAGAACTGTTAACAGTTAGTGATGATGTACTGCAATCTTACATGCAGGACCCATTGCTCAAGGAATATAAGAAAGTTATCGATAACATCGTGAGAAACAAACCTCATGTGTTATCTGGCGAAGCCGAGGCGCTGTTGGCCACGTTTGAGGATGTCTTTAGCGGGAGTCAGCAGGTGTTTGGTCAATTGACCAACGCTGACTTCGTACACGGCTCATTTACGATTGACGATACGGAGTATCTGGTTACAGAAGGCCGTTTTGGCCTACTCTTGCGAAATCTTGATCGGCGCATCCGGCAGGCTGGCTACGAACGGCTTTACGATACATACTTAAACCATAAAAATGCTATCGCATCACTGTATGCGACGAGCGTGAAGAAGGATGTTCGCATGTCGCGGGCACGAAAATTCGAAACGGCCCGGGAAAGAGCGCTATTTGCCAACAATATTCCTGTCAGTGTTTACGATGCACTGATTGCTGGCATGAGGAGCAACATTGCTCATGTACACCGCTACGTTCAACTTCGAAAAGACCGTTTAGGGCTAGACAAGGTGAAGTTGTTCGACAAGTACGTTCCGCTCGTTGAAGCGAAGATGGATGAGTACAGCTACGAAGAGGGGTTCGCGCTCGTAGAGCGAGGGCTGGCAGCGTTAGGCGAAGATTATGCGCAGATCTTGCAAACGGCGCGCAAAGAGCGCTGGCTGGATGTGTTTGAAAACCCAGGGAAACGCAGCGGAGCTTATTCGACAGGTTTTTATGCGACGAGGCCTTATGTCTTGCTCAATTTTCAAGGCAACTACGAGAGCGTCTCGACTTTGGCTCACGAACTCGGCCACAGTGTTCACACCTATCTCTCGGGAAAAACACAGCCGCCGCAGTACTCTGGGTACTCGATTTTCCTCGCGGAGATAGCCAGTACGGTAAACGAGACTTTACTAGTCAATCATTTGCTGGATGTAACCGATGACCCACTCAAGCGTGCTACGCTCATCAACCAGCAACTAGATAGTCTGACTGCTACCATTTACCGTCAAACGATGTTTGCAGAATTTGAGTTAGATGCGCATCGCAAAGTTGAAGAGGGGCATGCCTTGACTCATGATGTGCTGAGTGAGATGTATGCAGGGCTCAATCAGTTCTATCATGGCCCAGCGTATGAAGATGATGACCGATCGCCGGCGGAGTGGTCGCGGATTCCTCATTTCTATCGCGCGTTTTATGTTTTCCAATATGCGACCGGCATGAGTGCTGCACTGGTGTTTGCTGACCGGATGAGAAAGCAAGGCTCAGTCGCGGTCGACAAGTATCTTGGCTTTTTAAGCAGCGGGTCAAAGGATTACCCACTAGAAGTGCTGAAAGAAGCAGGGCTTAACATGGAGGATCCGAGCGTTGTGGGCCAAGCTCTGAAGATCTATGGGGATCTGGTGACTGAATTGGAAACGTTGCTACCTCATATCGGCTAGGTTAAACTGGCTTCCGGAATATCGGCGTAATTCGGATAGTCGCATGATCGCCTTAAAAGGTGATCATGCGAGTCTAGTCGTTGTTTTGAGGCTCTAAATTTTGAATGAAGTCGTTGACCAGGTGGAGGACCTGCTTCGGATCGTTGCGCTCTTCATATAGACGTTGCGCAAGGACCAGGTACTCTTCTGCTTGGTCGCTCAAGATAAAGTTGATGACATCAGGTCGCAAGGAGCGCTCCCACGACTTCAAGTCTTCGGCGATCTTAAGCGGGTCTCGTTCTACGGTTGAAGCTGGTTCATCGCGATCGTATGCTGATGAAGGAGAGCGGTTAGATGAGATAGTTGCACGTATGAAGCGGTACATCGAGACGGAAAGTGCTTCAGAAAGACGATAGGCCATATCGAGTGAAGGGCTTTTACGAGTTCCTTTTTCGAGCTGGGAAATATGGCTGACGGAGACGCCAGACCGAAGAGATAGTTCTGTTTGTGACCAGTCATTCGCTTTTCGAAGTTCTCGGAGTAATTGCCCGTCGAACTGTACTGACTGCTGCATCCCTCACCATCCCATCGACATTGGCGCCACGGCCATTATCTGTGATGGGTAGATTATAAGTCTTATTACACAAACGTGTAAAGCCATAATGCGATTGAGGAACAAAAAATGCAAACAGAAGAGGCGCCTTGTCTCATCTGTTTGCATTAGTAAGTGCGCATTAATACGCCCGTGCGAACCATACTGTGTGGTTAGCTTCTTGATTACAAACCACGCATGTGCTCACATGTTCCGGGGGGTCAAACGGGATGTTGCGGCTGGTCGCTCCTGTTTCCGTTTTAATATGGGCTTCGCAAGCGTCATCTCCACACCATCCGGCAAGGGCAAAACCATGCTCTGAGCGGACTACCTGCAGCAACTCAGCGACTGAATGAACGGTCTTCGAATGGTCTCGCTGGAATGCCCTAGCGTTTGCCAGCATAGATGACTGGATATCGTCAAGCAGACTTTGAACTATCTCTTTTAAGTTTGCGAGCGGTACGGGAATCTTCTCGCTGGTGTCGCGTCGTACCAAAATTGCTTGAGATTGATCGAGATCCCGAGGTCCCACTTCTAAACGAATCGGAATGCCGCGCAGTTCATACTCGTTAAATTTCCACCCAGGGCTTACATCGTCACGATCATCCATCTTTATTCGAATCCCTGTGGATGCAAGGGTGGCTAAAATCTCCTGTGCCGCGGTCAAAACGCGCTCCCTCGCTTTGGCGGGCCCGATCGGGATGACCATCACTTGCGTCGGGGCAATCCGGGGTGGCAACTGTAAACCACGATCATCACCGTGGACCATGATCAGGGCGCCGATGATGCGCGTCGTCATGCCCCAAGATGTGGTGAACGCGAACTTTCGTTCGTTATCTTTGTCAAGAAACTTGATGTCAAAGCTGCGGGCAAAGTTGTCGCCCAAAAAGTGCGATGTGCCTGCTTGCAACGCTTTGCCGTCTTTCATCATGGCTTCGATTGAATATGTAGCCACAGCTCCGGGAAATTTCTCCGACGGCGTTTTTCGTCCCTTTATGACAGGTATCGCCAGCTCATTTTCGACAAAATCCGTATAGACGTCTAACATCTTTTCGGTTTCTTGCATTGCTTCCTCTTGTGTTGCGTGCGCAGTATGGCCCTCTTGCCATAAGAATTCACTCGTGCGCAAGAATGGCAGAGTACGCTTTTCCCATCTGACAACGTTGGCCCACTGGTTGATCAGCACAGGCAGGTCGCGGTATGACTGAATCCACTGGCTGTACATATAACCGAAGATGGTCTCAGAGGTTGGGCGAACAGCTAGGCGCTCCTCTAATGCATCGTCACCGACTTGTGTAACCCATGGCAACTCAGGGTTGAATCCTTCCACGTGTTCTTTTTCCTTCTGAAAGAAACTTTCCGGAATCAAAAGTGGGAAATAGGCGTTGCGGTGTCCGGTAGCTTTAAATCTGCGATCGAGTTCACGCTGACATGCTTCCCATAACTCGTATCCGTCGGGCTTAAATACGATGCATCCGCGAACAGGGGCGTAGTCCATCAAGTCGGCTTTCGTAATGACGTCAATGTACCAGCGCGAAAAGTCCTCGCTTTGCAGCGTGATGTCTTTTACAAACTCTTTATCTTTCGCCATTTACATCCTCCTGCAACCATGGTTATATGCAAAGCTTGATCTCTGTTCTAGACGAAAATACCCTACTCAGTCAAAAAAAGAAAGTAATTCATTTCAAGTCTACTCTGCTTTGTGCTGGATCGCCTTCAGGACATCGAGTTCAAATACATGCAGCCCTGATCCCTTTTTCCATAGCTCCTCGCGAATCTTCGGGGCAAGCGTTCGCCATAATCGGTTTGGGATAAGTCGCCCATAGGGAAGTTTAGAGATGGCTTTAAGCGATGCAGCATTCCATGTTTCGATGAGGCAATAGGAGCGGAAAATGCTGTCCGGCAGTTGTTTAAATAACGCTTCTTTAGCAAGGCGTTGAAGTCCGCGCCCTCTGAACTGCGGTGCGATGTAGGTACCCAGTTGCAGGCAGTGGTGCTCTTCGTCAAAATTCGATACTGTTAAAATTCCGACGAGCACGGATGGATCATCTTCAACAAACACGCTCCATGCAACAGGGAATTCGGACTGGACAGTTTCTACGAAAGCGATGTTGGCGGCTAAACTTTGTGAAGCTTCCAGTGAGCAAAACGGCCACTCGACACGCCTTTGCTTTTCAGGCACCTTGCCGCCAAAATAATCGCAGCATAACTGCGACAGCTGAAGCGGTTCTTCGGAAACCGCAGATCTTACATACAAATCGCTCAAATCGCTCACTCCACAACTGTAAAATTAAAACCAGCCAATTTCTCTATAGAGGATTTATGTTATACAATAGAGTAAATTGGAGGTGCTAAAATGAAGCAGACATTGGGTGAACGCGTAAAAGAAAGACGTCAATTATTGGGACTCACCGTGCAAGAACTAGCTAAGCGCGCACAAGTGTCAGCCAGCTATATTTATGCGATAGAAGCAGGCGAACGAGGATCGCATATCGATAAGTTGACGCGCATTGCCCACGCACTTGATACGAACATTATTGAACTATGGCCTATATCTTAACTGGTTTTAAAACGTACAAGCAATATAAGTTTGGCATAAAACGTCGCGCATCGTCGATTTCTTGGTACAATGTCTTCGGAGGGATGCATATGCATACCGAAGTCTACGTTTCCGAACTAAAAGATCGCGGATATCGAGTGACCGGCAAACGGCGAGATATATTAGATTACATGTTAAGCCATGATCGCTACATTGGCGCGCGGGAATTGATCGACTACCTGAGGCAGAAATATGCCACGCTGAGCCTAGAAACCGTATATCGAAACCTAAAGACTCTGCGCGATGAGGGCATGATTGAAGAGTCGCGATTTGAGGATCACGAGGCAAAGTATCGCATCTCTTGTCAGTCGTCTCACCACCATCACTTTGTTTGCTTGGGCTGTGGCTGCACAACGGTGATCGATACTTGCCCGATGCCTGATTTAGGCATGGTTCCAAACGGCTTTACTGTAGTGCAGCACCGTTTCGATGTCTTGGGGTATTGCGCCAAGTGCTCACCGAAGTAGACGTGCGCATCGTCATAGCGTAGATGAGCAGGTGATATGCTGAGATTGACAAGGACGGTGAAATGCTTGCAACTAGATAGGCTGCGGGACCGCACATTGGATCAACTTTTTCAGGCGATTTTACAACTGGAGACGGTTGAAGAGTGTTACCGTTTCTTTGAGGATTTATGCACTGTTGGAGAGGTACAGTCATTAGCGCAAAGGTTAGAAGTTGCACGCATGCTTCGTAAAGGTATGACATACAGCCACATTGAAAGTGAAACTGGAGCGAGCACAGCAACGATTAGCAGAGTGAAACGTTGTCTAAACTATGGTGCAGATGGATATCCCCTGGTATTAGACAGGTTAAAGCGGTGATGACTCTTGCTATTTCAATCTTGGCGATTCGTTGCAAAATTGGATCCAGAACGACCCTACGATGAACAACTGCTTAAACAAGTGACGAAGCGTTCGGCCCTATTCGACCGCACGGGACCAGGCAGTTACCCGTTCGATGCAGTATTGCTTGGTGGCACCTGGGGTGTGAACGAAGCAAATGCCACAGATTTGACACTTGCCTTGAGGCGCAAACGTATTAGAATCCCATTATGGCAAGAAATCTCGGATGCCGATGGATTGGCCTTCGGGGTGGATGGATACCTCGTTCCGATCGTCCTTAATTCCGGTGATGTGGACTACTTAGTCAGGGCGCATGTTCAAGCGATTAAAAAGTACGGGGAAGCGATTCCATGGTCGTATGTCCTACCGATCGGTTATATTGTGATGAATGACGACTGTGCGGTCGCCCGAAGGACAAAAGCTGAGGTGCCGCGTGACATACAGGATGTATGCGCTTATGCAAGCTATGCGGTGAAGATGTGCGGCTTGAAGATTTTGTACGTAGAGTACTCCGGTGTGCTTGGTGACCCTGAAGTTCCTAAAGCCATCAAGATGCGATTTCCTGATGTACAAGTTTTCTACGGGGGCGGCATCTCAAACCCGCAGGATATTGACCGCTTTCAGAGCGTATCATCGACAGTAGTCGTTGGTAACGCGTTATATGATGGTGCATTTTCGTCAGTTTGCCATGTGTGATTTGACGCCAAGCACGCGAAGATGATATATTAATATGTGTTGACGGAATGTAGCTCAGGTTGGTAGAGCGCACGGTTCGGGACCGTGAGGTCGCAGGTTCGAATCCTGTCATTCCGACCACTCAGAGGCACTTGGCTTCGCAAGCGAGATGTTTGCGCAGTCAGGTGCTTATTTGCTCGACCCCGGTTACTGATACGAGGAGGGACCTGGGTGAACTGGCTGCGGATTGCTGTTGGTGTAGGCTCCCTTGTGGTTTTTTTTCATGGCAGTTTCGAGCGATGGCTCAATCCTGCTCCAAACGCCCAGGTGCAGGCGTTGAGCTCTGGAGCCCCCAGTCACGACCATCTTCTTCATGAAGTAAATGTATTGGTGCAAAACGCAGTGCCAACGACTGCCAAGATGGCTCCCCAAGTAACGTTCGGATCAGCTGATTTAGGCTTTGTCAGCAAAGATCAGTCGTTTTGGCGGCGTGAAAATGAAGATTTTTACCTTTCTGCTCAAACGTTAAATCCTACCTTCAAACTCGAGCCTTCATTAAAATCGACTCCACTGATGGATGTGCGGCCAACAGAAAAGCTCTACTTATTTGCGTATTCTCCTCAGATGGATATTGCGGGCTCCGATGTACACTGGTTTGTCAACAGTTCTGATGCAGTGGTGACAGGGCAGGCTCAAAAGTGGTTTGGCGGAAATCGACAAGAGGCCGCTGCGATTTTTATAGCTCGTCGACCAGGGATCTACACGGTTCAGGCAGAAGACCGTGGCGTTTATAGTGTACCGATGGTGCTGACGGTTGGGCTTGACGATTTGAAATACGTACCAGCCCCTCGTCAACTCAAGGCGAGTCCCTGGGTCATCTTGTTTCACGGCAAACTTCCCACCATTAAGGGACAACTCGGATGGCGGGCTCATGTGCAATACTTTCCATATCCAGTTGCTTCAGATGGCTATCTTCCAATTGTCGGAGATATGAAAAAGGGTAAAAGTGTCGTCGTTGCGATCATTTCAAAAAGAACACATAGGGAATGGACCTATGAACTTCCGATTGCGCAAAATGGTGATTTTCGGGCTTTGGTCAGAGTTCCGTTTCGCGGTCGTCTCGATGTCGCAATCATCCCGCATTTTCTGCGCAGTTTAAACAAAACTAGCGGATATGAGACGGATGCGGTGTATACCGTCGATAATTCTGCGCCATCCCTGCAGTGGCGGGCGAAGGCACTGTTGCCATCTGCGATTTCAGATTATAATTTAAGTCCAGTGTTTCAACGAGAAGCACTGCTGTTAGCCGAAAACGCGCCAACTGAAGACGCAGCTATCGCCGCGATCAGCAATTATGTGAGTGATGTGATGAAGTATGACGTGCCTGCGTCGTTGAGTGGAAAGATCATATGGCAGGATGCAGTCAACGTATGGAAGACGCGGTTCGGAGTTTGCCAGGACTACTCTAGCCTCGCCTCGTCAATGCTGCGTTCAGTCGGTATCCCGACGCAAACGATCATTGGGGGCGTAGGGCCGCGTGGACCGTTTGCGCATAATCCGGATGACCACGAATGGCTTGAAGCGTGGGATGGGACGAAATGGATCCTATTTGATCCTACGTTTGATAGCCCGGGGTTTGGGAATACCATCAGGGTGCCTTTTTATGTGGATAATGAATACTTCACGAATACGGATGCTTTTATACACGATCATTGGCCGGATAGGGCGAAGATTGGAACTGACCAGTAAAGGGGACGGATTTCGCAGATGCAGACGCAACCTGCTTTAGCGCAAGTCGGTGTGATTATGGGCAGTAAGTCGGATTGGGATACGATGCGTCAAGCGGTCGAGGTGCTGAAGGATTTTGATATTCCCTTCGAGGCACAAATCGTGTCAGCGCACCGTACACCAGAAAAGCTTTTTCAATACGCCACGTCTGCGCGACAGCGGGGAATCCACGTGATCATCGCGGGCGCTGGTGGCGCAGCGCACTTGCCTGGCATGGTCGCCTCGATGACCACGATCCCAGTGATTGGCGTGCCGGTGCAAACTAAGGCACTGCAAGGCCTTGATAGCCTGCTATCGATCGTGCAAATGCCAGGCGGCGTTCCGGTTGCAACTGTGGCAATCGGCGCATCAGGGGCAAAAAATGCAGGGCTCTTAGCGGTATCGATCCTCAGTCTTGCGCAGGAGCACTTGGCAGTTGAACTCGAGACGTTTCGAGAGAAACAGACGCAACAAGTGCTGGCGGATACGCTGGAGTAAGGAGAGTGCAAATGGAAAAGCGAACCATCGGGATATTAGGCGACGGGCAATTGGCTCAGATGACTTGTTTGGCAGGACAGGCTTTGGGATTCGAAATGCACGTTTATGCCAGCCATCAGGATAATCCTGCGGCTTTAGTGGCGGACCGCGTGTGGGTGGGTGAATTGTCTGATGCGTCGCGGCTTGCTGAGTTTGCACGCGCTGTTTCAGTCGTCACGTATGATACAGAGCTTTTGCCAATCGACGGCGTAAGGCTCGTTGCATCGAATACTGCAGCCTATCCGCATCCTGATATTTTATGGATCGCGCAAAACAGGATCCGTGAGAAGTCTTTTCTTAACGACCATGACATCCCAACAGCGCGGGTGCAGGTGGTTGAATGCATGGAGGATTTGGTGTCTGGCGTAGGGTCGCTCGGTGTGCCGTGTGTGATCAAAACAGCTGAGCAGGGATATGACGGAAAAGGGCAAGTGCGCATCGATGATCTGTCAGAATCTGTTCGCGCATATGACGCGTTAGGCCATGTCCCATGCATCCTTGAAGAGTGGTTGCAGTTTGAACGAGAGATGTCCGTGATCGTAGCTGGTAGCCTTGCTGGAGAGTATACGACATTTCCTGTGATCGATAATATTCACAAAAATCATATATTGCATATTTCCTCGGCTCCATCGACTTTGCCGCATCATGTCCAGGAGTTAGCAAAAGATATTGCGATTCGCATTGCAAAAGCCATGAACCTCGTAGGGCTGCTGACAATCGAGATGTTTCATACGAAAGATGGCCGCGTTTTGGTCAATGAACTGGCTCCGCGCCCGCACAACTCTGGACACCACACACAACGATCGGCGAAGACGAGCCAGTTTGAGCAACTTTGCCGTGCGATCACTGGCGCGAAGCTCGGTGAGACCGTTCAGAGGCCAGCTGCGATGGTAAATCTCCTCGGCGATCTATTTGTCGGTACGGGCCATGATATGTATCAAAGTGTCGGTTTTATCAATGAATCATCGTGGGATCAATGGATGGCTTCAAAGTGGCCGGACGTCTCCTTGAGCGTTTACTTTTACGGGAAAAAAGTAGCTCGATCGGGCAGAAAGATGGGACATGCGATCGCTGTCTCTGATGACCGGGAACAAGCGTTACGAGCTATCATGGATTTGTATGATGTTGCAATCGCAGCCTCGGGGAGGAATTAGCGCATGGCGATGGCACAATCTGACGCGTTACCGTTTTTAGAAGGGTTGAATCCCCCGCAACGTGAAGCGGTCATGACTACGGAGGGGCCTCTACTCATCATCGCGGGCGCCGGAAGCGGGAAGACGAACGTACTTACGAGGCGAATCGCCTATTTGATGGCATTGCGTCAAGCCCCTGTTTGGAGTATCTTGGCGATCACATTTACCAATAAGGCGGCTAAGGAGATGCGTGAGCGTGTTTCGCGCCTCGTGGGTCCAGAGGCGGCCGACATCTGGGTCTCGACTTTTCACTCGATGTGCGTACGGATCTTGCGCCGCGATATCGATAAGCTTGGATATGCCAGTGGGTTTACCATTTTAGATACGGTCGATCAGTTGTCTGCGATTAAGCGGGTTTTAGAAGAGTTGAATCTAGATGCCAAAAAGTTCGAGCCAAGAGCGATTCTCGCTGCAATTAGTAATTTTAAAAATCAACTGATCGCCCCGCAGAGGGCTGTGAGTATGGCGCAGACCGTGTTTGAGCAAGTGGCGGCGGATGTGTACAAAGCGTATCAAGCCAAATTGTTTGCTCAAAATTCGCTGGACTTTGATGACCTCATCATGAAGACCGTGCAACTGTTTGAAACCGTTCCTGATGTGCTCAAGTTCTATCAGGCGAAATTTCAGTATATTATGGTCGACGAATATCAGGATACCAATCATAGCCAGTATCGGCTTGTGAATCTGCTTGCTGCACGCAATCACAACTTGTGTGTGGTCGGGGATTCTGACCAATCGATTTATAAATGGCGTGGCGCTGATATCAGCAACATCTTGTCATTTGAGCGCGATTATCCGGAAACGGTCGTGATCAAGCTCGAGCAAAATTATCGATCGACGAAGCGAATACTGCAGGCTGCAAATGGCGTGATCAAAAATAATCAGCAGAGAGCTGAGAAAAAGCTGTGGACGGAAAACGCAGAGGGGTCGGCTATCCGTCTATATCGCGCATATGATGAACGAGACGAGGGACAATTCATCGTCGATGAGGTGATGCGGCGTAGCCGGGAAGAGCACGTCTCAATAGGTGATGTAGCGATTTTATATCGCACGAACGCACAGTCGCGCGTTATCGAAGAGGTTTGCTTGAAAGCGGGTCTGCCTTATCGCGTGTTTGGTGGTATCAAGTTTTACGAGCGAAAAGAGATTAAGGACATCATGGCGTACTTGCGGCTCATCGCGAATGTTGATGACAACATCGCATTTGAACGCGTGATCAATGTGCCAAAACGCGGTGTGGGTGACGGCACATTGGCAAAGCTAGGTGAGTATGCCACCGCACATGAGCTGTCGCTTTTTAAAGCGGTTCAGGAGATCGATATGGTCGGCCTTGCTGCGCGCTTCACTGAGCCTTTGGAATCTTTTTGTACGATGATCCGACAATTAGCAGCGATGGCAGAGTACCTTACGCTGACTGAACTTGTCGAAGAATTGCTCGATAAAAGCGGATATCGAGATTCTTTAAAGCGTGAGCGTACGATCGAAGCCCAATCGAGACTAGAGAACGTAGAAGAACTGCTGTCTGTGACAAAAGAATTCGACGAGAGAAATCCAGCTGGAGGATTGCTGGCGTTTTTGACTGATGTGGCTTTAATCGCTGATGCGGAACAAGAAGGCGGCAACGGCGCCGATGGCGTGACGCTCATGACACTGCATAGCGCGAAGGGGCTAGAGTTTCCGGTCGTCTTTTTAGTGGGCCTTGAGGAAGGCGTCTTTCCGCATTCGCGTGCGCTTCAAGATGAAGAAGAGATGGCAGAGGAACGCAGGCTGTGTTATGTCGGCATTACGAGGGCGCAGCGAGACCTGTATCTTACGAGCGCCATGACGCGAACTCTATATGGCCAGTCGCGCACGAACATGCCATCACGCTTTTTAGCTGAGATTCCACAAGAGATTGTGGAAAATTATTCGCTTAAGCAACCAGCGGGCCGTGTAAAGGCGGACATACGCACAGGTGGTGGCGTGGCTACTAGTCACATTCCGCAAAATTTTGGTGCGGATTTGACATTAGATTGGCAGATCGGTGATGCAGTCATGCATCGCAAATGGGGCGTTGGCGTCGTGGTTAGCAAAAGTGGGTCGGGGGAGGATTTAGAGCTGTTTATCACTTTTGACCCGCCGATCGGTGAGCGCAGGTTGATGATCAAATATGCCCCGATCACAAAGGTGGAGCAATAACGTGCAGATAGAGCGAGAACGACTAGAGACGCTGCGAAAGCAGATCCGTGAATATGACTATCAGTATCATGTGCTCGATCGGCCCACCATCAGCGACCAGGAGTATGACCGCTTGTTTCGAGAGCTAGTGGACCTAGAACATGCACACCCTGAGTGGGCATCGCCGGACTCGCCGACACTGCGAGTTGGGGGCATGCTATTAGAGGGTTTTCAAAAGGTTGCCCATCGATCACCGATGCTGTCTTTAGGCAACGTGTTTTCTGAGGAAGAGATTCGCCAGTTTGATACGCGTGTGAAGTCCGCGATAGATGAGGCGCAACTTGCTCCTGAGTACGTGTGCGAACTAAAGATCGACGGTCTTGCCACGGCGTTGACTTATGAGCGCGGTGTGATGGTGCAAGGCGCTACGCGTGGTGATGGGGTGGTGGGTGAAGACATCACCGCGAATTTGCGAACGATCCGCAGCATCCCACTTCGTCTTTTGGAAGACATCTCGATCGAAGTACGCGGCGAGTCCTATTTACCTCGCGCATCGTTTGAGGCGCTGAACGAGAGAAGGCGTCAAAGCGGAGATGCTCTTTTCGCTAACCCTCGCAATGCGGCTGCCGGTTCGTTAAGGCAGCTTGACCCAGGGCTCGTGGCGCAGCGGCGCTTGGCTTTTTTCGCGTATCAAGTGGTAACTTTCGAGGATGGCATACAGACGCAGTCGCAAGCCCTAGAGACGCTTTCAGCTTTGGGATTCTCAGTCAACCCGAATTGGCGGAAATGCAAGAGTATCGATGAAGTTGTGGAGTATGTCGCCTTTGCGCAGTCGATACGGGAGAATTTGCCGTATGATATCGACGGCGTGGTGATTAAGGTTAACGATTTTGCGCTGCAACAGCGCCTTGGATTTACGGCTAAGAGCCCACGCTTTGCAGTCGCCTATAAGTTCGCAGCAGAGCAGGCGCAAACGCGGGTCCTGCGCATCGAGCTTAACGTCGGAAGAACGGGTGCAGTGACACCGACAGCAGTGATCGAGCCTGTGTTTTTGGCGGGCACGACTGTCAGTCGAGCGACGCTGCACAATGAAGACGTGATTCGTGACAAGGATGTGCGCATCGGGGATCTTGTCGTGGTGCAAAAAGCGGGTGACATTATACCGGAGATCGTACGGTCGATTCCAGAAGCGCGTACAGGCGAAGAGGCGCCTTACAAGATGCCAACTCAGTGCCCTGCTTGCGCAACTGCTCTGCAAAGAGTGGACGGTGAAGCGGCCTGGCGTTGTCCGAATCCTGACTGCCCTGCAAAGCGGGTTGAAGCACTGTCGCACTTCGTCTCGAGAGACGCGATGAACATCGATGGTATGGGCGAGGCTATGGTTGAGGCGCTACATGATGCTGGACTAATACGAGACGTAGCAGACTTTTATGCGTTGACAAAAGACGCCCTGCTTGGCATTGAGCGCATGGGCGAAAAGTCAGCCAAAAATGTGCTGTCGGCGATTGAAAATAGTAAGAAGCAACCATTGGAGCGACTGCTTTTTGGCCTCGGCATACGCCTTGTGGGGGAGCGGGCGGCGGAAACACTAGCTGCGCATTTTCAGACGATGGAGCAACTGATGGTAGCAACAGTGGATGAACTCGTCGGGATTCCGGATATCGGTCCGAAGATGGCAGACAGTATCGTTCAGTATTTTTCAGAAGAAAGGCATCGTGAGGTGATCGCACGCCTGCAAGAGTACGGAGTGCGCATGGACACAGATCGTAAAGTGGCGCAAGGTGGGGCTTTCACTGGGCTGTTATTCGTTCTGACGGGAACTCTCGAAAGTCTGTCGCGACAGGCTGCACAAAGTTTGATCGAGGAAAGAGGCGGAAAGGTCAGTTCATCCGTGAGTCAAAAGACGAACTATGTCGTAGCGGGTGAAAAGGCCGGCTCTAAGCTTGAAAAAGCTTATGCGATCCAGAAAAAATTTCCAAACAGCAGCCTGCGCATCATCACCGAAGAGGAATTTCTGGCGCTATGCGGCCAAATAGGCCTGCATGGGCCTGAGACTGATCCATTGTGACCATGCAGGCAGGATTTGACCATGGGCTGCCCAAAGCCTCGACTTAACGGCCGCGGATGAACTCTCCGACGTTTTGCTTATAGTGCCGCTTGATGCGCACGAAGCGAAATCTTGCGGAGTAACGACCGAGGGCGAACGCCGCCGGAATTGTAACGATGTCGATGAGTGCGAGCCAGTTCATATGTGCACCACCACCTCACTTAAGCCGTGCATACTGCATGATATGAAGTGTTTTGGACGATTAGAAGGTGTGTTTTTGAGAGGACGCGTATTTTGGTATACTAATTAAGGATATCCGCGTTTAGCGCGGATCGAGTGGTCTTGTAATTTAGGGAGGCACATTGTTTCATGCGCTACTTGTTGGCGGTGGTCCTGAGCTTTGCGTTGGTATACCTGTCTGTGCCATATGTGCAAAGGCTAGCGTTAAAAACGGGTTTTGTGGATATGCCCAACCAGCGTAAAATCCATAAAAGTCCTATACCACTGCTCGGCGGTTTGGCGATTTATGGTGGATTCGTGATCACGGCCGCGATCTTTACGCATCGCGCCCAAGAATTTTGGGGGATAGCCATCGGTGGGCTACTGATCTTTCTGATCGGGATCGTCGATGACTTTTTTAAGACTCGTAAACAGGATTTTCCGGCGTGGCCGAAGTTTTTGATTCAGATCGTTGCGGCGTGTATCTTGCCGATTTTCAACGTGAGCATTCAGGGTATCAACATCCCATTTGTCGATCCTTCGTTTGTTTCATTTCCGCTGTGGCTTCGGGTCGTGACGACCGTCATCTGGGTCGTCGGGATTACGAACATGATGAACTTTTTGGATGGCGTCGATGGGCTGGCGGCGGGCATCGCGGCGATTTCCGCAACCACGCTGTTTTTTATTGCCCTCTTAAAAGGACATCCGGCGATGGCGATGTTCGCGATCATCTTGATCGGTGTTGCACTCGGATTTTTGCGACATAATTTTCACCCGGCTCGAATCTTCATGGGGGATGCAGGGGCGACGTTTCTCGGCTATGTTCTCGCTGCGATCGCAGTGGATGGGGCTTTTAAGTCTGCAACCTTGGTGTCTGTTGTGATACCTGTGTTAGCTTTGGGCGTGCCCATCATGGATGCATTTTACGTCATCATTCGACGTTTTCGGGAAAATCGTCCGATCTATGTGGCAGACAAAGGTCATACCTTTCATCGCTTGATGAGTTCAGGGCTGTCGCAAAAACAGACTGTTACCTTTCTCTATCTGCTAGGGATTTGTTTCTCGCTGGTTTCGATCGTTATTTTATTAGTTCAAAAGCAATAACTGATGCTGATCTCAATATACCGCATGGATTGGGAGGAAGACGCTTGAGCTTTCGCAAAGAAGATGTCGAATACGTCGCTTCGCTTGCTCGCATTAACGTGTCAGAGGAAGAAAAGGGTGTTCTGGCAGACGAGTTATCTCGTATTTTGCATTTTGCAGGGCAATTACAGGAGTTAGACTTGTCGGGGGTTGAGACCACAAGCCACATCGGTCTTGACCAGACTGTAACGCGAAGAGATGAAGCAAGGCCGTCTTTGCCTTCTGACGTGGCGCTGGCCAATGCGCCTGAGCAGGAGGATCAACAATTTAAGGTTCCGGCCGTATTGGAGGGTTGATTTGATGGTAGATGCCTATAGCGGCATACGGAAGATTCATCAAGCGCTGGTAGATGGAGAAGTCACCTCGCAGGATTTGGCATCATCGGCAATCAGCAGGGTCGATCAACATGACCATGAAATTCGCGCATTTATACATATTGAAAGAGGCAGCACCGACCATCCGAGTGAACCTAGCCTTGGCACAGGCCTCTTAGCTGGCATTCCGTATGCACTAAAAGATAACATGTGTTTTGAAGGAATCGAGACCACGTGCGCCAGTAAGATTCTGAAGGGCTACATCCCTCCATATAGTGCCACGGCTGCACAGCGTTTGCAGCTAGCGGGCGGCGTGATGATCGGCAAGGTGAATATGGATGAGTTTGCTATGGGTTCTTCGACGGAAAACTCAGCTTTTTATCCGACCCGTAATCCTTGGGACACGGCATTCGTTCCCGGTGGGTCGAGCGGCGGCTCGGCGGCGGCGGTTGCGGCGGGGTACGTGCCTTATGCGCTCGGATCGGACACGGGCGGCTCGATTCGCCAACCTGCCGCGTTTTGCGGCGTCGTTGGGTTAAAGCCCACTTATGGACTCGTGTCGCGCTATGGTCTCGTGGCATTTGCATCGTCATTGGATCAGATCGGTCCCATCACGCACTCGGTTGAAGATGCAGCGATTGTACTTCAAGCGATCGCGGGGCATGACGAACGCGACTCCACTTCCGTGCCTGTAGAAGTACCGGATTATCTGGCATCACTCACTGGAAATATCAAAGGGCTTCGCGTTGGTGTTGCGAAAGAATACTTCTCTCCTGATATTGACGCTGGCGTTCGCGAGTCCGTTCTAAAAGCGATTGATCAGCTAAAACAACTCGGGGCGACGGTTACTGAGGTGAGCTTGCCACATACGCAGTATGCGCTTGCGGCGTACTATCTCATCGCTCCTGCAGAGGCGTCGTCTAATCTGGCGCGCTATGACGGCGTGCGCTATGGTTTTCGCGCTAAAGACGCTGAGAATCTTCTCGACTTGTATAAAAAGACGCGTAGCGAAGGCTTTGGCAAAGAAGTCAAGCGCCGTATTCTGATCGGCACGTACGCGCTGTCTTCGGGTTACTATGATGCGTATTACAAGCGCGCGCAACAGGTGCGCACCCTGATCAGACGAGACTTTGAGCAAGCGTTCATGAGCGTAGATGTGATCGTTTCACCGACCACGCCCACGACGGCATTTCGCCTAGGGGAAAAAGTGAGCGATCCGCTGACGATGTATTTGAACGATATCTGTACGATTCCGATCAATTTGGCGGGGCTTCCAGCCATCAGTGTTCCATGTGGACTTGTAGACGGCATGCCAGTGGGGCTGCAACTGATTGGCCGCATGTTTGACGAGCCTACGCTGCTACGCGCTGCGCATGCTTACGAAAAGGCTGCTGGGTTTGCACCGATGCGACCGGCGATGGACCAGGGGGTTGCCACACTATGAATTTCGAAACCGTGATCGGTCTTGAGGTGCACGTTGAACTAGGGACAAAGACGAAGATCTTCTGTGGGTGTGAGGTGGAATTTGGCGCGGATCCGAATACGCACGTTTGCCAAGTGTGCTTGGGTAGCCCTGGCGTGCTGCCGGTGTTAAACGAAGAGGCACTTAAACTTGCGATCCGCGCAGCATTGGCGTTGAATTGCGAGGTTCGCAATCGAAGCAAATTTGATAGGA
>JAKACY010000214.1 GCA_021821025.1 Bacillota bacterium | reverse complement strand
GGCATCGTGGAATGCAGGGAGATTTCGACTTTAATGCTCCCGACCTGGCCAGCGTTATCGCTAATCTCCGAAAAGAAGTGCCACGCCTACCAGCGCCTCTTACCAACCTGCCATGGGCCAATACTCCGCTTGATTTGTCTGGTCGAATAGAGGTGACTACAAATTGTTTGGCCGCGACGGAACTACACGGAGTGATCGGTAGTGGGCCCACGAACACTTCTTGGACTGGTGCCGTCAGTGCCGGTTTTCGACCAGCGAAGCATCTTTCCGTAAATGTCAATTTTTCGAGATTGACACTAAGTCAGGATGACATCGCCACAGGTCTGGCTGCTATCCGCGCTGCAACAACTGGAGCTTCGGCACCATTCCCGTTGAATTTCCGCGTGCACGCTACACGTTTTCGATTGCTCGGAAAATGGAGCCCACACCACAACGTGTTCAACTTTCGCCATGTAATAATGGATGTTGGAGTCCGGCAACAGGTTATCTTCCGATTGGTTGCGCTGGAGATTGACGGCGCTAAAGTTTTTGGTCATGGAGCCGTGGACGCGAATGGAGATATCGACGATGCTACTCTTGTTATCGGGGGAAGAAACGCGGCGTCAACTCTGGTCGGTCTGGCTCTGTTAGAGCCGCGTGCTGTCCGTGATAGTGATCCCGTTAAGGCGACGGGAGTGTCTATCAATGACGGTGTCTTAAGCCACCGTTTTTCGATCAGGATTGCCGCGGCAGGGCCACTAAACCGGCTTGACGTTCGATTTAGCTTGCGCCTTGGTGCAATTGTCGCGTCAGCCAAACAGGTCGTAAACGTTGATGTGCCGAGTTCCGCTGGGCATTTTCAAATTCGTACTCCTAATGCAATTGCCCTTCTTGAGGAATGCGGCGTTCCAGGAAACCTTGACTGGCCTGGGGCGGGGTCGGCAAGTTTGCGCGCTCGCGATCTCATTGCCGATGGGAAGCTCTATTTTCCCGATATCGTTGCCAACTTTGGAGCTAGTACAGGTGCAGGATACCTAACTTTTACGGTCCCATCAGTACCGAAGTTATCCGGGAAATTGGATTTTGGTCATCTTGCCCTCCCGAGCCTAAAGAGACTAATGGACTTAACGCACGCGGTTTTGCTACAAAATGTTGACGTTGCGGTCCCTGTGATCACCGCTCGGGTCGCATCCATTGCAGGGCAACCAGCTGCACGAAAAATACGTGCCAGCATCAATCTCAAACGAATTGGAGCAGCGCATCGGATGGCCATCACCCTTGATGCCGCTTCACTTTTTGGGGGTGACCTGAGAGGGCAGGCTGTTATGCTTGCTGGCGCCAGCACAGAACCCGATACAATGGCGCTTGATGTGCGTCTGGCCGGAGCACGGGCTAATAATCTTGCGGCCGTGGCCCATCGTAGTGGGATTGCAATCCCGCTGAGATCGGGCCGCGTTACCTTGGAAGCTGTATTGTTCGGGCATAAATTCAATTTGTTTCATTGGTGGAAGAATGTGACGGCCGCCATGAAAATAACGGGGGTCGATTTGACTGTAGGGAATCTCGATTTCGCTAGAGTCGCGTCAGTTTTGCGCGCCGCGACCCGTTATCCGAACCCTGTCAGCTCTATCGTCGCGGGTATGGAACTCCGTCGCGCGCTGTCTTCAGGGCAAACCGTTTTCCGCAGTGGTTCTTTCGATATAAGTCTAGTTGACGGCAAAGCCGCGATTCAAAAAGGAGAGTTACTTGGCGAGAATGGAATGTTAAAGTTCACAGGTACGATGACGCAGGATAAAATCGCGTTGGAATCGACGGCGAGGCCGACAGATACGATAAAGCCTGCGCTCCCAAGTATCCCGCTTCATATCGTTGGTGCAGCGTCAGATCCCCACTGGATTCCAGATCTGAGGGCTGTAATGCATTGGATCAGGGAGCAGACGCATAAGTGAGTTACGGCAGGGCTGGTGGTAAAGTCGACGATGGTCAGGCAAGTGTAACTGCATGGAGTTCTTGATCCTGTCGTAGCCATTCAATGGAGGCGTCGCATGATTAAATTATACTACTGGCCTACACCCAACGGCCATAAAGTCTCAATCTTTCTGGAAGAGACGGGTATTCCCTACGAAATACATCCGGTACGAATTGGGCAAGGTGATCAGTTTAAGCCGGATTTTCTGCAAATTGCGCCGAACAATCGGATTCCTGCAATTATCGATACGACTCCGACCGACGGTGGCAATGAGATTAGCATTTTTGAGTCGGGGGCAATCTTGCAGTATCTTGCCGAGAAAACAGGCAGATTCCTGCCACCGGATATACGCGGTCGTTTCGAAGTCATCCAATGGCTTTTCTGGCAAGTTGGCGGTCTGGGACCAATGGCCGGGCAGAATCACCATTTTAGCCAATATGCGCCAGAGAAGCTGCCTTACGCCATTGAACGGTATGTCAACGAAACAAACAGGCTTTACGGTGTAATGAACAAACGCCTTGCCGACCGTGAATTTTTGGCTGGTGAGTACTCGATCGCGGATATGGCAAGTTACCCGTGGGTGGTGCCGCATGAACGGCAACGACAAAATCTCGATGACTTCCAGAATCTCAAACGCTGGTTCCACACAATTCAGAGGCGTCCTGCTGTGGTGCGGGCCTATGAAAAAGGCCGAGGGGTTTCCGAGTCAGCCACTGTTGATGCCCAGTCGAGCAAGATTCTTTTTGGTCAGACAGCTAAAGTTCTGGGCTAACGGAAAGGTTCAAAGCATTCGCTTGACCATGAAGGGCGAAATGAAGACGAGCACTGCAGACATGGGCGTACACGGGGGCGCGTCCTTGTGATTCGCGGTGGCGGATGTTTTTTTAATGCGTGATGCACATGGTCCCATCACCGCTTGGCGTCGGGTTTTGTCTCCGCGCGTGTGGTGAGGGCGCGCCACAGGACTGCGGATGAAGCGGCATGGTTTCGCTTTCCTGGTAAGTTGCTGTGGAATATGGCTTGAGCTGACGGTGGGCGTTTAGCGTAAGCGTGGGTGTGAGACCGCGCGGTGCGATGTTCTATTTTTATATGGACTATGAGGCGCCAAAACTAATAGGCAAAAAACGAACAGCGCAGGTTTTGGAAATCTGGCGGCTTCGATAGAGAGTGATCGCGTAGATTATAATACATGTTTATTTGGTGGGAAGGCGTCGGTTATCTGACCAACGTCTGTAGTCCATGTTGGTGGCGGGTAGAGCAAGGGCAGAAGCATGTTTCAAGCTATGAAGTTAGTGCTATAAACTAGCATGATCAGAAATCGGATATTAGGGGCGACACTAATCGCTATGGCGGCCTTGGTGCCGTTTATTGTGACGCTTGCGATTGTTGTGGTCCGACCATTGGCTTCCCGCGGAGCGGTGGTCGCGATGATTGATTATGGTGCCATTGTTCTGAGCTTCAGCGGTGCTGTGCATTGGGGGTTCGCGCTGTGCGTGACTCAGCCGGACGATCAGCAGAGAGGTGGCTACCAACTGGTATTCGGTATCATGCCGGCTTTGGTCGGATTTCTGGCGCTGCTTTGCACTACGCAACTCGGCGCGCCTGGGGTAGCACTAGGCATGCTGATCGCCGGGTATTTCGCTACTATCGTAGGCGAAACGATTGGCCGGGGAAGGGAGTTGGTTCCGACCGGGTACCTTGTTATTCGCTGGGTGATGAGCATCGTAACTCTTGGAGTTCTTGCGTCTACTTTATTCATTGTGTTGGTTGGGATGCGCAGCGTGTAAACCGAATTAAATGCCTTTTTGAGGTCAAACAGAGCCTATGCGGGTTGCGGCGAAATCGCCGATCGATCAGAAGGCCGTGTCTTCAAATTCCATCATGATTTTCGAGCCCGATTGGATTGCGGCAAGCAGCGCTCCTGTTTGTGGTAGCAGCCGGTCCATGAAAAATTGGGCCGTCCGCACTTTTGCACGATAAAATTTACCGCGGTGTCCTGGCTCTTCGATTCTCGGCGCAGAGACGGAGGCCATTCGTGTCCAAACAAATGCGAGTGCAACCAAACCAAACAATCGGAGATATTCGGCCGAAGCTGCACCAGCTTCATCATGATTCGACGGTGCATTTTCGGCGATGAAGCTCGTTGCGGATTGAAGATGTTCAACCGC
>JAKACY010000213.1 GCA_021821025.1 Bacillota bacterium | reverse complement strand
GCCACTACCATGACCAGCACAGTCGCCGTACAGGCCAATCACCACCACCAATCAAAAATACTACATCTCAGTGCCCAAAAGGTAACCCGCACACAGGTCCCATTATACCGAACGAAGGCTTTCAGATCGTAAACGCCAAGGCGCAAAGCGGCCGTCCGTTCAAACCACCCGCCAGTCGAAGCGTATTGCGCCAAGTTTAGGGCATGTGACCGAACCGCTGGCGGTGGCACTTGGATGAGATCTTCTTGCAGATCAACGGCGAACGGCACTACCTCTGGCTTGCCGTCGATCATGAAGGAGAGGTGCTCGAAAGCTTCGTGACAAAGACCCGCGACAAGAAAGCCGCTTTAAAATTCATGAAGAAATCGCTGAAGCAGTAGGGGCACGCCGAAGAGATTGTGACCGACAAGCTTGGATGCAATGGGGCGACCATAACGCGAGATCGGCATAGCCGACAAGCAGGAGCGCGGCCGCTGGGCAAACAATCGCGCGGAGAACTCGCACCCGCCCTTTCGACGACGGGAGCAGGCGATGCCGAGGGTCCGGCAGATGCGAAATCTGCAGAAATTCGCGGCCATTCATGCCTCGATCCACAGCCACCTCAACCAAGAACACAGCCTTTAGTCACGCACCAATTTGAGTCGAACCGTCCCGCTGCTCGCGCCGAGTGGCGCCGGCTCTGCGCCGAATAATGAGCGCCTTCCTTGCACCGGAAATCAACATTTCATCTTTTTATCCCGTCGCGGCGTGCCGCGAGCAACGCCGGCACTCCGTCCACAACCTCTCCGGGAAATCGCAAGATCGGTCAAAGCAATCACAAGCAGGTGAGCTTTCCCACCGCCGGTAGCGGTGTTGACTTATATCAACGCTCCTTACGCCATCGCCGCCGCAAGATGCTTTGGAGTTTGAGCAAAACTAGCGGGGAATACATGACTCTAAAGCGTCGTGAGAGCCTGATCGTGTTGGGATCAACAGCCTTCATCGCTTCTCTTTCTCCAGCCGCAAGAGCCCTGTCGTTTGAGCCAAAAGACAAACTGAAAATTGGCACGAAGAGCCAAATCGACCGCTTTGGCATCATTTCCTTTTCATATCCTGGTCCGACGCATCCCGCACAAGCTGTCAAGCTGCACGACGGCCGGATTGTCGCCTATAGCCTGCTCTGTACGCACATGGGGTGTCCGGTCTCCTATGATGCAGAAACTGAACGTTACGTGTGTCCCTGTCATCAAAGCGCCTACGCTGCATGGAATGACGCAACCGTCGTGCAAGGACCAGCTCCACGACCACTTCCGAATATCTTACTCGAGGAAGATCAAGACGGTAACATCTTTGCTGTTGGAATATCCGCGCCGGTTTTCGGCTCCTCTACGACCATTCAGCAAATTGATGAGATCTACGCGAAAGAAAGCAAGTTATGAAACGATCCGCTATTTCAGCGCTCGTCAATCCGTTGAGCACAAACAAGACCAGCGTGTATTGCACCAGCTGCCGGTTTTGTAATGTTGGTTGCGGCTATCGCGTCATAAGCGGGGCAATGATTACACCCCAATCTCCAGACCTGCCAATTGTAAAGTTAGAGAACGGAAAATATGTCGAGGCAGTTCCTGATTTCAGATGCCCAGTAAATAGCGGCGACTATTCGGTTCGCGGGGCCTTCCTAACTGAAACGCTGTACAATCCCCGTGGCCCCACCAGTGACCGGCTTGCCTACCCGATGATTCGCACCAATGGGCGCCTTCTCCGATCATCGTGGGACGACGCGCTTGATCACGTTGCCAATCGACTTAAATCTTATATACAGGAGGGGGGTGCTGAGAGTGTCGGCATCTACCACGCCGACTGGTTTGGTGGGGAAAACGCATTTGCATATATGCGGCTGGCACAAGTTCTTGGCACAAGAAACTACGACCTGAACGGTCGTTTGTGCGCGGCTAGTGGGGCGGCCGGGTTAACGCGCTCCCTTGGAAACGGCAGTCATCCTTGGTCTATCGATGATATAGATCATGCGGAGGCGATCGTGCTCGCAGGTGCAAATGCATCAGCAACACTTTCTGTTGTTTACGACAAAATTTATACACATGCCCAGCAAGGGGCAAAGCTTATTGTTGTCGATGTGAGGCGCACTCTAGCGGCCAGAAACGCTGAGAAATATGGGGTTTTTCTTCAAATCAATCCCGGCACCGACGTAGCCTTGTATAATGCAATGGCGCACGTTCTGATCAAGGAAAATCTAGTCGATAAGAACTACATTTCTGCACATGTAGCCGGATTTGGCGACTTCGAAAATCATGTTTTGAGCAATTATCAGCCAGAGATGGTGCAGCGGCTTATCGGCGTGCCCGCAGATCGGATACGGCAAACTGCGATGATCATAGGGCGCTCGAAACCGGCGCTTCTTCTTTCGGGAAAAGGACTCGAACATCAGGCGCATGGCACGGACATGATTTGCTCGATCATCAATCTTGCCCTCATTACGGGCAACATGGGTCGGCCAGGAGGATCGTACTCGCCGTTGGGAGGCCATCAGGGCTCAATAGTCAATCCACCACTTTTTGCGGGGCAGCTCGGTCACATCACGATACCAAACCGCACGATTTTCGAGATGTTAGACCAGATCGACAAGGGGACTCAGAAGGCACTCTTATGTGCGTGTGTCCAACCAATGGTCAGTCTCCCTCAACTTAATCGTGTCAAGGAAATTTTATCAAAAAAGCTCGAATTTTTGGTTGTTACGGACATATATCCGAATGAGACGACTGATCTTGCTGACGTGGTTTTCCCGGCGGCATCCTGGGGCGAGGCGTGCTTTACCTCCACGAATACCGACCGGCGTGCCCGCTTTTACGAGCTATTCTCACCGCCACCTGGCGCAGCCCGACCCGACTGGGTGGTGCCCACTGAAATCGGGCGACGTATGGGGTACGCATCGCACTTCCCATGGAATACATCCGAAGAGATCTTTGATGAACTGAAGCGAGACACTCCTTTTGCGGGGCTGTCATATGCCCGGATGAGAGCCTCAGGGGCAAGCGATTTTCAGATGCCGGTGCCAACCTCGGCATCCATTGGGACTGTTCGTCTTTACGTCAACGGCAAATTTCCAACGCCCGATAAAAAAGCGCTGCTTTGGTCGCTCGATTACAAGCCTCAACCTGAACCACCTACAGCCGAATATCCCTTTACGTTGGTCACTGGTCGAGAGAATGACCTCTGGCAGAGCGGATATACGTTCAGGCGGGTCCCGGAGCAAGTGGCGCGGTCACCACACAACGAGATGCTGGTTAACACAGGCGACGCTCAACGACTCGGAATTCACACAGGAAAAACAATTCGCGTTAGAACACGGCGTGGGACAATAGATATTATTGCGCGCGTAACAAATGACGTGCCGCGAGGCGTACTGTTTACTCTTTGGGGATATCCTGGCAGCCCTACGAATATCCTTACGATTGATGCGCGAGACCGCACGTCACAGACGCCGAGCTACAAGGCGTGCGCAGCTTCGGTCTCTGCGCTTTAGGAGACCTGTGTGCGGGTGGATGTAGACGGGGGTGAATTACTGATTTCTGGTTCATATTTGCAGATGGAGAGGAGTGGTGGCGCAACGTCGTATTGGCTAGGAGCGGCGTGTTATTATGGAGCCATCGTGAGGCGCATCTTCGCTGGATGCGCTGTCCGGGTTGATCAACTAGGAACTATTGGGAGGCTGCTTGCGCCGTTCTACCTGGCGGCGAAGGGTGAAGCTGCTTGGCTGCACGTTTACAAGCAAATCATGCTGCGCCCTTAGAGGCCGTTTGGAAAATCGCTTGGCAGGGGTTTCGCGGCGTGGTGGGCTGTGATTCAAGCTCTGGATGTGGACAGAGCAGAGCCGTGGGCGGATGGCCAAGATCGCCAGGAAGACCAAGCGCTATCCGTCGGACCTGACGGACGAGGAGTGGGAGCAGATCGCGCCGCTGATGCCTCAGCCCGGCCGGCGCGGGCGTCCGCGCGAGGTTGACTTCCGCGAGGTGATCAACGCCGTGCGCTATCTGGTCCGTTCGGGCTGCGGCTGGCGGATGCTGCCGGTAGCCAGGCGGCATCGAAAACTGCAGCATCTTGGATATCGTGTTCCGGTGAACCCCAAACCGCCGCGCCGCCTCGCGGTGGCTCAGCCCGTCAACCATCACAGCAC
>JAKACY010000212.1 GCA_021821025.1 Bacillota bacterium | reverse complement strand
GGTTTACGGATATTTTTATTTATCCGGGTGTCACAATGCATGTGACGGATGCTTTGATTACGAATTTTCATCTCCCGAAATCCACACTGCTCATGCTAGTCGCCACGCTGATCGGTCGTGATTCGTTGATGCAGATTTATCAAGAGGCCATCGCAAAGCGCTATCGTTTCTACAGTTTCGGAGATGCGATGTTGATTTTGTAACACGTGGGGTAGACCCCGCAGCAGCGGGTATGGTTCGCTTTTGAAAGGTGAGTATGGGTGGCTTCTCCTATTCGTTATGAATTGCTGAAAACATGTTCGCATACTGGAGCGCGTCGTGGTCGAGTTTACACGCCGCACGCAGTGATCGAGACGCCAGTTTTCATGCCAGTCGGCACGCAGGCGACGGTTAAAACGCTGAGCCCAGAGGAATTGATGGACATCGGAGCTCAGATTGTCTTGTCCAATACATACCATCTTCACCTGCGACCAGGTGAAGATATCGTCAAAGGCGCAGGCGGACTACACCGATTCATGAATTGGTCACGCGGAATCTTGACGGACAGCGGCGGGTTTCAGGTGTTTAGCTTGTCGTCCATGCGCAAGATCTCCGAGGAAGGCGTAGAATTTAGGTCACATATTTCCGGGGAAAAGAAATTTCTGAGCCCTGAAGGCTCGGTCGGTGTTCAAAACGCGCTAGGTGCGGATATCATCATGGCATTTGACGAGTGCCCACCCTATCCAGCCGAACGGCAGTACGTCCTGGATTCGCTTGAACGCACGACCCGTTGGGCTAGGCGCTCTAAGGCTGCGCATGCACGACCAGACGATCAAGGCCTTTTTGGCATTGTGCAAGGTGGCATGGAACCGGATCTGCGCAGACGCGCCGCAGAGGAACTGGTAGAGCTTGATTTTCCAGGCTACGCTGTCGGGGGCCTTAGCGTAGGGGAGCCCAAGCCCTTGATGTATGATATTTTGGCTTATACGACGCCGTTTTTGCCGAGAGACAAGCCTAGATATTTGATGGGAGTCGGGGCGCCAGACGATCTTTTTGAAGGGGTCATACGGGGTGTCGACATGTTCGATTGTGTGCTGCCAACGCGCATCGCTCGCAATGGAACGGTGTTTACTTCAAAAGGGAAGCTCGTCGTTCGCAACGCACAGTATGCGCGCGATTATCGCCCGCTAGATGAGAGTTGTGATTGTTACACGTGTAGGAACTACTCTAGGGCATACATTCGGCATCTTTTGAAGGCGGAAGAGACGTTTGGTATTCGGTTGACATCGTATCACAATGTGGCTTTTTTAGTACGCTTAATGGGTCGCATCAGAGAGGCGATCGAAAAGGATTCGCTGCTGAGCTTTAAAGCGGATTTTTATCGAGAGTTTGGATATTTGGACTAGACGCCGATAATCAGAATAAATCCATGAATTCAGGCGTAGACCGTAACTATATGAAGCTGAGAAGGGGTGCTTTAGGTGAGTAGTCAAGCATTGTTACAATTTCTCCCGCTGATCGTGATCGTGATCGTATTTTACTTTTTGTTAATGCGCCCGCAACAAAAGCGTCAACGTCAACGTCAGTCCCTGCTGCAGTCGCTGCAAAAAGGCGATGAAGTAGTTACGATCGGCGGCCTGCATGGCACGATTGCCGAAATCAATGACAACACCATCACGCTACGCGTAGGGGACAATAAGATGGTGTTTGAGCGCAGTGCGATCAATGCCGTCAGCAACCGTGGTACAAATTCTTAATGCGTCAAAAAATGGCCAATTCCGCGATCCTGCGCTCGAATTGGCCATTTTTTTAGATTTTAACGCTTGCTCAGATTGACTCCAATCATCCCACCGAACATCCCAATTAAAGCCAGAAGTGCGATGCGAATCACGGTTTGCGCTTGAAAAGCCGCGCTAAAGTCAACCAAACTGCCGACGATGGCCAGTACCGCGCTAAACAAGAGCGCGGACAAACCACCAAAGTACCAGCCCTTAACGCCAGCCTGCCGAGCGGCAAGGATGGCTCCGATGAGTGCCGAGATCGCATTGATGGTATATGCGGTATAGGGAAGCGTAGTTTCAGAGAGTGTGGACCAAGTATAAACGCCTGCCATGATCAGTGTACAAAGTAGTGATGCTACAAATGATACGATGACCCCAAAGACGAGTGGTGAACCGCTGACATCAGACTTGAGGTCAGACCACATTTGATTTTTCAACATGCCACCTCCGCATGACTTGTCTCATGGACAGATGTATATGTCCTAGCCGATTGAGATATGTCATGCGAATGTACGTGAAATTCAGCGACGAGTGGCGAGCAGGTAGTGAATGGGTTGTCCCAAGGCGCGAAACTTTTGCTCGTACTCTGTTTGTACAAATGCCTCCGTAAAGGCCCCATCAGTTTGTTCGCCCACACTCGCGTTAACCGGAAGGTCGTAATGTACATTCAACATCGTAAAACCCAGCTCCAGCGTTTTTAGACTATAATCAAACAGCTCCCGGTTGTCTGTTTTCATCTGCAGCCGTCCGCCCTCTCTTAAGACATCGAGATACAGTGGGATAAAGCGTGGGTGCGTCAGCCGTTTGATGTGATTGCGCCGCCGTGGCCACGGATCGGAAAAATTTAAATAAATTCTATCCACTGACTGCGTGCCAAGCACGGTTAGAATCTGTTCCACATCCATATCGATGACTCGGATATTTTTGAGGCCCATCTCCATGGCGAGCATAGCTGCACGCGCGACGATCGGCGTGTACTTGTCGATTGCGATGAACCACCTGTCAGGGTGCATCTGTGCGAGCGTGGTGATAAAAGTTCCCCTACCACACCCGATCTCTAGGCTTGTAAATGCTTGTTCATAAGGCGCGGGGGGAATTAAAAGACCGGATTCAGCCTCATAGATGAGAGGTGCGGCTGACTCCAGCAGTGCTGGAACTTTTTCTTTTCCGCGAATTCGCAAAGGGAATCCTCCTCATACTAGTTAGTGCTGTTGCCAGCACGATTAAGGTGGGGAGACTAAACGATGATTTTAACTCTGGTTACAAGAACACTCTTTACGTATATCTTTGTCCTGGTCAGTTTAAGGATCATGGGCAAACGGGAAATCGGCAAGTTGTCAGTGTTTGATCTCGTGGTATCGATCATGATCGCTGAGATTTCAGCCGTATCACTTCAGGATTTAAGGCTGCCCATGTGGCATGGCGCCTTGGTCATCGCACTTTTAGTGTTATTGCAACTAGGGGTGGCGTTTTTATCTTTACACAGCAGAAAGATACATGACCTGATCGAAGGTAGGCCAACTGTACTGATCGCAAATGGGCAGCTCAACGACAGTGAGATGAAGCGCACGCGCTATAACATGAGCGACTTATTACTGCAGTTGCGGGAAAAAAATATTTCAAGCGTCGCTGATGTTGAATTCGCCATCCTCGAGACGTCTGGCAAACTGTCTGTATTCCCCAAGGCTGGGCAGCGTCCGCTCACGGCGGATGACATCGGCGTAGTGACAAAGCCGACGGTTCTAGCAACATCGCTCATTGTAGATGGTACGATCGATTATGACAAGCTGTCCGCCGTTAATAAATCTCCGCAATGGTTACACGATCAGCTTATCGCGCAGGGGTATGACGATGTGAAAGATGTTTTTTACGCGGGTTGGGATGGTCAGAGCTTACATGTGGATCGTATCGACTACAAGAGTAAGGTAAAAAAAGAGGATCCGACTTTGTAAAAAACTGCCCGCTGAAATTTTCAACGGGCAAATGGCACGAGGTTCGCAAGACGGGAGAGTAACTGACCGACACCGGGTATGCGAGTGAATGTTTTGGGACGAATCGTGCCGGACATCAGCAAGATCATCGTGTATAAGATGAGCCCAGTTAGAATCACCAGTGGAAGATCGATTCCAAGCGGCCACCGCCAGGAGAGGAATTCCCACAAAAAGTGCATGACAAAGCCGATTACGGCGGTTGCAAGCAGCATTTTTAATGTATCTTTGGCATCTACGTAAAACCCGATCAAACGGTGAATCGAGCCAATGTGAAGTACAGTAGTCAGACTCACGGCGATCGTAAGCGCAAAGGCCACGCCAGCTACGCCTATGGCTGGCTGTGATGCTAAGTAGTAGATGATGGCAAGCTTCACGCCAGAGCCGATCAGAGAATTTCGCATGGCGATCCCTGCTTTATTAATTCCTTGTAAAATAC
>JAKACY010000019.1 GCA_021821025.1 Bacillota bacterium | reverse complement strand
ATCTCGCAGTCGCTAACTTAGAAAGGTATTTTCTTGGCGTGGCAGGAGAAATCAGAGAGACTGTAGCACAACTTGGTGTGACGTCACTGCAAGAACTCGTCGGCCGCTCGGAACTGTTGGAGCAACGACGTGGTCAAGATCGCGTGCAGTTGGACGACCTGATTACGCACCATGTGCAAAACGCGTATCAATTCAGCTACCTTAGCGTGCGCCCGAGCAGCGTAGGAAATCACTCCTTGACTGCGCAATTAGGGGAGCAAGCACTGTCAGCTATGGCTGCAGGCAGCGAATCGATGTCATTTGGCGCCGATGAAGTGGGTTCCGGGGAGCGTGTGATCGGCGGTATGCTCTCTGGAAGCGTCGTGCGCCAGGAGATTCGGGAGCGCCGTAAAGGCTTATCGAGAGCATCTGTTGCCCTCGTCAGCGGGTCGGTCGTTGGCAATGGATTTGCAGCGTATAACGCAACTGGCGTACATTTGCGAGTCGAAGGCGGCGCTCAAGACGGTGTGGGCAAAGCAGCTGTCGGGGGAAAAGTGATTATTTTAAAAGGCCTGAACCGCTCTGGTGTACGAGTCAACGGATCGGTGGGAAAAGGTCTCGCTTACGGTGCACAACGTGGGCTGTTCATCGTTCAGGGTAGTGCAGACTCACGCGCCGGAATCAGGCTGTCTGGAGCAGACGTGATTATCGCCGGAGAAGTGACTACTGCGATCGATGACACTCGTGGCGCCATTGCGACGCGAGCCAATATTAAGGGTTTTGCTTTTGAGTATATGACCGGGGGTCGCGCGCTGGTATTGGGAGATCCAGGCCCTTGGATGTGCTCTGGCATGACTGGCGGTGTCGTATATGTCCGCACGAACCTAGATTTTGGGCTGACGCCTGAAGCGCTGCGCAGAAGGCTTGCAAAAGGTGCAAAAGTAAGCTTGCTGCGGCTCAGTGCAGGTGGCATTCTAGATGTTAGAGAGCTTCTATCGATGTACCAAAAGGAACTGGTGCGCTCAGGGCAGCAGGAAGAAGCACAAAGATTGGCGCCACTATACGAGAGTCCTGACGATCACTTCCTGATGATTCGTCCAATGGGTGACCAGACATCACAAGATGAAGCAACTGAATAAACTGATTGTGTGTGATTTAGGACCTAGTTCGAGAGTCTAAGATATGCGCTTTGCGCATATCTTTTTCTTTAGAATGCTCTTAAGGCGCGCGTTTTCAGTGCTGGCAGCCTTGCCTTTGGAGGTGACCGGATGGACAGAAGGTGGAGGATCGCGTCGATCAGCGCAGGCATCTGTTTAACGCTGTTAACAACCGGTTGGTCAAATTCACGCACAACCGACTCACAGGTTAAAATGCCGCCTATTGCGACTTCGCTTTTTTACCGATTTGCAAGGCGTGTCAGCGGTATGAAGATGTTTATGAGAGATCACCAGAAAGGCTCGGACGTCGTGAATCTGTTTGCATGGAAGCGCCTGCATCCATGGAGGACGCTGCATTTTGCGATCGCCACAACGCACGTACTAGACCAAGTCATGAGGTTTCACGAACTCCCCGGTAGTCAAGTGACAGTCGCCGTAACGAGTCAAGTCAAAAGCGAACGCAGAAAAAGGCCAACGGATCTGTCTCGTTTTTCTGCACACCAGAGTGAGGCATCGAGAAATCACCAGGCCACCCGAAGCACGACAGCACAGCCAGCCATGGGACTGAAAATTGCTGCGATCGCGATGACGATGCTTGGTCGCCCATATGTGTGGGGAGGCGCAAAACTATCTACAGGCTTTGACTGTTCAGGGCTCGTACAATATGTCCTGCGTTCTGTAGGCATCGCAGCGCCAAGAACCACTTGGCAGCAGTATACGTTTGGTAAAAACATCTCATCTCGAGCGCTCCAGCCTGGAGACCTGCTCTTTTTCACCACTTACGCCAGTGGCCCCACCCATGTAGGGATTTACGTTGGTAACAGACGCTTTGTCAATTCACTAAACCCCAGTACAGGGGTGGTGCTGTCTAGCCTGGATGAAAAGTACTTCGCGGAGCGCTTCATCGGTGCTCGAAATCCATGGGCAAAATCAGTCACGCCCGATAAACCCTAGCAGTTCTACCTTGCGTGCCGGTACAAATAAAAATGGCGCTCTTCATTTTCATGGTACAAAGCGCGCAAAAGCTCATGTACCGGCGCATCAGATAATCCTTGCTTTTCGCGAAATGAGGCTAAATCCTCTAGTTTGATATGTGCGCCCCTAAAAGTGATGCCGGGCTCCAGAAGTTGCGTGATCGGAAATTTGAGAACGGCAGAACGTAGAAAATTATGACGTGAGTCAAGAGAGTAAACGGTATAGCTTTGATCGTCCGTGATAACACACACGCCCTCTGGTGAAAAATAATAATCCGAAGCATCCTCCACCCAGATCAGATATGCTGTATATGCCTTCAATGGACCACCTCCTGTACTTTCCCACTATACAATGGTTACACCCCCATCTCAACGCCCGCGTATAATGGTGCGAAAGGGGAGGATGATCGTGGATTACCAAGATGCAATCGCCAGGCTAGGAATCGGCAGTGCGCACCCAGGCGGATTTCATACGACAGAGTATTGGATGGACCGTGTTGAGCTCAGAGCAAATGACCGCGTATTAGAAGTGGGGTGTGGGACGGGGCGAACGGCATGTGCGCTCTACGAGAGGTTCTCGTGCGACATAATTGGAGTGGATCTTCACCCTATGATGATCGAGAAGGCTCGCCAAAGGGCAAACCAGGCTTCAGTTCCGGTGCATTTTCAAAGAGTAGCCAAAGGCAAACTGCCTTTTTCCGCTTCATCTTTCGACGTACTCGTCGCAGAATCTGTGACCGTCTTTAACCCGATAAACGCGCAACTTCACGAGTATAAGCGCGTGCTAAAATCGGGCGGCATGATCATCGACACTGAGATGTGCGCAGCTGCATCGTTGCCACAGGAAGTGGCAGACGAGTTCAAAAGGTTTTACAAAGCACGCGCTGTGCCGACTATCAAGCAGTGGAAAGCCCATTACGAAAATACGGGTTTTTCGGATGTACGCATCTTGCTATCTGCTCCAGTTTCACACTCACCACTAAGTGCAGACGTCTATGACCCGTTTATGCAACCGACGATGGATGAACGGGCGCAAGAAGTGATGGCAATTGCCGAAGAAAATGATCGGGTCATGCGTATGTTCGGCAAATGGCTCCAATACGCGGTCATCATCGGGAGAAATAGTTAAGTCCTCTGTGTCGCAAAATTGTACTCTAGCATGTACAATACTTGCGAGGTGATAGATTTGTCACAAAAGAGGAACCCTGGCTCGGAAACAAAAAAACCGGCGAAAAAGAAACAGCGCAAAAGGTCATCCACAGTTAAGCGCGTGGTGGGCAGCGTTGCGATCGCTTTGGTTTTTACAGGCCTTGCGACCACGGGTATCGTCTACTATCTTTCGATGTCTAAATTTAATCCATCAAAACTTTTGCTTAGTGCGACCCTCCCGACAGTGGTCTACGATCGTTTCGGCAATGTGGCGTTTACGATCGAACCGTCCGGGATCAGACGCGTCAATCTGAATCAGATTCCGAAGTATTTACAAGACGGCCTCATCGCTACAGAAGATGCACGCTTCTATCAAAATCATGGGATTGACATTCGGTCAACACTGCGTTCTTTGGTTAATGACGTCTTGCACCATGGGCACCTGCAAGGTGCAAGCACGATTACGGAGCAGTTGGCCAAGGTTGTTTATCTGACAGATAATCGCTCTTTGCAGTATAAACTTCAACAAATCCTTCTGGCCGTGCAGATCGATCACTATTTTACAAAGAATCAGATCTTAGATAAGTACTTTAATTTCGTTAACTTCAATGGTGCCGTCCCAGGAATTGAAAATGCTGCACAGATTTATTTTCAAAAGAATGTCAATCAGTTAAACCTGGCACAATGCGCGCTGTTGGCAGGGTTGCCGCAAGCACCTACAGAGTACGACCCTTTTTTACATCCACACGCGGCGTTTGCCCGCAGGAATATCGTGCTGAAACAGATGGTCAAATACAAGTACATCTCAGCGGCGGCCGCTCTGGCCGCTGAGAAACAGCCTTTGCAATTGGCTTCATCGCCAGGGCTCATCGCGGATGGGGTGCCATCGCAGTATGCGTCGTATCGCGATTTTTTGTATAATGAGGCCAATCAGATTGGCATTGGCGCGCAGGCTCTGCAGCAAGGTGGGCTAAAGATATACACCAATCTAGATCCACAGTTGCAACAGGCGGCGTATGATCAGTTTAATAATAACCGCTACTTTCCACCGAACATGGATGGTAATGAGGCCGAAGGCGGGGCCGTATTTCTTAATCCAGCCAACGGTGGCCTTTTAGCGATCATGGGGACGCGCCCAAATTCCTATCTTTATGAGGGATTCAATTACGCGACACAGACAGAGCGATCCCCAGGGTCGTCGATCAAGCCGCTCGTCGTCTATGGACCTGCCATTGACAGTGGAAAATGGAATGCCAACTCACTTCTTTACGATGGACCACTTAGCATCGGAGGATACCATCCGCAGGATTGGGAGTGGCATCCAACCGTGAATTATCACGTTACGATGAGGGATGCTTTAGCCATGTCCTGGAATATTCCTGCGGTCTGGTTACTCGATCAGATCGGTATCGGGACAGGGATCGACTTTGCGGAACGAGCTGGTCTTAATTTTGATACACGAGATTTCTATCATCTGGATGTAGCTCTGGGTGATATTCATCCAGGCACCAATCCGCTTCAGATGGCGGACGCATACACAGCATTTGACAATAATGGCGAGCGCATGCCTGCACACGCTATAGAGCGCATTGTGAACAGTAGCGGAAATACGATTTACCAGGCGTCGCCGATTGCGGTCTCAGTCATGAAACCTTCAACTGCGCAGCAGATGGTAGGCCTCTTACGCAACAATGTCGTCAACGGGATCGCTCATTTAGCGGGTGTCTCAGGTCACGAGGTCGCAGGTAAGACCGGGTCTGTGGCTTATTTGCCTGCGGGATGGACAACCTCTCCGGGTGATTCTGATCTTTGGTTTTCTGGGTTTACACCACATGTGGTCGGAGCGATTTGGGAAGGATTTCCGAATCCGGGGTTGCATGCCTATGTGCCAAATTGGGCTGGCGGAAGTGCCTTACCAGCTGAGCTTTTCAGTGCGATTTTGAGTGAAGGTTTGTCAGGGAGAACGGGAGGACAATTTGCCGCAGGGGTCAGTGCATCCCTGACTCCGAGCACAATTCCGACTTTGCATGGGTTGAGTGGAAGTTTTCGCCCTGACCTTGGAGGGGTGTCGTTAAGTTGGACACCCATAGCGGACCCTCACGCATACTACCTGGTATTTCGAGGCGCAGCGCATGATTCTAATCTATTTTTGAATCATGCGATCACAAATGTAGCGACGCCTAGTTTCACGAATTTAATGACGAAAGTAGGAACGTACTCGTATCAGGTAGTGGCTTTCGATAGTAAGACGCACGCTGAGCTCGGCTTGTCACCCGTAATACAAGTGACCATCTCACAGGCTCAAGCAGATTTGGCAATGTCGCTCGCGGCAAATCCTGCAGCGCCTGCACCGACGACTCCATCGGTAGGGCAATCAAGTGGTAGCACAACTCCAGCAGGCGCCGCACAGGGAGGAGGCGCTGGCACATCGCCGTCCGCTGGTAACAACCCTGGCACCGCTGGAACTGGTAACGCGGGTGCGGGAACTTCGTCGTCTGGAACCGGGCAGGGGGGTGGGGTTCAGATATCTCCGCAGACATCTGGCCAGAGTTCGAATAGTGCTTCATCGACGGGATAATCTAGTTTCAAGGAAGGTGAGTCAATAATGGAATTTGATCAGGTCAAAATCGAAAGAGCAGTAACGATGATTCTTGAAGCCGTGGGTGAGAACCCTAACCGAGAAGGCCTGAGGGAGACACCCGCTCGTGTCGCGCGCCTTTATAAAGAGGTCTTTTCCGGGTTGCACCAGAACCCGGCGGAACAGTTGATGACAATTTTTAACGAAGACCATAATGAATTGGTTTTAGTCAAAGATATTACCTTTTACAGCATGTGCGAACACCATTTGGTTCCGTTTTTTGGACATGCCCATGTGGCCTACATACCTCAAGGATCACGAATTACGGGATTATCTAAATTAGCACGGTTGGTCGAAGTTGCCGCACGCCGTCCACAGCTTCAAGAGCGGCTTACTGCAACAGTGGCTGATGCTCTAGTTTCGGAGCTAAATCCAGTGGGAGTAGCTGTGATGGTCGAAGCAGAGCATATGTGCATGGCGATGCGTGGGGTGAACAAGCCAGGTACGAAGACGCTCACAACCGCTGTGCGCGGTACGCTTGCAATAGACGCTATGGTGCGGGGGGAAGTCTTCGATATGATGCGGGCTCGCAGCTAAAAGTTAAAGAGGCAAGTCGATCTGCAACGGGTCGAACTGCAAAAAATCTGCAGATACGAGATGATATTTGACATTACAAAGTTCGCCTTCTACTCGATTGCGGTGGGCTTGTCCATGAAGGTGGCCATATACGCATACTCTAACTTGGTATTCCTCGAGTAAAGTGGAAAATAGGGTAGGCTTTTCATCTGATAGCAGGGGCGGATAATGCATCATAGCCAGAAGCGGCTTATGAAATGATGCCCCTTCTCTAAGAGACAGTTTAAGTCGCTCTACTTCCCGGTGATAGATGCGTTCGTCATCTTTCGAAGGTTTACCGTAGCCAGGTTGATCCCAACCCCTTGTGCCAACGATGACAAAGTCATCGAACTCCAAGGCACCTGCCTGCAGAATGAAACACTTGGGGCCTGCCAATGCCTGTACACGCTTTTTGGTCGCCCACCAGTAGTCGTGGTTGCCTTTTAACAACACTTTGCGACCAGGAAGTTCGGCTAAGTATGACATGTCCGGGGCTACTTCATGTTCCTTCATAGCCCAAGAAATGTCGCCTGCAACGAGAACGAGGTCCTCATCTGTAATAGACCGAAGCCAGTTCGTTCGAATGCGTTCTTCGTGGTTCTTCCATAACTCACCAAAAATGTCCATGGGTTTAGCGGAACCCAGTGATAAATGAAGATCACCTATCGCGAATACTCTAATGATACTTGCCCCCTTTTTCAATCGATTGTACCATGAGAGGGAGTCCCTTTGGCAAGGAGACACTAGTTGTGACGAATTTGTCCATTCCAGAAAACGACCATGACCTGATGCAGTTGGTTTGCGAGATTTCAGAGCGCTATTTCTTTGCGCCGTTTTGTCACATGTGTCGGTATAACAACAGACTTCGGACATCAGGTGGACGATATTTATTAAAGTCTCATGACTTAGAGTTTAATCTGCGTTATGCAAAGGCGTATGGCATGCCAGAACTTGTGGCCACGATCAAACACGAGTTGTGCCATTACCACCTGCATCTATCAGGGCGGGGCTATCGCCACGGCGATCGCGACTTCATGCAACTGCTTCAAAAAGTCGGCGGTGCAAGGTACGCTCGTCCAATTCAACTTCGATCGCGTCAAACACCTCGCTATGAATATGTTTGCACGGACTGTTTGCAGACATACATGCGGCAACGACGCATAGATACTTCCCAATACGTTTGTGGCAAGTGTCATGGAAAGCTGCTGTTAAAAAAAGACCATTTTGTAAATGAGGGGTAGAATGATGAAAGAAGAATCGATTTTGTCGGGAATTCGGATGACGCTTGACTTACTGCAAGACTGTGCAAAGGAAGCTGCTGCTGCCACAGCACAAGAGACTTTATCCGAGCGGGTGATGGGGTTATTTCGTTCGGAAGATTTAGATGGAATCGCTACGCTGATGAAGCAGTGTAAACTTGAACAAGAATTTGTAGATGAGTTGAGCAGCTTCATCGAAAAATGGACTATGCGGACGCAAGCCGAACAGTGATAGCGGCCCACCCGTAATCGCAACTCATGTGATTGAAGGGGTGAACATGCGTGGAACCCATGGAAGCATGTAGCATCTTAGATCCATTTGCGGTAAAGACTATTGAGCGAAGGGACAGGCTTATAGTTTTGATCCACTTATGGAAACAACGTCAGAACACACTAGAGCAGGATGCCGTGATGTACTTCCGGGAACAAAACCTTACGCGTATCTCCGACCTGATTTTTGAAAAACGGGATCTGCAGCGTAAAATTTCACGCCTGGAAGAGTTTATGCACCTTTATTATGCTTATGAATGAAGCTGAATTTTTTTCGCTGACCGAAGAGCGCGGGATTAAATTAACTGATTCGCAACGCTCAGCTGTTAGGCATAGCGATGGTCCGATGATTGTATATGCGGGACCTGGCAGTGGAAAAACGACAGTGATCACAATGCGCGCTGCATTTTTAAGTATGGTAGAAGGCGTGTTACCACAGTATATCGCGGTGTTTACTTTTACGCGTAAGAGCGCAGAAGAGTTGCGTCAACGCCTCAAGGCCATCGATTTTAGACTCGGCACTGTGATGGCTGGCACGTTTCATTCTCTGTTTTTACACTGGCTCATTCAATACGAGAAAGTAAACCCGAAGATATGGACTGGGAGTGAACAAAATCAGTTGGTCCGAAGCCTGTTTCGAGAAAGGCGCATGTCATTCTCGGACGAAGTTGTGGGGCAATGTTTACGGTATATTTCCTTGCGAAAAACCAGGAGGCGCGCAGGTACCTCCGATAGACCAGTAAAGCAAGACTGGGAACCTATTTTTGAGGCATATGAGGTTCAACGCAAAGACGCAAATTGCTGGGACTTCGATGATATTTTGCTGGAGTTCTACACGAGGATGCAAGAGGTCGAATCTTTTCGGACGAAAGTTACGAAGAGTATTCGATATGTGCTGGTCGATGAGTTTCAAGACACGAGCATGCTACAATGGTTGTCTATAATATCGTTATGTAAACAAAGCGAGCGCATAATGGTTGTTGGGGACGATGATCAGGCGATCTATGGCTTTCGAGGAGCAGAACCGCGCATCCTGCAGGAGTTTAGAAAGTCGTTTCCAAGCGCTGGCGATATTGTCTTGGAGCATAACTTTCGCTCTGTAGATCAGATCATCGGACTCGCCCGCAATGTGATTCAGAAGAATGTAGATCGAAAAGACAAAGTGCAACGCGGTGTTATAGGAGCTGGCGTAAGGCCGAGACTTTATCGAGCCAAGAGCGAGTGGCAAGAGGGTCAGTGGGTTGCCCGTCAGGTGATCGATCGGTTGGCTCAATCAGACAATGAGTCGATCGGTATCTTGGCGCGCACGCACCGGCAGTTGATGGCGACAGTCGAGGCGCTTGGTAAGCAAAAGACCTCGTTCACCCTTTATGATGGGCGCTGCCTACTCTATCAAGACTACCACGTACAAATTATTGTTGGATTTGTTCGAGCCGCGTACTCCGGAGCGAAGAGTGAGTGGTACACGTGGGCGTATCAACAATATGAGCGGTGGTATGGGACAAAAGATACGCGATTGCGGTCAGAGTTTGATCAACTGCTGTTAGAACTAAAGACTTCCCCTGCGGCGGCTGTTACGCGGGCTCGCCAGGATTACGAACCCTATTTGCGGCGGCTTTATAGGAAACTTGGACGCACGGATCTAGGTGATGCCACGTCAATCCTTGACCTCTTGCAAGAGGCTGCTTGGGGAGAACAAAACGCAGTTTCTTGGTTGTCATCTATTGATCAATTGACAAGTAAGTCGTACCGGAGATCAGCCCGTGTTCAGATTTTAACGTTCCATGCCGCCAAAGGTCTGGAATTCGATGACGTGTTTTTGGTGGGCCTGCATGAACTTGCGATTCCGCATCCTCGCTCACTCGAGGAAGCAACGATTGACGAGCGTTCTGCGGTTATAGCGGAAGAAAGGCGTTTGTTATACGTCGGCATGACGCGCGCCAAAGGGCGACTTACTTTGTGTTATCCTGAATCAGTGGCCAACAAGCAAATTGAGATTTCTCCATTTTTGAAGGAATTAGGTCTAGGGCTACAAGCAAAAGGAAAGTATATAACAAAAGCTGGCCCCGAGTTCCACCAGAAATCAAACGATGCGACGGTATCCGATGATGCAATGATCCCTATTTCGGGCACAAAAGTGGTTCACAAAATGTTTGGCTCAGGAATAGTTGAATCCATCGAGAATATGAGCGACGGTGGGCATAAGATTGGTATACTGTTTCATGGAGGACAAACAAGGTTTTTCTACTGGGAGATGGCGGTGAAGCTCGGGCACTTTATGACGCTGTAAAGCTGACGTCCGAGTCGGCGAAAGGGGTATAAAAGATGACTGCGACGATCTATGACGTGGCGCGAGAGGCCGGCGTTTCAATGGCCACTGTGTCACGCGTACTGAACGATACAGCGGTGGTAAAAGAAGAGACTAAAAAGCGAGTGCTTGAGGCGATAGCGAAGCTGTCGTATCGGCCTAATGCGGTCGCTCGTGGCTTAGCGAGCAAGCGCACGAAGACGATCGGTGTGATCGTACCGGATGTATCGGCTGGATTCATGGCTGAACTGGTGCGCGGTATCGAAGATGTTGCACGTATGTATAATTACCACATCATCTTATGCAATTCAGACGGTATGGTTCAAAAGGAAATTGACTTGGTAGGCACAATGTGGGAAAAACAGGTGGATGGCATTATTTTTATGTCCCCACGCTTGCGCTCTGAGCATATCGACACGTTTGAAGAAGCTCAGTTGCCTATCGTTTTATGCCGAACCGATGATCCTGAAAGACGTATTCCATGTGTGAACATCGATAACCGGCAGGCGGCGCGCGATGTGGTCGATTTTCTGTCAGCCAAAGGGCGTACTGCGATTGGGTTTGTCGGCGCTGCAGGCAATGAGAGCGCGATAACCAGTGAACGCAAAGAAGGGTATATCGCAGCGATGAATGATCACGGTTATGAACCGATTTTCATCGACACAGCGAAAGAGGATTATAATAGTGCGCTGCTTGCTGTGCGGACGCATTTTGCGATCGAGCGTTGTGATGCGCTGCTTGGCGCTAACGATGAAATGGCAGTCGCTGCCCTCCACGCATGCTATGACGCAGGGTTAAAGGTACCGCAGGATATGATGGTAGTCGGGTTCGACAATACAAAATTGACGCAGATGACTAGGCCAGAACTGACAACCGTCGCACAGCCTATGTATGACTATGGCGCCGTGGCTATGAGATTTTTAACCAAGTTGCTTCGTGATGAACCGGTGTCTACCTACACGGTGATCCTGCCTCACCAAATCATCGAGAGGACGTCTACTACGACGCATGTCAAGCGTTAAGTCGGATGCTCTTTATACTGCCATAAAAAGCAGACTGAGGGATCAAGTTCAAAGCACGCTAGAGCTTTCACGCATCGCTCATCCAATCACTACCACTGGGGATGGTTCGATGAGCGTCGCCAGGCGCAACCCTGCAGGAGTTTTCGACTATCTTGCAGGGATCGCCCGGCGTTTTGATTTTTCTACAAAGTTTTTTTCCGACCAGATTCTTGAAGTCTCATATGGGATCGAAAAGCCGATCGTGGCTGCCGTATGCCACTTGGATCAGGCGATACATACACGCGTGGATCAAAGTTTTTGGAGACACACGCTCGCAGGCGCTGGTTTTCATTCTAAAGGTCATGTGTGTGCCGTGGGGATCTCTCATCACTTCGCTCCCGCGGTGGCTGCCCTATACGCTCTTGATGCTGCCGTCAAGAGCGGCAACATTTTTTCTTGTGGAGTTCGTATCTTATTCGGTTTTGACGAGGTGTTTGGCTTAAACAGTTTTGCTAAATACGGTAACGAAGTGGCGCCCGATAAAACTTTAATCCTGCAAGGTGTCCCTGGCCAGACTACCGAACCGGGCTCTCTACAAGTAAGATTTTGGCTGGAAAGATCAGTGGTGGGTGCTAATGGATCGAATGAAGCAGATGAGATGGTGGCACTAGCATGTGCGTCAGCAGGGGACAGAGCGGATCTGCTCATTCATGTAGCGCAAGTCACGTTGACGTCGGCCCGGCTACATGAAGTGCACCTGTTGCAAATGATCGAAGAAGTTTCTGAACGCCTCAGGATTCCGGTTCACGTACTTCCTGAGCCGCAGACTGACCGACTAGCACTTCGCCTTATGATGGACCAAAGGCAAGTAGGATCGGCTTATGCGTCTGATCCATTAGGGAGATTGTTGGGGCTTTTGAAAGTACTCCCCATCTATGTCGATGACCTCAGATGGATGGATTGGCTTTCCCGACTGCTATCCACTTCTGCACATATCGGGAAGCTTGAGGTCACCTCGTCCCGCGTATGCGTAGATGTAGACTTGCGGTATTGGAATCGGGAAAGCGGCCTAAAATGGTTAAGTGCTGCCAGATCATCCTGTCCACTTCCTTGCACTGTTGAAAAGTTGCAGGACATTTTGCCATGGACAAGTTCGGTAAGAGATGGCGATTTCCGCGAAGTTACGCCCATTACGAGCAGCAGGCTGTTTACGAATGCCACCGTGGTGGGGGACTTTTCCCAAGGTTTTTCGCGCCGATTCGCTGCGCAGGACGTTGTGAACATCACTGATATCCTTGAACGGACCGAAAACTATGCGCAAACGATGCTCGACTATGCGACTTGACAGTGACGATGCGTCCATCTTCTTTGATGCTTACATTTGACACTAGCAAACACTTGCATTTGTGAGTATGATTATAGAAAGACTGTGTCGAGTATCAACGATAAGGCTGTCTATTCTAAGCAGCGGGCTATCTTCGAAGGGATGGGATCTCTATGCGCGTTGAGAAGATTGCCTCCAACAAAGTACGGATCTTCATCAGTTACGAAGATCTGGCGTCGCGGGGAATAGACCGCGAAGACATGTGGCAAAACGGTAAAAAGGTACAAGAATTATTTTGGGATATGATGGAAGTTGCGTACTCCGAGGTTGGCTTTGAGATCGTTGGACCGATCGCGGTGGAGACTTTCACTATGCCATCCGAAGGCGTTGTCGTGATCGTGACGCAAGTGCCTTCTTTACCAGTGCATGGTTCAGAGCAGGATGTTGTGGAAACCGATGAAGCAGGGCCTGATCCATTTGGGGCTTTTGTGTTCGCTTTTATTGACTTTGACGATGTGGTTCACGTTGCAGAGTCTTTGATGCGGTTTGGTCCAATGCACTGTTCACTGTATCATTATAAGGGCGTCTATCACTTGTATTTTGATGACGCATCGATCGATGAAAACGTGTATGAGGCCGTATGGGCTGTTCTGCAAGAGTTTGGTGAATTAGTTCAAGTAACTCGCGCTGTGCTCGATGAATACGGAAAATTGATCGTGGATCAACAAGCGATCGACGTGTTAAATCGCTGGTTTGCGAGGTGACACTTCACTATACGCAAAAATGACCCGGCTGGCGTAGAATGTCGCGGGTCATTTTTCTGTCTGTATAAAAGGCGGTGGCTAAGGGTTTGTGGGTTTGAAAGTGCCTGACTCGTATCAAAATGAACTGTTACAGTTGGCTCAATCATTGTACCAGTGTCCTGAGCCCGGGTATCAAGAGCATCAGACTGTAGATTTGTGGAGATTGTTTGCATACAGTCATGGACTGACGATCGATTATGCGCTTGATGGCATGGCGCCGATCATCACATGTGGGGATTTTAGTCAGGCCAAAACGCGTATCATGATAACGGCTGATTTAGATGCGGTAGGGTTTGCCAGCGATGAGGGTCTGCGCTTTCGGCATTTGTGTGGCCACCACGCTCAGTCTGTGCACGCCTTTGGCGTAGCATTGTTGTTTCAACTTGGGCTTTTTCCCGCTGGGCTTGCGATTAAAATCATCGGGTGTCCAGCAGAGGAGTGTTTACCGGCCTGTGATGCAAGTGCTCCCATCCCTTTTGTGGCCGGAAAGCAGAGACTTTTAAAAGAAGGCGTGTTCGCTGGTGCCACAGCAGTTCTTAGCACGCATCTGTCAGATGACACAAAAACGCAGGACATCACTTTGGCTTATGGAGCAAATGGCGGAATATGGGTGAAATTTACTGCGAGTGAGCTTGGCATGGCTCCATCTGACGATGTCGTGGACTGCATGATTCAGCGTATTATGGGTTCTGCCACTATCTCTAGGACGATGTTTGAAGATGGTGGTGAGAAGCATGTGCGCATCAACACGCAACGTGTCGGCAATCGCTGCCCCCCGGATGCGTCCAACCTGATTCGAGAATTTAAGGCTCATGGGTATGTCGCTCATCTCATAGCGGATTATGCGCCACTCTTTCATGATGTGCGCCTACGCAAGATGGCTAAGCGTACCTTGACGAAACATCACCCGTCGGTTGGAATCAGAGATGCGCTGTGGCTGCCAGGCATGACTGATCTAGGTGACGTCAGTTGCTGTTTTCCTACCCTACAGGTTTTTATCGGTGGGACCACAGGCGTGACTCATGAAGACAGTTTTTCTGTGGTGGACCCGATGTTCGCGTATATTTGGCCGATCCATTTCGTTAGCGATTTGATTTGTGAGATTCATCAAACCTGGGAAGAGGGATAACAACCGATGAAAATAGCCGTTATTTATGGAGGAAAGTCCTCTGAACGAGAGGTCTCGTTACGCTCTGGCGCAGAAGTCTTACAGGCACTCTCTAGTCAAGGGCATGAGGTGGCGGGGTTTGATCTTTCTGACAACGTGTTTGAAGAATTGAGGTCTTTTTCACCGGACGTCGTGTTTATCGGCTTGCACGGCAGACTCGGTGAAGATGGAACGGTCCAGGGTGCGTTAGAGGTATTAGGATTGCCGTACGTGGGTTCCGGAGTACTAGCGAGTGCCATCGCAATCGACAAGGCGATGACTAAACGGATCTTGCGCAGCGTTGGTGTTCCCCTCGCAAAAGAGGTCGTTATATCCAAAAATACGCAGGAATTTGACATATTGATGGCGAAACAAGTGGGTGAGTCGTTGGGGTGGCCTTACATTGTTAAGCCAAATCGCGAAGGTAGCACGATCGGTCTCACTTTGGCTCAAACCCCGGAGCAAGCTCTTTCGGGTGTGCAGCAGGCACTTTTGTTAGATACTGAAATTCTGCTAGAAGAATATGTGGCAGGCACCGAACTGACGGCAGTTGTGATCGGTGACGCGTCGCACCCTGAAGTAATCGGCGTGATTGAAATCATTCCAAAAGCGGGTTTATATGATTATGACAGCAAGTACTCTGAAGGTGGCAGTCAGCATATTATCCCAGCTCGCATTAACGAAGAGACGATGAAGGAAGTAAAAAGATTAGCCGCCTTGTCCTACCAGACGCTTGGTTGTCAGGATTATGGTCGCGTTGACTTCATGCTCGGCTCATCTCAACTTGTGGTGCTCGAAGTCAACACACTGCCCGGTATGACCAAAACGAGTCTGGTGCCCGATGCAGCCAGAGCTTACGGTCTGTCATTTGAGTCATTCCTAAATCAACTGGTGAAAAAAGCGTACGCGCGCGGTAATAGGTAGAAGTTTGACCAGTTTTCGATGATGCTGATATACTGTCCATGATCGAGAGGTTTCCTGCGGTTTGTGAGGACTATTCCAGTTCACGAGGACTTTTAAGCAAGCACATAAAGGGTGGCGAAACGCATGTCCGTCAGCGAGCCTTCTGTCGAGAACTTGAACGTCTTGACAAGTACACAGTCTATTATTAAAGAGGCTTTAGAGAAACTGGGATACGGAACGGAAATGTATGAATTGTTAAGGGAACCTTTACGAACATTGACAGTGCGGTTTCCGGTTCGCATGGACAATGGTACCGTAAAAGTGTTCACCGGTTACAGAGCTCAGCATAATGATGCCATCGGACCTACAAAAGGCGGCATCCGTTTCCATCCCGATGTTACTGAAGATGAAGTAAAAGCACTCTCTTTATGGATGAGCATCAAGTGTGGAATCGCAAACTTACCTTATGGCGGTGGCAAAGGCGGCGTGATTTGCGATCCGAGAGATATGTCTTTTAGGGAGCAAGAGCGCTTGGCACGCGCTTATGTGCGAGCGATCAGCCAACTTGTTGGCCCTACCAAGGATATACCAGCTCCGGACGTCATGACAAACTCGCAGGTTATGGCGTGGATGATGGACGAATACAGTCGCATCCGAGAATTTGATTCACCCGGCTTCATTACAGGTAAACCGGTTGTTTTAGGTGGATCCTTGGGCCGCGACACTTCAACGGCGCGCGGCGTGGCGATCTGCATTCGGGAAGCGGCAAAACACTCGCTCATTAAGCTTCAAGGTAGCCGCGTGGTCGTACAGGGCTTTGGCAATGCTGGTAGCTACTTGGCCAAATTCATGCACGACTCCGGAGCGAAGGTCATCGGGATCTCAGATGCATATGGCGCACTTTATGACGAGCGAGGACTTGACATTGACGGACTGCTTGAGCGTCGTGATTCGTTCGGTACGGTGACAAAGCTATTCAAAAACACGATTACGAACAAGGAACTGTTAGAGCTAGACTGCGATATCCTTGTTCCAGCGGCAATTGAAAACCAAATTACGCTGCAAAATGCTGCAAATATCAAGGCTAAAATCGTGGTAGAGGCGGCGAATGGACCCACCACGATGGAAGCCACACGAATTCTAACGGAAAACGGCGTTTTGCTAGTACCGGATGTGCTCGGTAACGCTGGTGGTGTGATCGTCTCGTACTTTGAATGGGTGCAAAACAATCAGGGCTATTATTGGACTGAAGAAGAAGTATCAACCCGTTTAGAGGAGCTTATGATTCGCTCATTTGACACAGTATACAAGACGGCATTGGCCCGTAGTATCGATATGCGACTAGCAGCTTACATGGTTGGTGTGAGGCGCATGGCTGAAGCAGTTGAGTTGCGCGGTTGGGTATGATTTGTAGCGGCTGAAGTGCATACTGGAAAAGTTGGTTTCGCGTGTAAGGGGGTTGTGAGATGCGTTCAGAATCCTTAACCGTACAGGAAGTCGGCTCTGAGCCGGAAGCGTCGAGTGGGCGCGTCAAGATTCACATTCGTTGCCGTAAGTGCGGTGAAGTATTCATTTTGCGGGGCGTTCGGGATGTTCGTGGACATGTGGAGACTGGATTTAGGCGCTGTTTATGCGATAATGACCGCGAATTTGACATCGAAACGTTAGGTTAAGTAACACCACCCACGTAAAAATGGGTACATGGTAGGCATGGGATTCATTCTCATGCCTTTTTGTTATGTTCATTTTGGGCTTTGGGTGGATAAATTACCTGTCCTTGTCAGACACTACAGGTGCTGAGTTTTGAGATTTTAACTGGCAATGGAGGGATGAAAATGAATTCAAGAGGCGGCTTGAAATCTTGGCTTGCCGCCATCGCCACAGCCTCGCTCGCTATGGCCCCGCTCTCGTCAGTCAGCCCTGCTTTGGCTGAAATGACACCGAGTATGTCAGTGGGCAGTAGCGGGCCTAGCGTCAAGGAACTACAATCACGGCTCAGTTTGTTAGGCTACTATCACGGCAAACTCGATGGTTCTTTCGGCTGGGATACGTACTGGGCAGTTCGTGATTTTCAGTACGCGTTTGGGATGCCTGTAACAGGAAATGTTCAGACGAATACGATCGATATGCTTACGCGAGCGACCGCCACATGGACCCCGTTAAGAAGTACGGCGTCTTCAGGGGCAAGCGCTGCCGCGCAACCTAGTTCTACAACTGCAGCAACCACAGGTCAAACTGCTGCCGCGCAACCTAGTTCTGCAACTGCAGCAACCACTGGTCAAACTGCTGCTGGTCAAACGGTTACTGGCCAGACCACAAACGGCATAGCGCAAAACGACATCACATTGATGGCGCATATCGTTTACGGCGAAGCGCGAGGGCAACCCTTTATCGGTCAGGTGGCGGTGGCTGCCGTTATTTTGAATCGGTATCACAGCAGCAAGTTTCCACATTCCATATCAGGAATCATTTATCAACCAGGAGCGTTCACCTCGTTGACGAATGGACAAGCAAACGGCATCAACAACTCTGCAGTTCAAGCCGTTATGGACGCGATTCATGGTTGGGACCCAACGCATGGGGCTTTGTACTATTGGAATCCTGCGACCTCGACATCCACCTGGATCTGGTCGCAGCCGATCATGTTGCAAATCGGTAATCACGTCTTCGCCAAATAAGGGGTGAATCACTATGCAGCGGGGATGGCCCGCATGGCTGGTGCCCGCCTTAGCTTTGGGCATCGTAGCTACAGGGTTGTATGGGTACAATGAACATCAACTTCGATCGGCATCTTTGGTTCAACTGGAAAATGGGTATCAAGGTGCTTATCACAGCATGGCTTCCAATGTGGACGAGATGCAAAATGCACTCTCGAAGTCTTTGGTCACCACAGCACCTGGCGTAGTGAATGATGAATTGAAGTCCGCTGCAAGGTATGCAGTCATGGCTCAAGAATCTTCCGCAAGGCTGCCCGTCACGTTGCATGACGCATCACTGCAGACGTTCTTTGGTAATGTGGAAACAGAGTGCGACGCCTTGGTTACTCTGCATCAAGATGGATCGAAATTGAGTAAACCTGAGGTTGCAGTGGTAGCAGGACTAAATAAAAATGCCACGATCTTAGAGCGCGAAGTTCGCAATATGGAGCCACAAGTATGGAATAAGACCGGAGCCTATGCCTTGGCCGCAGCTTTAGGCACAACGCAGAAATCTCCACTTGCAAGCGGATTTAAGCACATTGATGGCATTACTAAAGCTCTGCTTAGTCACGAGATGGCTCCATCCACCATGGGATCCAGTAATCGGTACCTAAAAGGTACGGGGGTGGCCGATACTGGGGTTAAGATTACTCCGGCCCAGGCTATCGCGAATGCCAAGAAATTTGCTGAAGCCGCGGCTGGGACAACAGGTACCGCACAGCGTTTGGGCCCGGGTTACGGTTATAAGGGATACCTTGTGACATTAAAGTCGCCACAAAAAGATGGTGTGCCTACATACGTTGCCGTATCTTTACACAGAGGGCTGGCACTCTGGATGACACGCTTTGAGGCTTTTGAAGCACCGAAGTTGAATATGATCCAGGCGCAAATGGCAGGTGAATCTTTTCTAAAAAATCGCGGCTATCATCACCTGGCTGTTGTGGACACAGACAGCTATCAGGGCAAAGCGGTTTATCGTTTCGCACCACTTAAAAATGGTGTTTTATTCCTTACGCAACCGGTTCTTTTGCAAGTTAGCCTTCATGACGGTCAAGTTTTAGCTTTTGACGCAACGCAGTATCTCACAACTGAAGTCAGCTCGGTTCCCACCGTACCTCGCATTAGTCTGGCACAGGCCAAGCGAGACACCAGTCCGAAGTACCAACTAGGTCCTACGCGTCTTGCCGTCATCGAGCTTCCTGATCGACGTCCTGTGCTGGTGTACGACTTATTGGGCCGTCAAGACGGGAATACGTTCAGGATTTACGTCAACGCGGTGACAGGGCAGCAAGTTGGCGTAGAAAAGCTAACCACCGATGATCAAATGTAAACTGAAGCCGCCATGACGGAACAGTTTACGGCATATATTTGGGAGATGGGTTGCCATCTCCCTTTTCCATTGTTGAAAACGATTATATAATAGTGGTTAGTGGGCAGGGGTGATAAGATGTCTTTACCTGTAGCGGGACAAACTGTATATATAGAGAAAAAAAATAGAGCAGATAGAGGTCACGCTCGGGTTTTAGATTTAGACGAGACCACCCTTTATCTGGATGAACCTGTAACATTGGACGGAAGCTTTGCGCTTGATTTGCCGATCGGTGAAGGAATATCTATCTCATATCGACTGGCAGATGGGTCTTTATGTCGCTTTGAGACATCGGTCCTGAGTCGAACATTGCTGGATCGCTTGGGTTCAATTCGCGTTGTAAAGCCCATCGCAAAAGATATTTTACGAGTACAGCGCAGAGAGTTCGCACGTGTCAGCATGTCTATCGATGTGTCTTATCTTCTAAGGCGAGGCGACCGCCTCATTATGGGCACTGGGATCACAAGGGATATGAGCGGCGGTGGCTTGTCATTTTGGCCAAAGATCGACCATGGCATTAGGGTCACCGATCCCATTACTGTGAAGTTCACCTTGCCGGGGGAAGCATCGACTTTACCTCCTATCAGCGCCAAGGCAGAGGTCCTTCGCGTCGAGAACACTAATCATGCGAGTGTCTTGTATTCATTACACTTTCATGAGATATCAAATGCTTGCCAGCAGCGCATCGTGCGCCATGTATTTAAGAGACAGATCGAGTTGAGGGCGAAAGGCGTATAAGTTTCCTGACGCTTGCGCGCGGTACTTGCCGATATTCAGAGGAAAGAATATACGGCTACGCCGATATTCAGAGGTAGGAGTAG
>JAKACY010000211.1 GCA_021821025.1 Bacillota bacterium | reverse complement strand
AGATTAAAGTTTTTTTGGATGGGATATATTTATGACCGATTTGATCGACTTTTGTTCCTCAGAACTTGCTTCCATCCGTGAGCTTTGATTGGAAAGGGAGTTTACAGCGGTATTGGATGCTACCCTCCCGTGGGTGAACATGGATGGCCAACGCCTCTTGAATCTGGCATCGAACAACTACCTCGGACTATCATCTGATGATAGATTACGCCACGCCTCGGAGGAAGCTGTTCATCGCTATGGGTGCGGTGCTGTCGCATCGCGACTGATGATCGGCAATCACCCGCTATACGCCGAGGCGGAGGAGGCGCTAAAGGCTTGGAAAGGCGCTAACAGTGCCCTGATTTTTAACAGCGGCTATACGGCCAACTTGGGCATCATCTCTAGTTTGATGGGGCATCATGATGTGATTTTCAGCGACCGACTCAACCATGCCAGCATCGTAGATGGGATGGTGCTGTCGCGCGCAAAGATCATGCGGTATCGGCACGGCGATCTAAACCATTTAGAAGCGCTACTCAAAAAGTCTCCTCCACAGGGTCATAGACTCATCGTTACGGATGCGGTTTTTAGCATGGACGGAGATGTGGCAGATCTTAAGGGTTTAGTGGATCTAAAAGAGCGTTATCACGCCTGGCTTTTTGTCGATGAGGCGCATAGCGGCGGAATTTATGGTGATCATGGAGAAGGTTATGTACACCACTTGGGCTTGCAGAACCACGTGGAGATCCAGATGGGAACCTGTTCCAAGGCGATGGGTTCGCTCGGTGGCTATGTGACGGGTGAGGATGATCTGATCCGATACTTGATTAACAAGGCGCGCAGTCTGATTTATAGCACCGCGTTGCCACCTGCTGACCTTGGTGCGATCATTGTCGCGATTGACATTGTGAGAAACGAGCCGCAGAGGCGAAGAGCTTTATTCGACAACTCCGCTGTGTTTCGAAGCGCATTAAAGCAGGCGGGTTTTGACACATTACAAAGCCAGTCCCAAATCGTACCGATCGTTGTCGGGACAAATGAATTGACCACCGAATTTGCGAAACGACTGCGAGATCAAGGTATTGCTGCGGTCGCGGTACGTCCGCCAACGGTTCCTCTTGGGCAGGCACGCATCCGCTTTTCTATCATGGCTACTCATGATCCCGGAGACTTATTGATAGCAGCGGGCCGCGTCGCACAAGTGGGTCGTGACTTGGGCGTAATTCAATGAGTGCCATGCATGTTGTGTGCTTGCCAGGGTGGGGTATGTCCTCGCAGGTTTTTGAACCAATCATTAGGCATATCGATAGAGACTTCATCCTTCACTTCGTCGATTGGGTGGGAATTGAAACTTTAAGTGGGTTCTCCGAGCGAGTCATAACCTACATCGCGACTCTTGATGCTGCTTCGGTGGCTCTTTTGGGGTGGTCTCTAGGCAGCATAGTGGCTGTTGAGGCTGCACTAAAGTCTTCGCGTGTGGATCGATTACTCTTGTTTGGCGCCACATTTTCATTTGTCGACGAAGACAAATCCGCATCGATCGGTTGGCCCAAGCGAGTCCTCGAACGCATGAAACGGCAGCTAAAGATTGACCGTGAAGAAACGATGCGCAATTTTTATAAAATGATGTTTTCCAGCCAAGAGCTTGATGCGAGATGGCTCGAAAGATGGATGCGCGAATTCGGTGACATTGCAAATATCTATTCTATCGAGGAACTGCTGTTAGGACTTGATTATCTGATTAAAATGGATCTTAGCATGAATCTTGGTGCTTTACGAGCAAAAATTATGATCGTTCAGGGTGCCGAGGATAAGGTATGCCCAATTGGCAATGTTCAGGCATCATTTGACTTTATATCTTCGCAAAAGAGGCTTGTTGCCATGCCAGGCGTGGGGCACGTTCCATTTTACACGCAGTCCACGGCTAGCTTGCAAGGGATTTGGGAGATGCTTACGAGTTGATTGGAGATATTGATAAAAAACTGTTGCAGAAGCGTTTTGACGCGAGCGCCGGTACCTATGACAAGTACGCTGTTGTTCAAAAGCAAATGACGCATCGACTCATCGCGCGTATGCGTCGATCGAGCGCATGGAAGAGAATCAGCCATCAGCCTGGCGCTAAAGTGCTCGAAATCGGTTCTGGGACCGGTTACCTTACTTCATTTTTAATAAAAGAGTTGCCTGACGCCGATGTGACAGCCGTAGATCTATCTTCTGCGATGATTGGGTTGGCGAGACAAAAGGTAGCGCCGAACACCGTTCACTTCGTTACGGCAGATATCGAGGAGATGGTTCTTTGCGATCGGTATGATCTCATCGTCTCTAATGCAACATTTCAGTGGTTCAATGACTTTGAGGGTACCGTCCACAAATTAATCTCTTCTTTGAATACACACGGCGGGATGTTTTTCTCTACGTTCGCTTTTGGAACGTTCAAGGAACTTTCGGATGCTTTTGCACAGGCGCAGCAGCGAATCGGCCTGTCAGATTTAGAATCGTTCGGACCCACGTTTTATCATGAAGAAGAATGTTTGGCCAAGCTGAATCATGGTCTTTCATCTCTAGCAGGGCGTTTTTCCATCGAATATGAGATTTATGACGATGTCCAATGCTTTTCGAGCGTCATGGACTTTCTCACGTCTGTTAAAAAGATTGGCGCCAACAACAGCAACACTGGTGCACTGCGCATCCGCCCGCGCCTAATGCGTGAGATGATATCGATCTACGACCAGTCACACCGATTGGACGGAAAGATCACCGCTACATATCGCCCGCTGCTGGTTGATATCGTTCGAAATTGACATATCAGGTGGGGGGGTATAGTATAAAAGCTGGAGGTGATCGTGATGGCAGAAGTTACAATTAACATCAAGGGCATGACTTGCCAAGGCTGTGTGAAGGCCGTAACGAATGCGCTGACGCGCGTATCCGGCGTCCACAAAGCAGAAGTCAGTTTAGAAGAGAACAAAGCTGTCGTTTCATATGAAGAGCAAACCGTTTCGGTACCGGCTTTAAGAGAAGCCGTTGAAGATGCGGGGTATGATGTTGCCTGAGCATGATTTACTTCTTTATGTGAAAAGCCGTCACGCGCTGAGAACTTTCGGGTGTGGCGGCTTTCCTGCGTCTAGATCATGTCATGGCCTCATGTTGATTAATTCGCGGCGGAATCGGATAATAAATGCAGGCATAGGTCACTCTTAATTCATGGGGCGACAGACGGCTTCATTCAAATTCATAATTTGGGAGAATCGGCATGTATAGAACACTGTTGAAATCGAAGATTCACCGTGCAACCGTGACCAGAACGAATTTACACTATGTAGGAAGTATCACGATCGACGAAGATTTGATTGAACAGGCAGATATGCTTGAAAATGAGTTAGTGCAGATCGTCAACATCAATACCGGAGCACGCTTTGATACGTATGTGATCCCGGGGCAACGCGGGTCTGGGTGCATGGAGCTAAACGGTGCAGCAGCGCGTTTGGCCGAACCGGGGGATCTCATCATCGTCATGTCCTTTGGGCTATATAGTGAGACTGAGCTAAAGGGCCAAAAGGCGACAGTTGTTTTAGTAAATGATCATAATGCGTTGATGAATCACATCGACAGCGAATCACAGCACAATCAGGAGCTTCGCAAGCAAGAAGATGCCGGGGTCGGGGCCAGCCGATAAGTAAACCGGTATGAACCATTTCGTCGATCTTGACTTATACCCTGCAGGGTATATAATTTTTACTGTCTATAACGCGTTAGGGAGAGATCTATACATGTCTGAACAAACGTGTCCGAGCATCACATGGAGTGAACTTAAGAGCAGCTTATTCGGACATCGCACACCGAAGGTGATCGATGTGCGGGAGGTGCACGAGTATCGCGAGGGACATATCGAAGGATCGATTCTCATACCACTTGGGACCTTGCCACAGCGTGCGGTCGAACTTCATAAAGATGAGGACTTGATCGTGGTTTGTCGATCAGGTAACCGTAGTAGAGAAGCGTGTGAGATCCTGCGTGGTCAAGGATTTCGAAGTGTGAGATCGCTAACAGGTGGACTGTCGAGTTGGACCGCTTAAATCGTCCCTGGTCGTTAAATTAAAAGAGCACGGGAATCCCGTGCTCTTTTCCTTGGTGCGCCCGGCATGGGCGTTGTCTATACGGTGAAAGTCCGGAATGGTGAAGGTAGCAGTAACCATTAGCTTAAGCCAAGGGTGTCCATCGTGAGGTGGAATCTGAA
>JAKACY010000210.1 GCA_021821025.1 Bacillota bacterium | reverse complement strand
GCCAAAGGCATCTGGTGCTTTGTTACCCAGTGCGCTTCGATCATCATTGATGTAACGAGCGTATGCATACGTTTCACCATTTGCATAGAGCTGTTTGAAGTTACCAGATTGCAGAACAGGGTGGGTGTTCCGGATCTGACCTAACATTTGGAAATACGCTACCAATGCTTGATTCGCATGGCCCCATGGATAAGTTGCGCGCGATAGCGGATCTTTGTATCCGATCATGCCTGCCTCGTCACCATAGTAGATCATTGGAACACCAACGAAACCGTACTGAAAGGCGGTCACTAGCTCCATCTTCTTGATACCGAGAGCAAGCTGTGCGGGCGTCGGCTTCCACAGCGCCTGTTGAAGCGCACTGATTGACGTTGCGTCCGGTGCTCCTTCGAGAATCGTCAAGATGCGCTCAGTGTCGTGAGAGCCCAATAGGTTCATCATCGCAAACATCGCGGGTTTCGGATAGGCTTCATACATTTGCATCAGGGAATTGCCGAACTGTGCTGCGTTCATGCTGTAATTTTGCACGCTTCCATCTTGATAGGAGCCGCGGAAAAACGAGATGACGTCATTGCGAAATGTATAATTCATCGTCGAGTCCCAAGTCGTTCCGGTCAACCAGTCAGTACCGTTATCGTTGGTCGGGTCGTTCCAGTCCTCGCCGATGATGGCGGCCTGTGGATCGATCTGTTTGACTGCTTTACGAAATGCGCTCCACCAGGCGATTGTGAAGTTGCTGTTGTTGGCGGAATCCAAACGCCACCCGGATGTGCCGAGGCTGACCCAGTATCTTGCTACGGAGTTTTTGGCTGGGTTCTGGGGGGCTGCAGGATCGTATTTGCCATAGACAAACTGCTGCCAGGATTTATCGGCCGTGTTTGTCAGTGGCAGCGTATCTGCTCCGCCCCAATCCTGATAAGGCGGGATGCCACCGGGATTCCAGAGGTACCAATTGTAGTATGGTGACTTCACACGCTTAGGGTTTTGAAACTGTTGCCAGGCTCCAGCGCTCTTATAGGCGCCAAATTTGTTAAAGTATACGCTGTCGCTGCCCGTATCTTCAAAAACACCGTCTAAAATAACGTGCATCCCGCGTGCTTTCGCCTGTATAAGCAACTCCTTAAAGGTCTTGAGCGTGCCGAAGCCGGGGTCGATCTGAAAGAAGTTTCCGGTATCATACTTGTGGTTGGATGGCGCCGTGAAGATCGGCGTGAGGTAGAGCGTGTTGACCCCTAATCCTCTCAAATAATTCAATTTATCAATAATGCCTTGCAGATCTCCACCAAAAAAGTCGGTGCTCCAACTGCCATTGCCTTGCAAAGCTAGCTCCTGCTTATAGTTTTTTGAACCGGGGTCAACCTGCACGTTTGGATCATAGGGCAGGCTATTCCAGTTCTTATGGAATTGGATGGGAACGAGCGTTTCTTGCCCTGACGAAGTGTAGCCGATGGTTTTTTGCGTGGTGGGGTTCTCATCGTTTTTCTTGTTGCCATTATAAAATCGATCCGGGAAAATTTCATAAATCAGGCCGTGCCTCAGCCAAGCTGGAGTGGTGAACGATTTGGCATATACGGTAATTTTATATGATATCAGGGAGTCTGAACTAGGTGATGCCTGGCCCACCCCGCCGTATCCGTTTCCATTATTCCCGTAATACGCAACCTGATTGCCCTTCTTGACCTCAAATTGATAATAGAGGACCTCTGGGGACTGAAGGTACTTAGTTGGAACGACGACTTCCCACAGCGTGAAAGACGCATGGTCTTTGCCCAGAAGAGTTTTGACGCTTTGGGGCGCAATCTTGTGCATCGGCAGATTTGCGGTCGCTGAATAGTTGTTCCCGATATCCGTCAACTGTGCATAGGCGGACGTCACGCTGGATGGAGTTTCTAGGCGCAGTGTCACTGCTTGCCCAGTCGGTACAGCTCCAAACGGCGTACGGTAGATTGTACTCCATGAGTCGTGGTACAAATTATCGTACCACGGGGAGGCATCGTGCTTCGCGGCTGTGTGTGCGCCGCTCGTACCATGGCTTTGAGATGGGTGTGAGTCTGCCTGTACGTTGTACGCGGTTGTGGGGACGGTGAGCAACGCAACAACTGCTGACAGCGCTACTGCGCTCGATCGCCGTGTTAACTTGCTCGAAAACTTCACAAGTGTCACCTCTTTTGTTTATGTTAGAATTAAAGCAAACGTTTGCATAACCAAGATTATTATAGAATGGTGGTTTCATTCACGCAACATCGCGTTTTGCCGTGCGGGCGAACCCGGCATGCCCCAACAGCCATCGTGAACACCTGGCGTTAGCCGGGTTTAGCATTGGGGGGATTGAGATTAGTCGCCAAGCTCGATCACGAATTCATGCTTTATCATCGCCTGTTTGAATTGCTCGATGGAGAGGAATTCAGTAGTTTCAACCCGGCTTGCCCTTATGTTTAAAAAACCGTCATCTGAAGCTTCCATTGCATCGGCTTGTAATAGAACAGATCGCACGATGGACAAGCCCCACCACAATGCAGGATCATCGACCTTTTCATCGGCGAGCTGCCCGACCTCGTACACCGCCTCATACGGCATTGGTGAGATCACGATCACTCTTTGGGGCTTTTGATCCTCTCCGTCAACGACAAAAACGCGCCGATACCCGTGAGCGATATGCCCCAGGGGTAGCCAACGAACTTTCCATACCTGCATGGTAGAACCTCCCTTAGTAGAACAGTAGAACCTTAACTAAGCTCCATACTTGACTCTAGGGCAAGCTCCATACTTGACTCCATAGATGCCATGGTTCATATTTTACCCAAATTTAAGGGGGAACCTGTGTCGCATATCACACAACAAGCGGTGGAAGTGTTGCGGAGGGTGAGGAGAGGCGCACTGATTTTTCGAGAAAGCGAGCGTATGCCGCGCTGATCAGGGTCAGCGCGGCATACTACATGGTGCCTAGTATACAGGAACCGTATTGCAAACGGTTTTGTAAACTGGAACCAGGAGGAAAAATAGCACGAAGATAATCAAAAACACGACTGCCCAACGGGTGTAGCCTCCAAATGTGCCACCGTCGTACATGGAACTAACCCCCTTTCAATCAACCCACTGTATCAATATGTACCAGTCAAGGGGGACTTGTCGGCGAATTCCCCAGGGCATTTGCCGGCATCTACATTCGCCTCGTTTGGCGTACAGCCTGCCGGATGCCAAAAGTCGCTTGTCGCGGGTCTGTTGCCCGCATGACGGCAGACACGACGGCCACACCACATGCGCCGGCAGCAACCATCGTGGGTGCATTTTCGATTGTCATACCGCCTATTGTTACAACAGGAATGGCGACGGCCTTCGCGATGGTTTTCAATTCATCCAGGCTGCACAAATCCGCATCTGGTTTAGTAGCGGTCGGCATCATCGAACCGATTCCAAGATAATCGGCGCCGTCGCGCTGTGCCTGCATTGCTTCATTTACCGTGCAAGCTGAGACGCCAATCCAGCGATCCAACCCTAAGAGTGCGCGAGCATCCGAACAAGCGATATCAGACTGACCTACGTGTACACCGTCAGCATTTGTGAGAAGCGCCACGTCGATGCGGTCATTGACGAAATAATAGGCGTGAAACTCTTTTGTTAAGCGCCGAATCTTTTTACCGAGTTCTACGAGCGCCTTGCCATCTTCGTGCTTTCTGCGCAGTTGAATGGCGGTTGCACCGCCCATGAGTGCCTGCCTTAATATGTCCATGACTTCGTCGTGATCCGGGCGGTCATCCGTGACGACATAGACCGCCAGCGCATCGAGAAGTTTGTCCTTGTCCATTCCCATCACGCTTTCACGTCCATTACTGTGATCGCGCTCTTTTGATCCACATCCTGCTCACTCAGGTGATAGAGGGCGTCAAGCCATGCCGCCTGAAATGTCCCTGGACCTGCAGCAAATGTTGCAGCTTGCTCAGCCGCAACATTGACACATGTGATGGCGGCGATCACGGCATTCGCAATAGCCTCCATATCCGCCTTGTCCCTCACGCCAGCGATAAAGGCGCCGATGATACCTGTTAACGAGCAGCCCGATCCGGTGACGGCCGCGAGCAGAGGATGGCCATTGCGTAACCGCCAAACTGTGTTCCCATCTGTCACATAGTCAGTTTCACCCGTAGCGGCCACAACCACATGATGCTCCTTCGCATATCGCTTCATGGCATACGGAAGGTCCTCGGAAGCCCCCGCAGAATCAACTCCGCTAACCCTTCCGCCGCTGCCGATCATGAGCCCGATTTCGCCCGCATTGCCTCTAGTCAGGGGCGGAGGCA
>JAKACY010000209.1 GCA_021821025.1 Bacillota bacterium | reverse complement strand
TTCGTTTTGCAGATCCGCGATCGCGGCCTGTTTCTGCACTTCGACGCTTTGTAAAACCTGCCGCTGCTTGGATAGCTGCTGCGATTGCAACCGCAGCTCCGAGCTCAGCGTTGCTGCCATCGCCAACTGCGTTTCTCTTTGGCGCATGAATGATGCATACTCGCGTGCAAGGTGCTGATGTTCGGCGTTCACAGCTTTTAGGAGCTTCCCGTCCTGATTCGCGATCATCGTCAAAGCCATCATCCGATTCAGAAAATCAGAGAAACTAGTTGAACTTAAGATCACATCAATGTAACTGACTGTCCCATCCTCATACATGATCTTAAGGCGCGCCTTTAACATCTGATCTAACAAAGCGATTCTTGCCTTGGCACGCGATACGGCCGCAGCCGTATTGGCAATCGCACGGTTTTGAACTGATATCGCCTGGCGTGTTTGCAAGATGTTGATAGATACTCGCTGAATCTCTGCCTTCACAGTCGCTACTTCCTGCTCGATTTTCGCTTCACGGGACGTCAAAATATGCACACGCGATTCATTATACGCGGTTTGTGCTCGAACTTTGTCAAGTTGCACGCGAGCGTCCGTTAAACCGGATGCATGAGTCGTATAGACAGGCAGCGCTGCAAGCACAACGGATATGGCTATAGTGATTAGTCGTCTCAAATCCATCACCCACAATCGAGGCGCTGAGTGTTGTATTGAGCGTTAATTCGACGAAATTCGGCAGGATTCCTGCTGCAGTGCTGGGTGCAAATATGAGTTAAATCTTTCCGCCACAAAGTGTTCAAGTAGTGTACTATGGATCTAACAGATTCGTTATATGACCGCTTACAGGGGGCAGGAAATTGCCAAGTCAGGATCTCATCGTTGCATACCGCGTGCAGGCCGAGCGCAATCTAGCGAAGTTCATCCTTCCGTTTTGGGTACAGCACACCAAAGATGAACAATACGGCGGGTTTATCGGCGTTATTTCAAACGATTTGGTGCCAAACCACCTGGCTTCAAAGGGAGCGGTCCTTTGCGCACGCATCCTTTGGACTTATTCTGCAGCCTATCAGTTTAGTAAAGACCCAGTACACTTAGAGATGGCCTCCAGGGCGTATAATTATCTCGTCGATCATTTTTGGGACCATGCTAACGGCGGCGTGTACTGGATGCTGGATTTCAAAGGGGAAGCGCTCGACCCTGCCAAAGAGGTGTATGCGCAGGCTTTTGCGATCTATGGATTGGCGGAGTATCATCGGGCAACAGGTCACGCGCAAAGCTTGGATTACGCAATCAAATTGTTTGAACTGTTGAGACTTCATAGTCTAGATCCAGAATACGGGGGCTACCGAGACGGGTTTAATCAGGATTTTAGCCGATCGCAGCACTCTCACCTCATGGGCGGATCATTTCAAAACGCTACAGACAAGACCATGAATACCAACTTGCATGTTCTGGAGGCGTTCACCAACTTGGTGCGCGTATGGGACACGCCGCAAAGTCGCCAAGAACTTCAGGGTATGATAGAAGTGACGCAAAGGCACATCATCAATCCGACTACGTATCACTTCTCGCTCTTTTTCGAACGCGACTGGAAACCGCTTACGAAGACCGTGTCATACGGGCATGATATTGAAGGAAGTTGGCTCTTGCAGGAGGCCGCTGAAGTATTAGGCGACGCAAAACTTTTGAGCGCGGTAAAAGACACAACACGTCAGATGGCTGAAGCCGCACTACGCCAAGGGATCGATAAGGACGGAGCGTTACTATATGAGACGGACGATCGCGGCCACACGGATGCGGATAAGCACTGGTGGCCACAGGCTGAGGCCGCAGTGGGTTTTCTAAACGCATACCAGCTTACCAATGATGAACGCTTTTTCGATGCATCTTACCGTGTCTGGCAGTTTATCGAAGCTCACATGACCGATAAAGTGCATGGCGAGTGGTTCAGCAGAATCGAGGCAGACGGTGCTCTGTCACATACGGATCTCAAAGTCTCATCATGGAAGTGCCCCTACCATAACGGGCGCGCCTGCATGGAGATCATACATCGTTTAAGCCATCTATAAGTCCGATCACGTAGCGCAGGCAATGCATCGGGCTGCTGTAAGGTCATCTTGCAGCCGCCCACCATCTATATTCCAGGTCTTCCATCATGGCCAACCTGTGCAGGCTACTTCTGCACTACGCCCATACCGTCATACGCAAGGCGGTAGATATCAGCAAGTTCAGTGACGAGCGGGAGCTTTGGGTTCGCAGGCGTGCATTGGTCTTCAAATGCCCGGTCTGCCAGATAGTCAACTTTCGCTTCAAATTGCACCCGATCCACGCCACAATCTGCGATCGTACGAGGAATGTTAAACTCGTTGTTCATCGCGATGATCGCCTGAACGAGGCTCTCCACGCCTTGCTCCGTCGTCTTGGCAGGTAGGCCTAAAACCCGCGCGATGTCGGCGTATTTACGATCTGCCACGAAGGACTCATACTTAGGAAATGTAGCGAATTTGGTCGGTTTTTGCGCATTGTACCGAATCACGTGCGGCAACAATACTGCGTTCGCACGCCCGTGTGCGATGTGAAACTCAGCGCCAAGCTTGTGCGCCAAGCTATGGTTGATGCCTAGGAATGCATTGGCAAACGCCATGCCTGCTATCGTCGACGCATTGTGCATCTTTTCACGAGCTACCTCGTCGCGACCGTCGCGATACGCCCTCGGCAGGTATTCAAAGACGAGTTGGATTGCCTTCATCGCGAGACCGTCCGTGTAATCATTGGCCATGTTGGATACGTAAGCCTCTATTGCGTGCGTCAAGACATCCATCCCTGTATCTGCGGTCACACCGCGGGGAAGCGTCATCACATAATCCGGGTCGACAATCGCCACATCTGGGGTCAATTCATAGTCCGCCAACGGATACTTCATGTTCGTCTCTTTATCCGTAATGACTGTAAATGACGTCACTTCGGAACCTGTGCCCGATGTGGTCGGAATCGCCACTAATTTGGCCTTTTTGCCGAGTTCCGGAAACTTATATACCCTCTTGCGGATATCCAGGAACTTCTGCCTTACACCATCAAAGTCTACATCCGGCGATTCGTAGAAGAGCCACATCGCTTTTGCAGCATCCATTGGAGAACCGCCGCCTAGAGCGATGATCACGTCCGGTTTAAACTGCTTCATCTGCTCGAGCCCATTCATCACCGTCTCGGTGTTCGGGTCAGGTTCGACCTGCGAGAACACTTCGATTTCCACAGGTTCCGCGCGTTTGCTGAGATAGTAGCGCACTTTGTCTACGTAGCCGAATTTGACCATATCGGGATCGGTGATGATCATCGCCCTTGAAATACCCGGCATTTTGCTCAAATACTGCGTTGCACCGCGTTCAAAATACACTTTAGGCGGCACTTTAACCCACTGCATGTTCACCTGGCGTTTGGCCACACGCTTGACATTGATGAGATGAATCGCGGACACGTTCGATGTCGTGGAGTTCGAGCCAAACGTACCACATCCAAGTGTGAGTGACGGCATGTAGGCATTGTAAATGTCACCGATCGCGCCCTGTGATGACGGCGCATTGACGATGATGCGGCCAGTTCTCATCCTCATGCCGAATTCCCTGATCATGTCATCATTTTCTGAGTGAATCACCGCCGAGTGGCCCATTCCTCCGAATGCCACCATCTGTTCTGCGCGTTTGATGCCATCTTCTGCGCTGTCCACTTTATAAAACGCTAGCACAGGCGACAGCTTCTCGCGAGACAGTGGATAGTCAGGGCCCACACCATTTAATTCTGCGATCAGGATCTTTGTATCTTTGGGCACTGAAACCCCAGCCATTTCCGCGATCTTCGCAGCAGGAAGGCCAACGATGCGCGCATTGACGCCACCCGTTTGCGCGTTGATCACAGTGCTGCTTACCTTTCTCACCTCATCATCACTTAGAAAATAACAGTTGTATTCCTTCATGAGCCTTTTTACACTTGCATACACTTCGCGATCCACGATCACAGCCTGCTCTGATGCACAGATCATCCCGTTGTCAAACGTTTTAGATAAAATCAAGTCTGTAACTGCGCGCTCCAAGTTTGCAGTTTTCTCAATGTAACAGGGAACATTACCGGGTCCCACTCCGAGAGCAGGTTTCCCTGTGCTGTAGGCAGCCTTAACCATGTTCGTGCCGCCCGTGGCTAGAACAAGAGCGACATGCGGATGGTTCATGAGCATCTGTGTCGCCTCGATTGAAGGTTGTTCGATCCATGTGATCGCGTGCTTCGGAGCGTCAGCTTCGACGGCCGCTCGCAGCACGGTTTCTGCCGCTGCTTGACTGCCTGGTTGC
>JAKACY010000208.1 GCA_021821025.1 Bacillota bacterium | reverse complement strand
ACGCTGAGGCCCGCAGCCGTATCGAGACGATCGCCCTGAATGCGGTGATGGATGTTGAGCGCGGTTTCGGCCACACAGTCAAAGACGTCTCCGCCGAGAAATGTGGTTGGGATGTTACTGCTCGCCCGCCAGTCAATCCAGATGGCTCCCTCAAACCGGATCGCCATATCGAAGTGAAGGGCCGCGCAAAGGGTCAGAGCACTATCACGGTCAGTAGAAACGAGATCATTTATGGCTTGAATCAAGTTGACAAATTCATCCTCGCGATCGTGATTGTAGATGGCGACAACTTCGAGGGCCCGTATTACGTCAAGAATCCTTTCACTCAGGAACCCGACTTCGGTGTAGCCAGCATCAATTACGATCTTGACCAATTGATCACAAAATCAATACCGCCAGGACCTGCAACATGAGTCAGCAGAGTCTACTAAAACGGCTTGTCGAAAATGCCATGGACTTTCTGTCTCACTCGATAGACGAGTTCGATGAGCATCCGAAATACTCGGTCATACACTTCCACGCTGCCGTTGAACTCTTCCTGAAAGCCCGCCTCATGGCAGAACACTGGTCCTTGGTCGTTTCGAAACGAAAGGACCCCGATTGGGACAACTTTGTTGCCGGCGACTTCTTGTCCGTCACCCTGGATGAGGCGGCTGACAAACTGGACAAGGTGGTACGCAGCGGGCTAACCAAACAGGAATTTGAGACCTTCCGCCGACTCACAAAGCATCGCAATAAAATGGTGCATTTCTTTCATGAAGCCGTCTCAGCTGAGGAAAATGAAAAGCTGCGCAGAGCAATCGCTAAAGAGCAGCTCACTGCGTGGTATTTGCTCCATAAGCTTCTCACTGATCGATGGGCAAACGTTTTTTCGTCGTGGTCCGCTGCGCTTGAAGATATCGATAAGCGACTGCGCAAGCTCCACGAGTTCCTGCAGGTGGTTTTTGATCAACTCGGACCAGAGATACAGAAGCGTGAGGCCGGCGGCGCAATTTTCAGAGATTGCCCATCTTGTGGCTTCCGATCGCAAGAGCATTCGGACGAAATCGGCGAACTCTATGAAACGCAGTGTCTTGTTTGCGGGCTCACCGACAAATGCATTGCAATAGAATGCCCGGACTGTGGTACTGAAGTCGTGTTCGTAAACGAAGGATTTGCTAAATGCGACGGTTGCGGTCGCGACTTCGAGCCGGAACACTTGGCAGATGAACTGATCGATGACGGTGCTGCACATATTGCTGCCATGGAAGGCGATGATTCCTGGCAACCAGGAAATTGCAGTGATTGCGATGGCTATCACACGGTGGTTCGCCTGGACGACGGAGACAAATATCTTTGCGCATCCTGCTTTGGTGTTTTTGACTCCATGGAGTGTTGCGGATGGTGTAACGAACTGAACACCGGTGATATGGAGCACAGCTATTGGGCAGGCTGTAATTTTTGCGATGGCAAGGCTGGATGGGATAGCGATAAAGACGATTGAAGCATGATTAAAACACCGAAAAAACTCATCGAAGTGGCGTTGCCGCTGGACGATATCAACGAAGCCGCGGCGCGGGAGAAATCCATCCGCCACGGTCATCCTTCCACCTTGCATCTGTGGTGGGCGCGGCGGCCACTGGCTGCGGCGCGCGCAGTGTTGTTTGCACAACTGGTCAACGATCCCGGCTATCAGCGTGAACTGGGTTATGGTGTCAACAAGAAAGAAGCGGAGATCAAGCGGGAAAAGCTGTTCCAGATCATCCGCGACCTGGTGAAGTGGGAAAATACCAACAACGAGGAAGTGCTCAAGCGTGCCCGCGAGGCCATCTGGGAGAGCTGGCGGGAAACCTGCCACCTGAATCGTAACCATCCGCAGGCCGCCGAGCTGTTCAACCCCGACAAGCTGCCCGCCTTCCACGACCCGTTCGCCGGCGGCGGCGCCATTCCGCTGGAGGCGCAAAGGCTGGGATTGGAGAGCTACGCTTCCGATCTCAACCCCGTGGCGGTGATGATCAACAAGGCCATGATCGAAATCCCGCCCCGGTTTGCCGGCCGGAAACCGGTCGGCCCACTGCCGCCGGGTGAAAAACAAGTCGATCTGATGGAGGACTGGTCGGGCGCTCGCGGTCTGGCCGAGGACGTGCGCCGTTATGGCCACTGGATGCTCGAAGAGGCCTTAAAGCGCATCGGCCACCTCTATCCCAAGGTCAAAATCACCCCGGAGATGGTAGCCAACAGGCCGGACTTGAAAGCTTACCAAGGTGAAGAGCTGACGGTGATTGCCTGGCTCTGGGCCAGAACCGTGAAAAGCCCCAATCCCGCTTTCAGCGACGTAGACGTGCCGCTGGCCTCCAGCTTTGTGCTGTCGAGCAAGAAGGGTAAGGAAGCTTGGGTACAACCAGTAGTTGAAAATAGTTCGTACCGATTCGAGGTAGGTATTGGCTATAGAAATGACATCGACGATCTCAAGAAAGGTACAAAGCTCTCTCATGGCGCAAAATTCCGGTGCGTTCTTTCGGGTAGCCCTATAGAGGCGAAATACATCAAGACTGAAGGACAGGCAGGGCGCATGGGTGCAAAGCTCATGGCTATAGTAGCTGAGGGCAAGAGGGGCAGAGTGTACTTATCCCCAACGGAAGAAGTTGAATCAATCGCCAGATCCGCAAATCCGACTTGGATACCAAACATCGAATTTGCAAAGAACTCTAGGCACATGACTCCATGGGCTTATGGGCTAACAAATTTTGGCGACCTATTTTCGCCGAGGCAGCTTGTAGCGTTGAATACGTTCTCTGATCTAGTGAACGAAGTTGTGCCCAAGATTGAAAGAGACGCAATTGCCAACGGTTTTGAGGATGACGCTAGAGGCTTCACTTCTGGAGGAAGAGGTTCCAAGGCATATGGCGAAGCTATTGCCACATATCTCGTTTTCGGGGTCGACAAGATGGCAGATTTAGGAAATAGCTTGTGTGGATGGGAGCCGATTGCGCAATGCCCAAGGCACGTGTTTGGGCGCCAAGCCTTGCCCATGCTTTGGGACTTTGCTGAAGCGAACCCACTGTCTACCAGTTCCGGGTCATGGCATATCTTCGTTGAAGGGATCAGTAAAGCATTCGCGAAATCTTTTCTGTCTACCCGAGATTGGTTTTGCGGCCAAGCCATGCAAGCGGATGCTAGTACTCAATCTATTAGCGTCAATAAGTTAGTTTCAACAGACCCGCCATATTATGACAATGTTCCGTATGCTGATTTGGCTGATTTTTTCTATCTCTGGATGAGACGTTCTTTGCGGACTATATGGTCAGATACATTCTCAACCCTTGCGGTTCCAAAAGCTGAGGAACTAGTTGCTGATCCATTTCGTCATGGAGGAGGCAACGCAGCTGAAGATTTTTTCATGAGCGGCATGTCTCGCGCCATTCACAAACTAGCCGAACTGGCCCATCCTGCTTTTCCCGTTACTGTTTACTACGCCTTTAAGCAGTCAGAGACTCGTGAAGACAGCACAACAAGCACTGGATGGGTAACCTTCCTCGAAGCAGTAATTCAAGCCGGTTTTTCTATTGATGGTACCTGGCCCCTAAATACTGAAAACGCCAGCAGAATGCGCGGACAAAGCTCGAATGCACTAGCCTCGTCAATCGTCTTAGTCTGTCGTAAGCGCAAGTCAAAAGCCGATTCGATCTCCCGTCGTGACTTCCAACGGCAGCTGCGCGAGGAAATGCCTGAGGCGCTGGAAACCATGATTGGCGGCGAGACCGGCCAGACACCCATTGCTCCCGTGGATCTGGCCCAGTCCGCCATCGGCCCAGGTATGGCCATCTTCTCCAAATACGAAGCGGTGCTGAACCAGGACGGATCACACATGAGCGTGCACGATGCACTGGTACTGATCAACCGCGCCATTACCGACTACCTCAGCCCCGAGTCCGGTAACTTCGATGCCGACACCCAGTTCTGCTCCAGTTGGTTCGATCAATACGGCTGGCGCACCGGCCCGTTCGGCGAGGCCGACACCTTGGCCCGCGCCAAGGGCACCAGCGTAGACGGCGTGCGCGAAGCGGGCGTGGCTGAGTCCGGTGGCGGCAAGGTGCGCCTGCTCAAGTGGAGCGAGTACGAGTCGGACTGGGACCCCGCCACCGACAAGCGCCTGCCCATTTGGGAAGCCTGCCACCAGATGATCCGCCGTCTCAACAACCAGGGCGAATCCGCCGCCGGCGAACTGCTGGCCAAGATGCCCGAGAAAGGAGAATCCATGCGCCAGCTCGCTTATCACCTTTATACCCTGTGCGAGCGCAAGAAATGGGCGGAAGAGGCTCGCGCCTATAACGAACTTATCGGGTCCTGGCACATCATCGTCAGCGCATCGCACG
>JAKACY010000207.1 GCA_021821025.1 Bacillota bacterium | reverse complement strand
ACACGCGTAGCATGTGAATCAGACCAGCGATCGCGACTTTATCATCTGCCCCTAGAACGGTCTTGCCATCGCTCGTGATGCGATCTGCATGACGAATCGGCTGTACACCATGCCCAGGTGCGATCGTATCCATGTGCGCCATCATGAGCACAGTTGAAAGCTGCGGAACGCCTGGCACGCGGATGATCAAATTTCCGCTGCTTCCACCCACGACATCCGCGGTAGCATCCTCCATCACCGTATACCCGAGTTCCTCCATCGCACCCCGAATGTAGGCTGCGACGTTGGCCTCTTCGCGCGAGTGGCTACCGATCGATACCAGCGTCATAAAATCGGCGATCAGCCGTTCCTGGTCGATCCCCACTTCGGTGTCCATCCCGAATCTTCCCCTCTCAGCTATTCATTCATGCTCTAATGACAAGGCGTCGATTGTAAAGGGATGTTGCCGTGGTAAAACAATCACTCTCATCACTCTAGTGTTAGTATATCATATGGGTCTGGGATTCAATCTGATGAATATACGGTGACAAGCTTGCTTTCCTCCATAAATATTGGTTACTCTAAAAGAGTATTATGATGGAATTTTAAGGAGTGAATGCGGATGCTGAAACGGCCAAAGATCACGGTCGTCGGCGCCGGTAACGTCGGCGCAACGGTTGCACAGTATGCGGCATTAAAGGAATTAGGAGATATCGTTTTAACCGATATCGTAGAAGGTGTACCGCAAGGGAAAGCGCTTGATATGCAAGAGTCCGCACCGGTTGAAGGATTCGACTCTCTCATCATAGGCACGAACTCTTACGAGGAAACCGCAGAATCTGACGTCATCGTCATCACCGCTGGTATCGCTAGAAAACCCGGCATGAGCCGAGACGATCTCGTCGATACCAACGTAAAAGTAATCCGTCAAGTAGTAAAAGAAGTTGCACCACGTTCACCAGATGCTTGCTTCGTGCTCGTGACGAACCCATCTGACGTGATGGCGCAAGTCGCGTTTCGCGAGAGTGGTTTCGCGCCTGAGCGCATCATCGGCCTTGGCGGCGTGCTGGATTCTGCGCGTTTTCGCACGTTTATCGCCCAAGAATTAAAAGTCTCATTCGAAGATGTATCCGCATTCGTGCTCGGCGGCCACGGCGATGATATGGTCCCACTAGCGCGTTATTCATACGTCAGTGGGATTCCGATCGATAAGCTGCTCGACCAAGCAACGATCGATCGTCTAGTGCAAAGAGCCCGTCAAGGCGGCGCTGAAATTGTGAACTATTTAAAAACTGGCAGTGCCTACTATGCGCCAGGTGCATCGATCGTTGCAATGGTGGAATCGATCGTCAAAGACAAGCGCAGGATCTTGCCTTGCTCCGCATACGTGACCGGCCAGTACGGCGTCAATGATCTGTTCCTCGGCGTCCCTGTGATGCTCGGTAAAAACGGCGTGGAAAAGATCATCGAGATCGAACTGACAGATGCAGAGCGCGATGCTCTACATAAATCGGCTGACGGAGTGCGTCACGTGCTTGGCAAACTATAGGACTGGCCGTTAGGCAGGGCCCTGCATAGGTGTCTGCTTTAATGACTTGTTGCGATGGTATCGATTTGTTACGATAGTCTACGGTCATAAGGGGGTTCGCCTGTGCGAATCCTCTTTTTTATTAAAAGCGAGTATAATGGACATAAAGTAACCAGGTGCAAAAACACCCGGCTGCAAGTTGATTGTGAATGGATTGCGAGGACTTATGACCATGGGCGATATGAGGCATAGAGACGGAAAACTGAAAGTCATGCATACGATCATCGGGGACTTCGGCAAGATTTTGCGGCAAATTGCCAGTTTGGATGAGGTCGAATCGATTCTGACTGGTACTATTGCGCCGTCAAAGAGTTACAAAGATACGCTTACGTTTCAGTATTTTACCGATAATGGTCTGAAGCTTTTGGCGAAAACCACATCCGCGGTGCAGGAGATCTTCATCGTAACCAGTGTGCCCGATGTCCTACTCGATGAACTACAAAAGATGGGTTTTATCGATGTAGAACGCGCAGACGTTCGCCACAATCCCCCGCGCAGGCGAAAGAGATCTGGGGAAGATCGACGTGACGAAGCTCGCGACGATCTCGTAGATGCGCCTCTGGCGGTGGCGAATAGCGGTCGCAAGGCCAAAGCAGAGAAAAAGCCAGCTGCGCTAGATAGCTCGGACCCTTTGACGGTCAAGCAGATGTTGTCTAAAGACGCGCTTTGCGCATTGATGAAGCTGAAAGACGACGTGACGCCGAAACCCCGGACGATCGCCACTTCATCTGCAGAGGCCGGTGCGCCGAAAAAGGCTGGCGCAAAAAAGTCGGTCCGCAAGGCTTCTAGAGTCGACGATGATGAAGACTTTGCAAGTTTGTTCGCACCAGCAGATGATGAAGAGTCATTCGAGGATCTATTAAATAAGTCATCCCTCGATCCGAAGTTTTTTAAATAACAAGCACCTGATGAGCACGTATCCAGTTAAAGCTGGTCCAACTGTGACTTTAGGTCGGCCGTAGTGGTCACAGGCAGATGGCAGGCGAAATTCTCGCACACATAGGCCGTCGTGAGGCCGTCTTGCGCATGCTGCGATGCTGTGAATGGCGCCAATTTCTCCAACTCGCACGCAGATTTTTCGTCTCTAATAATCAGTGTGGTGAGTGGTCGATATGCCTCGCGTACGGCTGAGGCCATCTCTCGAACAGCGTCGTGATTGACCCCTGGTACGATCACGACTTCCTGCGTAGGATAAAGCACCCGCTGCAGCGCCATAAGGAAAAATGAATACCCCGTCGGCTGGCGACTGGCGACTTCAAAACCCGTCTTCATCTGCACATCACGAAGGCTCATCAGGTCCGCATCGCCGGTGATCACGCACAGACTTGCAAGCACATACGCGGCCACCGAATTGCCTGCTGGCATCGCACCATCATACCATTCCTTCGGCCTTGCGAGCAGTACCTCCGCGTCAAACCCAGTAAAGAAAAATCCACCGTTGTTCTCATCGTAGAACAACCGCTGCATGTCTTTTGCTACCTGCACACACTCTACTAGATAGCTAGGATCTTGCGTCGCGCCAAACAGCTCGAGTTGCGCGAATGCCAGATATGCATAATCGTCCAAGTATCCTTTGTGCCGCGCTTCCCCGTCGCGAAACCGCGCTAGGATACGACCGTCCTTGATGAGATTCTTCTTGATCCACTCATACGCCCTGATCGCAGCGTCCAACCACGCCTTCTCATTTAGAGCCAGCGCCCCTTTGGCGAGCGCGCTGATCATTAGGGCATTCCAACTGGTCAGAATCTTATCATCGAGATGTGGATGCACCCTGCCATCTCTTTTTTCACGCAGGATGCCCATCGCTGCATCGACACGACTGGGCTCCTGTTTCTCCCGTTCGATCCGACCGTCTAACAAGTTGAGGATATTTCCTCCTTCAAAATTCCCCTGCGCGGTCACCCCATACAAGTCACAGACCCAATCTGCCGTTTGTTCATCTAGCGCCCCGTAGATCTCGTCTTTTGTAAATATGTAAAATTTCCCTTCGATACCCTCAGAATCCGCATCCTGCGCCGAATAAAACGCCCCGTCCTGGCTCGTCATATCGCGAAGCACGTACGTGAAAATACGTCTTGCCACCATGCCATAAAACTCATCGCCACTGGCCTGATATGCGTCAAGGTATGCGTGCGCAATCAGCGCATTATCGTATAGCATCTTCTCAAAATGCGGCACCAGCCAGCGCTCATCCGTCGAATAGCGCGCAAAGCCATATCCAACATGATCCCAGATTCCGCCTGCATACATGCTGGAGAGCGTTTTAAGCGCCATCTGTAGCGCAACCGGCTGTTTTTGTAACGCATGATGGCGAATCAAAAACGACAAATTGTGCGGCGACGGAAACTTAGGCGCTCTTCCAAAGCCCCCATAATCCGGATCAAAAATTAACGCAAACTGCTCGCACGCATCGTCGAATATAACGGTATTCGGCCGATTCACTGTGGTCTGATCCACAGTTCGCCAGGTTGCACTTGGTTGGCTCTCCGTGGGCTGACTGACGCTGGATCGGCCACTTCTTGTTACGCCCCGTGCCACTGGTTGCGAGAGGTGCGCGATAATGTTGCGTCCGATCTCGTCGATCTGATCCTGCTCTTCGCGCCACGCCTGAACGAGGCGCGGCAACAGCTCCATGAGCCCGATCCGCCCATACCTAGCCGCTTTCGGAAAATAAGTCCCCGCAAAAAATGGCCTTTTATCAGGCGTCATGACCACAGTGAGGGGCCATCCCCCTTCGCCCGTCATCATCTGGCAGACACTCATGTAAATATGATCAATGTCCGGCCGTTCCTCCCGATCCACTTTGATCGCCACAAAGTGTTTATTCAAAAGTGTTGCCACCTGCTCGTCTTCAAACGAC
>JAKACY010000018.1 GCA_021821025.1 Bacillota bacterium | reverse complement strand
ATTAGGCACGCCGCCAGCGTTCGTCCTGAGCCAGGATCAAACTCTCAATAATATTTCTGGCGTTGTCCATTTAGCTTGCGCTAAAATCTCTATACGGTGTTTAGTTTTCAAGGATCCATCTGCGTTTGTTTCGTTTTGTTGCTGTCTGTTTCTTTCGTTTCTCGCCGTCGCTCTCGCGGCGACAAGTAGTAATATATCATGCCTATAATCGTGTGTCAACACTTTCCGACTTGGATTTTTGATTCAATATGATTAGTATACCCGCGCGAGCTGATCTAGTTGGACGGCCCCCTTACTAGCCCAATCAGACTTCCCGATGGCACCTGCTCAAGGATTACTTTTCTACAATCAAAGGTCGCGAATCACGGTCCGTCATCAGGGGACTTCATAGATACTCGCCTCCTCGTTCCACAAAGCAGGAAACCAATAGAGCCGACGGTCAAAACGCGCACTAAAATTGCACCCAGATCACATGGTGATATGGGTGCAATTTTGAGACTTTCATATACTAAGCCACATTCATCTCATCAAAAACCATACTCATCACTTTCAGCAGAGCCCGCACTAAGCACCTGCCAACAACATCACTGGCTCATGCGACGCTGCAATTGCCAGCGCAAATAGGCGCTGACAAACGAGTCAAGTTCGCCGTCCACCACCGCATGCACGTTGCCTACTTCATTGCCCGTACGATGGTCCTTCACCATGGAGTACGGGTGAAACACATACGACCTGATCTGACTCCCCCAGCCGATATCCTTTTGCTCCCCACGCAGAGTTGCGAGCGCCGCTTCCTGCTCTTCACGTTTTTTCTCGTAAAGTCGCGCCGCTAAAATCTTCATCGCCACAGCTCGGTTTTGAATCTGCGATCGCTCACTTTGGCAAGTCACGACAATGCCCGTTGGAATATGCGTGACCCGCACCGCAGAATCCGTGGTGTTAATGTGCTGACCACCGGCACCTGTGGAGCGATACGTATCGACTTTCAAGTCCTCAGTCCGGATCTCCACCTCAATATCCTCATCGATTTCCGGAATAACATCGACAGAAGCAAACGATGTATGACGCCGTCCAGAGCTGTCAAACGGTGAAATCCTCACCAAACGATGAACACCTTTTTCGGCCTTCAGATACCCATATGCATTGTGACCCTTGATAAGTAGCGTCACACTCTTAAGCCCAGCCTCATCACCCGCGAGATAATCCAGCGTTTCAACCTTCCATCCGCGCTTTTCTGCGAACCGAGTATACATCCGCAGCAAGATAAGCGCCCAGTCCTGAGACTCCGTCCCACCAGCGCCGGGGTGCAACTCTAAGATCGCGTTGTTCTTGTCATACGGGCCATCTAGCAACAGCTCCAGTTCAAAGTCATCTACTTCCTGTTGCAGGCCTTTAGAGCCGTCGTCAGCTTCAAGAAAGAGCTCGTGATCATCGGCCTCCTGCGCCAAATCACAAGCGACGATCAAATCATCCACATGCGACTTCAAGTCCTGAAAGCGCCCGGTCAATGATTTAAGCCCATTGACCTCACTGATGACTTTCTGCGCCCCATCCGGATCATCCCAAAAAGCCGCCTCCGCCATCCGTTCCTCTAGCTTGTCAATCTGGCCTAGCTTCACTGCAACGTCAAAGAGACCTCCCGATATCCGCCAAGCGCTGGTCCATATTTACTAGAATCTGTTTTAATTCACCATACGTTTCTGCCACAATAATCCTCCCACCGATCTTCAAACTGCGCCCCACTCAATCCTACCCAATACTCATCAAGACGAAGTGTACAAGGGTTGCGGCGTCTCAGGCGGCTGCTCTTGAAGCGCAATCTGAGATTTAAACACATACGTCGCAACTTCTTCCTGGATACTGTGAATCATATCCTGGAACATTTCAAAACCCTCCTGCTGATATGCGGTGAGCGGATCGATCTGCCCATATGCACGCAGATGAATCCCTTGACGCAGTGTTTCCATCGCATCGATGTGATCCATCCACTTGCCGTCTACCGTTCTCAGCAGCACGATGCGTTCCAGTTCACGGATGAAGTCACCCAGTTCCTCCTCACGCGCCGTATACTCGAGCTCGATTTGCTCATACAAAAAATCCTGCAATTCTTCACGTTCGAACTTGCGCAAATCCTCTTCCGCGATCCGTCCCGCTGTTAAAAATACATGCTCGCCATACTCAAGCAACCCTTTGATATCCCAATCCTCTGGGATTTGATCCTGCTGGCAATACGTCGCGAGCATGAAGTCGACCAGATCATGCACCATGCCTTTGACAATTTCGCGCAAGTGGTCCTGCCCCAAGATCTGCATTCGTTGCTTGTAGATCACTTCTCTTTGCTTATTCATGACATCGTCATATTTGAGCACATGCTTACGAATGTCATAGTTGTTCGCCTCAACCTTGCGCTGCGCCCGCTCGATGGCTTTTGTCACCATCTTATTTTCAATCGGCTGATCTTCTTCGATACCAAGTTTATCCATAAGACCCATGATATTATCCGAACCGAACAGTCTCATCAAATCGTCTTGAAGTGACAGATAAAACTGCGATGACCCAGGATCCCCTTGACGTCCAGCCCGCCCACGAAGCTGATTGTCAATCCGTCGACTCTCGTGGCGCTCTGTACCAATAATATGGAGTCCGCCAATATCCCCAATGCCAGGCCCTAATATGATATCCGTCCCACGGCCCGCCATGTTGGTGGCAATCGTCACCATGCCGCGTTCCCCTGCATGCGAAACGATTTCCGCCTCACGCTCATGCTGCTTCGCATTTAGCACTTGATGAGGAATTCCACGCTTTTTCAGCATGTCGGATAAAACTTCGGACTTTTCGATGGATGTCGTACCCACCAGAATCGGTTGCCCCGTCTGATGACGTCTAGCAATTTCGCGGACGACGGCCTCGAATTTGCCATTGAACGTCTTGTAGACTACATCCGACATGTCCCCACGCTGATTCGACTTGTTAGTCGGGATCGTCACAACGTCCATCCCGTAAATATCCACAAGTTCTTGCTGCTCCGTTTTTGCCGTACCGGTCATGCCGGATAATTTCTTGTACATCCGAAAATAATTCTGCAGCGTAATCGTCGCCAACGTCTTCGATTCATTTTGAACTTTGACGCCCTCTTTAGCCTCGATCGCCTGGTGTAACCCATCACTATAACGTCGTCCTTGCATCATGCGTCCCGTAAATTCGTCAACGATGACAACCTCTTCGCCCATCACTACGTAGTCTTTATCGCGGTGCATCAACGCATGCGCCTTTAAGGCTTGCGTAATATGGTGGTTGATCGTCACGAACGCCGGGTCAAACAGGTTTGTCACATGAAAATACCGCTCCGCCTTATGCACACCTTGATCTGTCAGGTTGGCGCTCCGCGCTTTCTCATCAAACGTATAGTCATCCTCGTGCTTCAACGACCGTACAAACAGATCAGCCATAAAGTACATGTCAGTCGACTTTTCTGCTGGACCTGATATGATGAGAGGGGTTCGGGCCTCGTCGATGAGAATGCTATCCACCTCGTCCACGATCGCATAATGCAGTGGCCGTTGAACCATCTCTTCTAATGACATCACCATGTTGTCGCGAAGATAATCAAAACCAAACTCATTGTTCGTTCCATACGTGATGTCGGCACGATACGCCTCTTGTTTTTCAAAATGAGACAGGCCATGAACATTCAGCCCCACATTAAGACCCAAAAAGCGATGGACCTGGCCCATCCACTCACTGTCGCGGCGCGCCAAGTAGTCGTTGACTGTGATCACGTGAACGCCATTGCCAGACAATGCATTCAAATACGCTGGCAACGTGGCGACGAGCGTCTTCCCTTCACCTGTTCTCATCTCAGCCACGCGCCCCTGGTGAAGCACCATGCCCCCTAGCATCTGTACATCAAAGTGACGCATACCGAGAACACGCTTACCCGCCTCGCGAACCACGGCGAACGCTTCCGGCAAGATGGCGTCGATATTCTCACCGTTTGCCAATCGTTCCTTAAAGTTCACCGTGTGAGCGCGAAGCTCTTCGTCAGATATCGTTTCATAATTCGGCTCAAGTAAGCGAATCTTTTCTACGGTGCGCAAGAGACGCTTTACCTCGCGTTCATTGCTCCCACTAACAATCTTTTTAATCAGCCCTATCACCAGGGCGTCACTCCTCTCGATCGGTCAGACAGTCCTGTTCTAAGCCAAATCGTACATAGCTCATATGGAAAGGGTATCATCAAATAGTGTGCCTTCGAGTAGTTCTAAGGTATCATTGTACCTCTTTCTATACCACTACACAATAAAGAGGCGGCCGAAGCCGCCCCCTTCTGAGCAATTGTAACCATCCTGCAACCAGGTTAAGTCTGCATTACACTTTGGTTTGACTGCGGTTGTACTCATACTCACCGTTGACAACGCCAAGCAGTATACCTGCGACGATCACCTGCGGCCACACACCACTGATCGCATGAAACACGCTCACAGCCACGATCGCGATCAGAAGTGTGATCACCATAGACAACAGGAGCGAATCGATGCCGAGCAATTTACGCAGATTCCAAACTAACAGATGTACAACCTTCCAAAGGATCAGAAACACGAGCACCTCAAGGATCCATTCAACCACGCCCACAAGCCATCCCCCCAGCTGTCGTGCCACTGCAGATCCGCCTCTATCTCTAGCGTATTCGCAGCGCCCGTCCAGCTTGCCAAATCAGGGATACCAAGTCGCCCTCAAAAAATGCTCACGCAGTTGAGGGAAATCTCATCACCTGGCTTGAATCAGCCCGTACTGTCCATCTCTTCTTCTATACACGACGCAAGTTCGTTCAGACTCCGCATTAGCAAAAACGTAGAAATCATGGCCTAATAGATCCATCTGCAAAATCGCCTCTGAAACATCCATCGGCTTCATCTCAAATTCCTTGATCCGAACGAGCGACAGATCAGATCCATCTACATCATCATAGATGTGATGCGCATGTTGAGCAGCGAGCCCGCGCGCTTGTGCCTGTCCTTCTTTTGCCCGTCCACCCTCAACTCTTAAACGGTGCCCAATCTTTTGGCCAACTTTGTGCTTATACTTGTCCAATTGCTTTTCAAGCTTATCCATCACCATATCGATCGAGGCGTACATATCCGAAGAGCGTTCCTCTGCTCGCAGAATCATGTGTTCAAGCGGAACCATTACTTCCACAGTATGAGCACCACGAGTAACGGCCATCGTCACGGTAACATCTCTTTCAGTTGAAGTATCAAAATAACGCTCGATCCTCTTCAACTTTTTCTCTGCATATTCTCTTAAGGCAGGTGTTACATCCAGATGATCTCCACGAACGTGAATCTTCATCGAGTACTCCTCCCTTCGAATTAACGGCATTATATCATCCCTCATGATACGGTGCAAAGGTTCGCTTGAGTCTATCGCAGGCGGCAATTATGTGATATCTTATGCATGAAAATGAAGAGTCGGGTTATGATTGGAGTGATAGCGTGAGTGCAGAAGAACTCACGTCTGATCAAGAGAAATTTGTCTTGCGGTTGGCCAATCGCCTGATTCAATTTCGGCGCAGCGCATCTATCGATGTGGACGACCTAATCGCCGCGGCTCGCATGCGATGGTGGCAATTTCTATTAACACATGCCGAGTCGATGCTAGAAATTCCCTCTGATATTTTATTTCGGCAACAGGTGAAATTTGCCATGCGCGATGTCATACGAGAGTCCTCACCAGTAAAGGTCACTAGAGCGTACCGGGCTAAGATAAGTGCTTACGAACGTCCCTATACCGTCAGCATTGAGCACGTCATTGATGTACAGGCAGGCGACACTCACGAAGACACAGAACTATGGCTAGACGTGTTAGCGAGTATTCAAAAACTGCCCATAAGAGACCAGATGATACTGTCGCTAATAGTTGAACGAGATCATAGCTTTTCCGATATCGCATATCTCATGGACGTCTCCGTTTCAACCGTTACCCGCGCGTACCACAAGGCGATTGAAGCCATCCGCACCGACTTAGCAAAAGATAGGGAACAACTATAAGAGACGTTGGCATCCGCCCTGAAACGTATAAAATGAGATCTGTATAAAAAGGAGAAACTTTATCATTGAATGATGACCTATTGAGCTGCCTAGATCGCATAGATGCCCTGACCGAGCAAATTACGCAAGCCACTGCCAAAAACGAAGCTCATGCAGTTGAACAATTGGTAATAGAACAGTGCCAGCAAGTCCGATCCTTGGAATCTTATAGCCGCGAAGAACTACCGCAGGAACGTATTCGCCACATCCACCAAGCCATCGAACGCCAACAAGCAGTGATTGAGCAGGCACTGGATGTGACCAATCACTTCCTTAAAAAAATCAACGAGTTACGTCCCTTCAGTCGAATGGGCTGAGTATAGTTTATCCACTCAAACTAGCCCATCCCAAAAATATTTTACATGATGCGCAAAATCCCCTTGAGAACGACCGATATACATAGTAGGAGGGATTAAAAGATGAATCTGCCGCCTATTGAACCTACGCCCGTATCAAAAGTGGATGCCGTTCACCGTTTGAAGAGCAATACGCAGGGCAGTGTGTCCAGCCATTCGGAAGCCCAAATAACGGGAACGCACACACAAGAACTCAGTCGCATCAAGCAATTGATCGCCAATGGCAAGTACCCTCTGAACCTTGAACTGTTGGCCAAAAAGATCGCGGAAAGCGGGCTTCTGGACTGAGACGCTGTTCATAGGTGCTAGGCAGGCGCAGATCTTCGAGCAAGCCTCCTTTTAATTACATAATTTCGATAGGGGTGCAACAGTATGAGCAGCGGATTTTGGATCAACTTCAACCCATCAGCCAATACAGTGCTCAATAACTTAGAATCTGTAAACAACAACATGAACAAGCTGTCTGAGGTCCTCTCGACTGGTAACTCTGTCAACACGGCGGCAGACAACCCGGCACAGTATGCGATTTCACAGAACATGATTCAAGAATCTAATGGTATGAATCAAGCGGTACAAAACTCGCAACAGGCAGTATCCATGTTACAGACTGCTACCGGTGCTCAACAGCAGATCGGTAGCATCTTGCAAACCATGAACAACCTGGCGACGCAGGCCGCTCAAAACAGCACCATGACCTTCGAGGACCGCGCAGGGCTACAGCTTGAGATGAACAGTTTGTCACAAGAGATCAACTCGATCACCAATCAAACGCAGTATAACGGAGAGTACGTGCTGTCAGGGAAGTTTTCATCTGCCAACACCGGCTCTGCGGTAACCCTGCAGGTTGGCGCAAATAACGGGCAGACGATCCAGTTCAACATCGCCGCAACAGACGTGAATACTCTTAACGTCGCTGGAACACAGGCATCGTCCAGCAGCAATTACGTTTCAAATACAGGAGTAATAGTTAGCGGGAGTGGTACTGCACCTACGAGTACACTAGCGTCAAGCACTACAACTGGCATCAGTTTCGGTAACGATACATTACTCCAGTCCGGAACTTATCAGGTTGTTTTCAATGGTACCTATGGCAGTAGCGGCAGCGTAGGCACCCTGTCAAGCGGCACTTTGCAGTTGCAAGTGAAGGATGGGTCCATGTGGGACAACATAGGATCGGCCCAATCCGTATCTTTGACAAGCGCAAATACGACCGTCACTTTAGGAGATTCGGCAACTGGAGCAGACCTCAGCTTTTCGTTCAACGGGAGTTACTATACAGGGAGTTACAATACTGGCACCACCGTCATAACTCAGACTGACCAATTCAACGCCAACGGAACGGGATCAACTGGTGGAACCCTTAACAACGGCTGGAATGCCTCAACCAATGCCGTTGGATTAAACATTATGACCGTAAATGGCGCCCAGAACGCCATCACAGCCATCCATACTGCCATCAGTACCGTGACGGCTGAACAAGAACAGCTGGGTGCCGTGCAGAACCGACTGAACTACACAATTAGTGACCTGCAAAACACATCATCTAACTTACAGTCTGCAAACTCTGTCATCGTCGGAGCGAATATGGCTGAAACGCAAACCCAGATGACACAATCTCAGATTCTAGAGCAAGCAGGTATATCCGTACTCTCACAAGCGCAACAACAACCTGGTATGCTGCTGAAGCTCTTGAGTTAGTAATCAAAGCTTGGATATCTTTTACACCCGCAGGATGACATTACCAGCGTTGCCCTGTACAGTCTCAGGTATTCTATCGGAATACCTGAGACTTTTCAAAAACCGCCCAATAAAGGCTGATGATATATATGAGTATTAGCGGAACTGGCTCCTCAGGATCCTCCTGGACGCCTAGCATCACACTGCCTAACTTGCAAACAAAGCTCAATAATGTGTACCAATATCTTCCAACGTATGAACAGAGCCAGTTTAGTCAAGCAGAATCATCGATCCTCCAGAGCATTAATTCACAGGCTATGCCTCTATTAGGGCAGTTGGGCACTGACAATTCTGAGCTAACCGCACTACAATCGCTAGTGACCAACCTTCAGTCATTTCAGAGTGCCATTCAAACACTGGGGACATCATCAACTTGGAGTGCCGTCACAGCAACATCTAGCAACACGAGCGCAGCAACAGTCGCAGCCTCATCCGGTGCACCACAAACCAACATTGCTTTTTCAGTAACCCAGCAAGCACAAGGGCAAAGCAGTACGGTAAACCTCACCAGTGGTTCTGAAACGGCGGCCAGTAACCTTTCGGCTGGCACCGTCACGATTACAGGAACAAATACTGCTCAAATATCCGTCCAAGCAGGCGAATCCTTATCACAATTAGTGAGTGATATCAATGCGCAATCGTCCGCTACTAATGTTCAGGCTGGCCTCATCCAAAAGAGCTCGAACACGTATCAACTCATGCTCTCAGACAGTCAAACAGGTAGTACTGACGGAGCCTTCTCCATCAGCACGTCTGACGTCTATGTCGATTCTGGAAAGACGACCCTATTGGCTCTAAACGGAACCATACAAGGGCCTCAAGATGCTGCCATTACACTTGGAACTGGCTCCGGCGCAATTAATCTTACATCGCAGACAAATACCTTTCAAAACGCACTTCCAAACGTCACGCTGAATATAGCTGGGGCAGGTTCTGGCACCATCTCCATCGCTTCCAACTCACAAGCCATAGTGAATTCCGCACAACAGATGATGACGGCCTATAACAACCTTGAGCAGATGGTGTACTCGCCATCGGGTTCCCTTGCGAATACAAGCATTGCGCAAGAAATTCGAAACTTGCTACCCAATCTGGTGCAGGGCTTGGCAACGTACGGCATGGTGTTGGCACCAGGAACCTACAGCGAGTCTACAAGTGGTCAGTTTCAAAGCACGGGTTCCCCTCAGTTGGAATTTCAACCAGTTGGTGGTGTCGCCGGCAACCTACCGGCAGGCGTCAGTCTGACTTCTGGCTCCACTATGTTGACGGACGCCATCGCAAGCAACGAGCAGACGGTACAAAGCGCCTTCGGTACTACCTCGACCGGCTTCGGCTTACCATCGGGGAGTATTCTGGGACAGTTATCTTCACAGATCACGCTCTGGTTGAATGATTTAAATGGCACGACGGTCAATAATCAGCAGGTATCAGGGGAGATCGCAAATCTGCAATCATCGATTGGAAACTCCAGCACCGCAGTGCCGGGAAGCATCTGGGGCAGTTTAGGTAACCTCAATACACTCTATAACAATCAGTTACAGAACCTGGTCTATCAGTGGGGTGCAGCTGGATCTGCAATCTACATGGCCCAACAACAACTTATGACGTTGCAAGCTACTCAAGCCTCATCCAGTTCCACCAACTCCGTTCTAAGTAGTTTACTTGGCGGCTGAATTTTAAATACAACCCTTACGTCTTAGCCGATACGAGGTGAAACAATATGTACGAGGTAGAGATTCTTTCGAGCATTGATCAAGAAAATGCATATATGGCATGGGAATGGATGTTCAAACGGACAGCTTGGTTGCAATCACAGTCGTTCTCTCCAAAAGAGCTGGACAACGTTATTCAGGAGACTCAACAGATCCTGAATCGACTCATTGCCCTGCAGGATCTTCTCGAAGTGAAGATCCATGCTACACGCAACATGCAGAACGCCGTACAGTCATATCAGCAATGGGAGCGAACATAATTGAAGCTGTCTGTATGCTCAATCGTGAAAAATGAAGTCGCGGTAATCAGTAGAATGATCGACAGTGTGCTTGATATAGCCGATCAGATCGTAATCTTGGATACCGGCTCTACAGATGAAACCCTTGATGTGCTTCACAAATACAATCTAAAGTACCCTAATCAGTTTACAATCTCATCCTATAACTGGACAGATGACTTCTCTGCTGCTCGCAATGCGTCACTGGAACTTGCAACAGGTGACTGGGTTTTGATCCTGGACGCTGACGAATTTCTTGATGCAAAGTCCAAATCACCGCTACGCCCTTACTTAGCACAGACGAATGCCGACGCGGTATTTATTCCTATTCGAAGCTATACGGGAACACTTAAAGAGGTGAATATGGATGCAAAGGATATGGATGCTATTCGGCTATTTCGGAATCGCTATCGATATCGCGGTGCCATCCATGAGCAGATCATCGAATCTATCCAAGAAGCGAATGGCAGATTCGAACGCATACCAATGCGAATCCATCACATTGGTTATACCGATGAGTACATCAAGTTGAAGCAGAAGCAATCTCGGAACATCAAAATGCTGGAAAAACAATTATTACGTTCCACCTCTAGTAGCACAACTGACCTCAGTCCAGAGGATCGTATGCACGATTGGTTTGACCGCTCCAATCTCCTTCCAGAGCTAATGCGCTTCGAGAGGTGGCAAGAGGCAGCCGATGAAGCCAACTCTTTGCTATATGAATTCCATCAGTACGAGCGATCGGAGTGGCCTGTCTTCATATCGCGGGTGTACAACTTTCTCGTGATATGTCTGCGTGAACTCAGGCAATTCGATAAGGCAATAGAAAAAGCTCAAGCGGCAATACAGGAATTCCCATCAAATCCGGAGTTAATCATGCAACAAGCTGTAACCGAAATATCCGCCGAGTATTGGACAGATGCGCTCAATACACTAACTCAGTGCATGAACATGAGTAACATCACCGCTAGCATGGTTGAATACTCAGAGGGGACAGTCACGTATCACTCACTGTTTCGAATCGGTTTTATTTGGATGCACCTCGGTGAACCAATCAACGCTCGTGATGCTTTTGTCCAGTGTTATCAGGAGAACCCGGAGTTTCCAGCCCTGATCTGGAGGATCTCCGCTTTAACACAGAATCACCAAGTCATGCGTAACCTTGAGAGGACAATTCGCACTCCGCAGCGCTATCGTGAGTTCATAGAATCATACAGCATCGGCGGTTGGCCAGATGCCATCGAATTTATCGAGAGATATGAGAAACAGTGGGGCCAAGATGAGGTCAGCCTGCGCGCTCGTTTTGCATTTGCGAGACACAATCACCGTGACACTATCAATACCAGTGCTGAAGCTGTGAATTCCAAATACGAGCTTGCGAGGATCGGTCTGTACTGTTATGAGAACGGAGATTTTGATGCCGCCATGCACTGGTGGCTAAAAGCCGAAGATATTGGAGATTACCTCACCCAGGTTTGCCGCCTTGTTGGCACAGGAACAAAATGGGAAATAAAAGGGGCCTACTCTGATCTGTTAGCTGTAAATGCGAGCCATTTTGTTCGCGACCATATCCACTTGATGGGGGACCGTAAGGACTTTTTCCCCATTATGCAACACGGACCGCTCCTGGCTTATGCCTGGGAGAACACTGCGTTTATGCAGGATGAATGTATCAGCCACCTGGAGGCCGAATGGAAATCGCAAGCATGGATGAGCATGGGGCATCTTGATCTAGCTAAATCGACCATAGAGCAGGCTAAACTACCTCATGAAGGCTATTGGAGCGTTAGAGGTTCACTGATCTACGCAGACCTACACCCAGAACAAGCATCTGAGATACTAGAAGAGGCTTTAAAATTGTACCCAGCCTCCCATACACTTCGCTACGTGAAGGATCAGATAAGTCAGGCTCGGGCGCAGTGACATACCCTGCATATACGTGAGGAGGACTTGAACATGCCAAGAGGAATTGAAGCATATCACCAGTCAACCATTCATACAACTGGGCTCAAGGATATAGTTGTACAGGTGCACGAGCGAGCACTACTGCACCTAAAGGAAGCTCAGCAGAACATTGAAGAAGGAAAATTGAACGAACTTCGCGAACATATCACCTACGTGCAGGATGTAGTCACGTTTCTTCGCGGAAGCATTGACCCCGAATTCGCCATCAGTAACGAACTTGCACTGATCTATCAAGGTTATCTGGCAACTCTCGCTCAGATCTTTATACAGCCGGATGTGGAGGAGATAGCGACTATACAGAAGGCCTTTGAAAATTGGCTGGCATTCTGGAAATCCGCGCCTATCCAGCCTACAGTTAGATGAATTATAAATGGGCTAGTAGCCTAGCTGGACAACGGTCTATATGGCTTTATAAATACCTGGGGGGAACGTTCGATGGCTTCTATCGGTACCTTTTTTGGACTGAATATCGGGATGAATGCGCTCGATACTATGCAGCAAGCGGAGTCAGTCGTAAGCAATAACATTGCCAATGCATCTAACCCAGGCTATGTACAAGAAAATACCGTGATTTCCGAGAGTGGAAGTTTTCCATCTCAGCCTGCACAAAATGCCCCGATTGTAGCCGGTCAATTAGGTGAAGGCACCATGGTAACCGATGTGCAAAGGGCAGTATCCCCATTTCTCAACCAGCTCGTGAGAAACAACCTTTCACAGTACCAAGGCCAAAGTACTCTACACGCATCTTTGAGTGAATTACAGGGTATATTTGGTGAACCATCGTCGTATGGCATCCAGTCAGCCCTCGACGCATTTGCGGCAGCTTGGCAGACGTTGTCCACAGATCCGCAAAGTACCGCTGCACGAACGACTGTCATTCAACAGGCAAGCAACCTTAGCAACTCGACGAACATGATTCAAAATCAGCTCCAGAGCTGGATCAACAACAATAACTCTGTTATTCAGGGTCAGGTAAAGATCGTCAATCAGTACGCACAACAGATTCAGAGTCTTAACACACAAATTAGTCAGATCGAAGCGCTTAGTGGGTCGACTGGAGATGGACCCTCCAGCTCATTAACAACAAGCCCCAATCAATTGCTCGACCAACGGGGACAGATATTAAATGAACTGGCAAAGATGGGGAACATTTCGTATACGCAAGACTCGAATGGCACCGTCAGCGTCTCATTCGGCGGACAAGCCATCGTTACCGGCAACAGCGCAACACTTCAGCCACTTGATGATACTGCCCAGTCACCATCTGCGGCCTTAACATCGGTGGCATCTGCAGTTTCGTCTGGATCGCTTACTACAGGATCCATGTGGGCAAACCAAACAGCGTCAATTGCAGCGAATCAGTTGCTGGGCCAACTAACAAGCCTCCAATCCGCCATTGCTACTGCAGTCAATGCCCAACAGGGGCAGGGCTATCCTCTAAACAGTTCCCAACAAAACAGCAATACACCAACTATAGGGGGCATCGCCAACCCTAACTACAACCCAATCTTCGTTACTGCGGCTAACTCGACAACGCCAGATATTCCGCTGAATGTCAATTCGCAGCTTACACCACAACAACTTGGCGCTGCGAGTTCCGCCAATGCCCCAGCAGATGGAACAAACGCAGTAGCCATGTCCCAACTGTTTACGAGTTCCACGTCGAGCCTAGCTTCTGCGCTGGGACAGGCGACGCCGGACACCTACTTTGCGGGGATGATGGCCGCATTGGGCGGCCAAACGTCTGCCGCATCTAACCAAGAGCAGGTCGCAAATTCGTTACTTCAACAGTCACAAACTCAGCAACAGGCCGTATCAGGGGTCAACATCAATGAAGAAGCCAGCAAGATGGTACAATTTCAAAGCATTTACGATGCCGCCGCTAAGTTTATTTCCGTAACAAACCAGATGGTAGCCACGTTGATACAGGAGGTGTAAGGCCTTGCGCGTCACCAATTCAATGCTTAATCAAACGTTTCTATATAATCTAAATAATTTAGAGAACCAGTTGGCACAATCCGAAAACATCATCGCTACTGGCAAGACATTGAATGAGCCTTCAGACAACCCGCTGGCAGTGGCACAAGATATGACAACGCGGGCCGCGATCAGCCAGACAAATTCCTATTTAAGTAATATCAACCTCGGCTTGACGTGGATGCAGAATACGTCTTCGTCACTACAAAATCTGTCATCTAACTTACAGTCTATCCGTTCGACAGTTCTTGAGGCGCTAAACGGCCCAGATCAAAGTTCCAAAAGCACGAGCGAGTTCCAGCAAACCATTTCACAATTAACAGCAAATGCGTATCAGATCATCGATACGAAGCAAGGGGACAGCTACCTGTTTGGTGGATATCGCACGAGCACAGCCCCAAGCACTTACTTGCAGCCCCAAAGCACATCGTTAAGCAGTATCGATCAGGCAGCAGTGCAGGGGTCCATTGCATTCGCCGTATCAGACAACATCCACATGCCAGTCAATGTCACAGGTTGGCAGCTGTTCAGAGAGGTTCCGCAGGGTGGTACATCGAATCTCGGAGCTACTCTTACATCTATCCAAGCAGACTTGACGAATACAACCGCCCTACAAAATGATCTGGCCAATCTCGACGCAAATATATCGAACTTAACTAACGCACAAACGGCGTTAGGCGCACGCGTACAGCAGATGAACATGCTTCAAAGCCAGACACAGCAATTCGCCAGTAGTTTGTCTCAAGAAAAGGCGTCCCTACAGGCTGCTGATATGGCGAAGGTCATGACACAGTACTCTTTGCAGCAAACATCATATCAGGCAGCCCTGCAGATGGGATCTCAATTATTGTTACCTTCACTGGTTAAATATCTTTAAGACAATCGTTCCTACATCCGCTTCCTACTCGAGTAATACCCAGGTGCTGACGCTGCATTGTGCCGGTTGCCCTCGGCACCTAGCTCGCGCCTTAGCTGATTTGCGATCTCGCGCGTGGCAGTCTCTCGAGATTGCCGACATGGCTCACACAGTCGGCCTGTGCGAATCAGGGTTCCACATGATTCACAGGGATACTCTATCGAGACGGTTTCGATCAGCCGGCCTTCTTTTAAAAATTGAATGACGCGCTCCACGGGGATGCTCAAAGCTTCGCTCAGCCCTTGCGCGTCTACCGGATCGTGTTCACGAAGGAACTGCCGAACTGCGTCAAACTGTGCCTCTTCTTCTTTGACGCACTCTGGACAGAGTTTGCGTGAATTTACTTGATAAAGCTTCCTACACCTTGAACAGTTACCTACGTTCACGCCCGTCACCCACCTTACGAATATATAAAAATAAATCTTTCAACCGCCGTTAACCAATCTTCCTAACTTACCTTGCCACCGTGAGCACATTGACCGATACCGCGCCATGCTCAAATAGAATCTGTGCACATGCATCGGCCGTCCCACCTGTTGTGAGTACGTCATCGATGAGCAACACCTGCTCACCCAAAATGCCTTCACCACGGGGCCTCTTGCGACCGCGATCCGTCCCTCGACCCCCAATACGCCTCGCATGATACCCTTCATGTGATCTTTGTCCGACAGAAAACAGTTCGTCATTAAAATCAAACGCGTCTGACAGCGATGCTAACCTCTCATCGCGAGAATACCCCGTTTGGCTGCTGCCCTCAGAAACGCGTTTTAGTGCCATCACCACGCGAAGGCCTGTCCGGCGGCTGAGGTGACGAGCGAGCTCTTCAGATTGATTGAACCCACGGCGCTTTAATTTTATCGGGTGCATAGGGACAGGGACGACTGCCATGTCATCGCCGTAAAACCGCACGAACGCCTCGACTAAAAAATCACCTAAGATGGGCACTAATCGGCGATCCCCCTGATACTTTAGCGCCTTGATCGCCAATTCCACGCTGCCTTCATACGCCGCGTATGCCCTGGCTTGAAAAAACACGTGTGCCACCCGTTGACAATCCGAACAAAGTGCCCCCTGACCTGATCGCCCACACACATGGCACAGCGACACAGTTAGCTGCGTCACATCCCTTGTGCACTGGGCGCACAGCCTCGGAACTGATCCGATGGTCCATGCGCTATGCGGATTATGGCAAAGCGGGCAAGTCGGTCGGGTAGGAAAGATGGTATTGATCACTGGATGAAGCAAAGCAGGGAGCTTCAAGTGCCTTCACCACCTCGTAAGAGGTAACAGCATACGTTTTACCTTAGTGGCACAACCAGTCACCAGTTCGGAACAACCACCGGAACACCAAGCGGAACACTTACCCGCATAACGAGCTCTATAGCGTCCGATAAATCAAACCCACACTGTTAGGCCCTGCATGCACTCCTATGATCGGTCCGATATCCATGACGCGCAGGTTCACTGAAGGGAACCTCTCCAGGATGCGGTCACGAAACGGCTCCGCCAGGTGGAGTGCGCCAGTGTGAATCACAGCGACTTCTCCCAGCGCAGCATGTTCCGCATCCGCAAATAGATAGGATAAGATGGCTTCGTGCGCTTTCTTTGTGGTTCGCACCTTTTCCCTAACTTCGACGAGGCCGTCTTGCAGCGTGATGATCGGCTTTAGCTGCAATAGCGAGCCAAGGGCCGCAGCCGCACCCCCGATTCGCCCACTTCTTCGCACATGGACTAAATCTTCGACGACGATGACCGCCGTCGTATGATCTCGAACCGTCTCCAAGTGTGTAATAACGTCCTTGATCGATACACCCTCATCAAGCAGTCTGGCTGCTTCCATCACCTGAATACCGAGCGCAAATTCCGTCATGCGCGAATCGATACAAGTGATAGAACCGCCGACCATTTCCCTAGCTGCCATCGCCGACTGATAAGTGCCGCTAATCCGTGAGCTCATTAACACTGCTAGAATCTCATCGTATCCATCTTTAAATAAGCGCTCAAACGCTTCCACAAATAAGCCTGAAGAAGGCTGCGAGGTCGTCGGCAACACGGGGCTCGTCGCCATCTTTTGATAGAATTCCCGTGCGGTGAGATCGACCCCATCTTGATAGGACTCGTCGCCAAATAGTACATAAAGCGGAACCACTGTGACTCCACGCGCCTGCACCCACTCCGGTGTCAGATTGGCAGTACTATCGGTGACGATCGCGACTCTCGCCATGATTCACGACTCCCCCATTTTGCATCCGAACGATTGTTAAGGTGATCATAACACACGGGAAGATGGCCGAAAACTACTTCGAACTTGCAGTTTTGAAGATATGCCATAGCAGAGGCGAGGAGCCGTGCACCCCGCACGCCTCACTCATCCTCATCATCCGGCGCCAAGGGCAGATCAAAGAAGAAACGGCTGCCTACACCTACCTCAGATTGCACACCGACATGGCCGCCATGCGCTTCCACGATATGCTTGACGATTGCAAGTCCGAGACCTGTGCCGCCTGATTGCCTGCTTCGCGTCTTATCCACGCGATAAAAGCGCTCGAACACGCGCGCAATATCCTCCGGCGGAATGCCCACGCCTGTGTCTTCCACCGAGACGATCACCCGATCATGACTCAGCTCCGCAAAAACCGTGATGCGACCGCCACTGCGGGTAAACTGCAGGGCATTGCTAATCAGATTGATGAGCACCTGCTGCAATCGATCCTCATCCGCCAGGACAGCCGGCAGCCTGCTGTCTTGAGCCAGATCACAAGATAACATCACGCCGGCTTCTGCGGCATGCCCTAAAAATGTGTCCACCACCCGCTGCAAAACCCGCTCTACTTGAACAGGCCCTAAGTGAATCTGCGTCTGCTTGGCTTCGATGCGCGACAGATCGAGAAGGTCCACCACCAAACGGCCTAAGCGATCCGATTCATCTTTCATGATCTGCACAAATTGCCGTGCTGTTTCCAGGTCATTTAGCGCGCCATCAAGCAGCGTCTCCGCAAATCCTTTTAGCGCGGTGATGGGCGTGCGCAGCTCATGAGAGACATTGGCCACAAAGTCGCTGCGCATCTTTTCCACTTGCCGCCACTCAGTGACGTCGTGAAGCAACACAACAGCGCCCGAAATCGCGCCATTTGTTTGCCGAATCGGCGTCACGTGCGCTTCGAGTGTGAGTTCTTTTGGTTTATGGATCTGTACCTCGCGCTTTTGCACGACGCCAAACGCGATCGCCTCATCGACTAGCGACGACAAGCCATAGTGACGGCCAGCTTCCCAGTGCCATCGCCCGATCATTTCCTCCTGCGTGGGACCGAGGAGTCGCTCAGTGGCTTCGTTGACCAAAACGATTTTCCCAGCGCGGTCAATCACGATCACGCCGCTTAAAATATGGCTCAAGATTCCCTCTAGTTTGCTGCGCTCTTGCATCGTCTCCTCGCGCTCTTCGCGCAGGGCCCTAGCCGCCTCATGCACCAAGCTCGACAGTGCGTCCGTCCTGCCAGCAGCCAACTTCCCTCCACTAACGCCTCCACTGCCAACCCCATCGCTGGTGCCGATGGTATCTCGCAGCAAACGCGTCATCTCATGCTGTGAAACGCTCATGCGGTAAAGGCGAAAACCGAGCCACACCGCAAAAAATAAAGCCACAAAGCATAGTCCGAGCACCCAATCAAAGAGAGTCGCAATCACCCTTACGACTCCCCTCTGACAAATTTATAGCCAACACCCCGCACCGTCTTGATATATTGCGGTGAGCGCGGGTCGACCTCGATTTTGTCGCGCAAGTGGCTGATATGCACATCGACCAAGCGCGTGTCCCCTGCGTATTCATATCCCCATACGCGATCGAGCAGTTGATCGCGGCTTACCACCCGATCGATGTGGCGCAGCAGATAATGCAGCAGTTCAAACTCCCTTGGCGTAAGCTCGATCGGTTCATCGCGCACCGTGACCTCGTAACGCTCCGGATCCAAGCGCACATCGCCCACCACGATCATCGGACCTGACGCCCCGCCCTCACCAGGCGTCTCACTCCCTCGCCGCAGCACGGCGCGTACTCTAGCGACTAACTCGCGCGGACTAAAAGGCTTCGTGACATAGTCATCCGCACCCATTTCAAGCCCTAACACGCGATCGATCTCCTCACCACGAGCCGTGAGCATGATGATCGGCGTCTTCACCTGCTCTTGGCGTAGCTTCTTGCACAGTTCCAGCCCGCTGATGCCCGGCAGCATCAAGTCGAGCACCAACAAGTCCACGCGTTGCTGCGCAATAATTCCGAGCACATCATACCCATTTTCCGCTACAATCACTTCAAACCCTGCCTGCGCCAAATTATACTCAACCAGTTTGCGAATCGATTCTTCATCATCGACGACTAGTACACGCTCTGCCACAGTGGTAGACATCCTCCTCTAATTATCGGCGCAGCTCTGATTATCGGTGCATCCGCATCAAGCACCCGTTTCAGTCAACCGCAAAGCAAGTCCCGTGTAGCGACGCATCGTATCAATCCTCTTCACAGCCCACTCATACGCATCCCTCGAGCCAACGATCACCAGCATCCTCTTCGCGCGCGTCACCGCCGTATATAAGAGTTGCCTGTAAAGCATCACCGCATGCTCGCGCACGATCGGCATCACGACGCAAGGGTATTCGCTCCCTTGACTCTTATGCACAGAGATCGCATACGCGTGAACCAGCGCAGAACACTCTGCCCGCAAAAAGGTGACCTCTCTAGCATCACCTTCCATATCAAAATTCACTGACAGTCCATCTTCATGAATCCCACTGACAAATCCCAAATCCCCATTATAAATATCGCGCTCATAATCATTCTTAATATTCATCACTTTATCATGTAGCCGAAACATTCGGTTCCCAACCGACAATCCATTCTGTGATGTCTCCGACAATCGCTCACTTAACAGCATGTTCAATCGATCCATGCCGCAAACGCCGCGTCTCATCGGTGATAGCACCTGAATCCCTCGCAGTGGGTCAACCTCAAGATACTTTGGCAACCGCTGTACAGCTAAGCTAACCACCATCTCCGCGGCCTTTTGCGCATCTTCCTCACTTATAAAATAATAATCGCGTGCTTGCCCCACTTCGACCGCCGGCAAGCGACCAACGCGAATCGCGTGAGCAGCCGTAATGATGCTGCTGTGCTGCGCCTGGCGAAACACCAGGTCAAGGGCATACACCTTGGCCTTACCCGACTCGATGATGTCTTGCAAAACCCGCCCAGGTCCGACCGCCGGCAATTGCTCTGGGTCCCCCACGAGCAAAAGCCTCGCATGATCTGGCAATGCATCTAGAAAATGCGAAAATAGCACCACATCGAGCATAGAGGATTCGTCGACGATAAACACGTCCCCATCCAGCCGATGCTCTCGGTTTCTTACAAACCCGAATTGCCCTCCTTGCGCCTGCCCGACTTCAAGCAGCCGGTGAATCGTGAGCGCTACGCACCCTGTACTTTGTGCTAGACGCTTTGCAGCCCGCCCCGTCGGCGCGCATAGCACCACCGCGAGGCCATCGAGTTGCGCAATCTCGACTGCTGCTTTTACTGTGGTGGTCTTCCCAGTCCCCGGGCCACCGGTCAAGATCACCAATGGGTGATGTGTAATTGCGTTGGCGGCTTCCCGTTGCAGCGGCGTCAAGGATGTGTGCTGCGGCTCGTGTGAACTGAGCTTTGCGCCACCTACTTGCACCTCGGCACTCGGCATACGCACGATCGAGCCGCCCGCAGCATCCCCGGCGCGCACAAGTTGTAGCAGCTTTGAGGCGACATTTGCCTCGATGCGGTGCATTCTAGCGCTGTAGACAGCGATGCCGGACTCGCCGTGCTTTTCAAATACCACACTGCCGCGCGCACTGATGCGTGCAGCGATGACTGCAACTTGTTCTTGCTCCACCCCGAGCAAACGGCTTGAGCGCTCGATCCACTCATCTAAAGGCAGATACGTGTGGCCTTCCTCCTCAGCCTCGCGCAGCACATGGAGCAGCGCCGCCGCGATGCGCTCCGGCGCCTCTGCCGCGATGCCCAAGGCCCGAGCCATGAGGTCCGCAGACCTAAAGCCGATACCTCGAACATCTTCCACCGCTTGATAAGGGTTGGTCCGCAGCATTTCCAAGGCTGCCGCACTGCTGCCATACGTTTTAACTAATTTAGCCGCAAAATGCGCTGGCAGATCGTGCCCCCGCAAAAATGACCCCAGTCGCGCGAGGCCCTGGTGTTCCGCATACGAACTCACAATTTGCTCCGCGCGTTTAGCCGACAGCCCCGGAGCGCTTCGCACCTTCTCGAGCTCTTGCAATGCATCTAGCGTATCCATCCCGAAATGCGTCACCAGCCGTTTCGCAGTTTTCTTTCCGATCCCCACGAACGTGCCGCTAGCCAAAAACCTCTCTATGCCCGTCGCACTCGTTAAAAGT
>JAKACY010000206.1 GCA_021821025.1 Bacillota bacterium | reverse complement strand
CTCGCAGCCTCTTAAAGACATCCACCAAAAATCACCCCCAGGTGTGCAAAACAAGATGCCGTGCCCCTTCACGCCATGCGTAAAAGGGTTATAATGATGGGACTTCTATTCTTCAGATTACTTTTATGATCTTACCCCGACAAAGGATAGAATCCACCGTATAAAATTGCTCTTTATTCGGAAAATATTGCTCAGGGGCGCTATCTATGGATCAACATTACTTCTACCGAGCTTATTCTCACACCGCGAGCGACATTGCAAAGAGATTGTGGTTTTGCGTTCGGTCTGCCGGATGGTTTGCTTGCTCGCCCGATTACATCGTTAAGAGAGCCGGATTTTATGATTACCAATTGCTATATGTCGTTCGTGGTGAAGGGGAAATCATATGGCATGAACGTACACTTTTGGCCACGCCAGGAAATGTCGTCTTCTTAGATCTACATGACAATCATCAGTACCGTGCGTCACAAGACAATCCTTGGGAAATATTCTGGGTTCATTTCGCGGGCCCACATGCATCTGATTATTTCCATCTTCTGATGGATGCCTGTGACAACCCCGTATTTAGCGGATCATCGGCTACCCATATGTCCGGTTGGTTTCGCGAAATATACGAAAACACGAAGTGCCACTGTATAGCGATGGAGCCGAAAGTTTCACTGCTTATCACGCAGATTTTAACAATGCTTGTACTTGATCGTTTGGAAAATGGCGTCCTTTTAGAGTCGTTTCAGACGCTGCAATACCCTAAAACAATCAAGGACGGTATCCAGTACATGCGTGCGCACTTTCAAGACCCGTTAACGTTAGAACAAGTCGCCAAACACGCAGGGCTCAGCCCGTTTCATTTCTCTCGGTTGTTTAAGCGCGCTACTGGCATCTCACTGCTAGAGTACCTCCTTGGACTGCGCTTGGATCAAGCCAAATTCCTCTTATCAGAAACGCCTCTTACTGTCCGGGAGATCAGTGAGAAGTGCGGGTTTTCTGATCAGGGGTACTTTGGCCGCGTGTTTAAACGCTATGAGAGCATGACGCCAAGCCAATTTCGACTATCCCATAAAGAAACACAGGGCTCATAGTGCGTCCCTGTGTAGTACCGACTTTGGCATTCCCATTCCTAAACCTACATAGACTTTGCCGCGCGACTATGCGGCGCCAGCGAAAGATGAAGAATATATTGCCACACCTGCAGCACGGCCGCAGCCATGGCGTCGGCGACAGAACTGCCCAGGCCAACTGTGCTGACTTTCTTATCCTCGTATGAGCCTTTGATGTGAGCTCGGTACAGCGGGCTCATTCCTGGTCTCGATAAGCACACCCACTGCTCATCCGTTAGCATAAAACCAGCATCAAAGATGCCTGTGGCATGGCATAGTGCTTGACCCTGCGTGACCCCCAAGCCTTGCTTTGCCCTAAGGAATTGGTTATCTTCTAGCCAACTTAAAGAAACGGCGAAGCCATCGCCAAGGTCTTCTAGCGATACCGTGACATTGTCAAACTTCGGCAACTCCAGACCCGACTCTTCTTTCATCAAGAGTTCGAGAGAGGTCCCCGCTCCTTCGTAAACGCAGCCCTGCTGTTCAGCCTCTTTGACTCTATGCAAAATGCGAGAAACGACGTCTTGTGCAGTCGGCAGATTCAGTTGCTCCAGTCGATAAACTACGTTGCTTGCACCCGACAACTCGGATACGAGCACTCTGCGCACGTTACCGACCGATTCCGGATCTACATGTTCATAGAGGCTGGGATTTCGCAGCACCGCACTGACATGAATCCCTGCCTTATGAGCAAACGCGCTATTGCCGACAAAGGCCTGCGAATTTTGCGGATCTTTTCCCGTGATCGCGTAAAGCCGCTCCGAAACGCTTTTCAAATGAGGCAGACGCGCCAATTCAATCCCACAATCCATCTTCAGCTTCAAGAGCAAATTCGGCACCAATCCGCACAAGTCCGTATTCCCGCAGCGCTCGCCCAAGCCGTTGATCGTACCTTGTACCTGTGTTGCCCCAGCCTGAACCGCCGCCAGCGAATTTGCCACCGCGAGCGCGCCATCGTTGTGCGTGTGAATCGACAGCGGACCAAACCCAGCCGCTCGCACCTCGGAAACGATTCTCGCGATTTCATGTGGTAACATCCCACCGTTCGTATCGCATAAAACGAGCCAATCGGCGCCCGCATCGCGCGCAGCAGACAACGCCTTTAACGCATACTCAGGGTTGTGCTGATATCCGTCAAAAAAGTGTTCAGCGTCAAATAATGCCTCAATCCCGCGAGCTTTTAAAAATCCGATCGTATCTGAAATCATCGATAAGTTTTCGTCCAGCGTCGTCCGCAGCGCCGCGTCGACATGAAAGTCCCACGTCTTACCCACCACAGCGCAGTGCTTCAACTCAGTTCCGAGTACCATCTGCATGTGCGCATCCTCTTCAATGCGCTGCCCTTTGCGTCTGGTGCTTGTGAAAGCCACAACGCGACTGTTTTTAAGCGGAACTGACTTTAGCTTGTAAAAGAACTCCAGATCCTTAGCGTTGGACCCAGGCCACCCGCCTTCAATGTAATCTACCCCAAGATCGTCGAGGAGTTGAACAATTTCCAGTTTGTCCGCTACCGTAAAACTGATGCCTTCACCCTGCGCGCCGTCACGTAAAGTCGTATCGTAAATAAAAACGCGGTTCATGTCTCACTCTCTTTTCGTTCCAGAATATCGGCTTATTGCAACAAACACCGCAGGAGTCGTTCTCAAAATAAAAAAATCCTTCATCCCATACCGGACGAAAGAGTTCTTCGCTATACCACCGGGTGCAAGGTTTGCACTCACGATCACCCGCTATCGGTGGGCACCGGTTGCACTAATGATCTAAAGACGTTCATGCAACAGCTCCGAGATGATTTTGACCGGGCGATCACAGTCAGGACTTCCACCACCGCATCCTGCTCTCTACCAGCTCCACCCAGCTACTTGTTCTCTTCATCGCCAATCGTCATTCAAATAATTATGCACATTATAATGAATCAAACCCTACTTGGCAATACCATGATGCAATTCTTGAACGACATTCGCATCTGAACCCTATGTATAACTCGATGCGATCTCAACTAGCGCAGCCACAGTTTCCACACGCTGTCGCATCAGCTGTGACACATCATGTCGGTTCGCTTCAAGGTCATCGATCATCCGATTCATGATCCAGTATAAGTATGTCGCTGCAAATCGCATATAGCCCTGTTCAAAATCGCGTCGCGCAACCTGCTTTTGCACCGCTTGATTGCAGTCATAATACGCACGCAACGCGTCTACGCGCCCCATCACTCGTTGCAAGGGGATAAACGGGCTCGTGGCGTCAAGAAGTTGAAAAAGATCAAAATATATATAGTCACAATGCACAAATTCCCAATCAATGATATTAAGCCGTTCATCTATACTAGACCACATCAGATTGCCAAGATGTAAATCTCCATGACAAAGCACCTTTATCGCCAAAAGCGGATCATCATCGCAACTGACACATAGCTTGTGGTGAAGCACCTGTAAAAGTTTCACGTCGCTAGCGCGCGCCCATGCAAAAGAATCTAACGCTTTGCAATACCTTGAAAATGGCGTGGACCTGACTTCCCTTACGGCAATGAAAAAGTCCGGCGTGTGACTGGCCAAATCGCGATGCAGCGGGATAGTCCTGGGATCATGCTGATGAAGTGCACAAGCGACCCTTAAACCATCCAAAAACAACAAGGCATCGGTTCCAATGCTCTGCAGGCGGTTATCGCGGTATATGATCCAGCTCACAGGGTTACCTGCATACGACAAGATCATTTCAGGCGATGGCAGCGATAACGGGCGAACCACATGCTCATAAGCAGCTTGTTCTCGCAAAATGCTTTCCGGCCTATCGCACACCTTAACCACGAAGTCAGCTTGCTCTACGACCGCTCCCAGCTCCGCAACTTCGCGTTTCGCCTCGACATTGCCTTGCTCTGAGCAGTCACTTTGGTCACTGCCTTTGATGCGATAGACCACAGTTTGCACGCTTCTATGCAACACGTCGACGACGCGAGTGCTCTCACGCGATAAAAATTCCGGCCAACCAGGTAACCTCTGCAACATCTCAAACCGAAACTGATCAGGCACACTCTCCACGTCGTTCCTCTTTTCACCTGCTATTTTGTGTCGATAAGATGCCGCTGAACCGATACTCTGCATAGACCGCCGTAGCAGTCGGAGACAATATAAGAGACACTGTCATCAGCATGTGTCCTACTCTTTTGAAGAAGGTGACTTATATGGATCATCCACTTGGCAAAAACGATCACATCGGTAAATTGAAAGAAATAATCGCCAATACACAGGATAACATGGTGCAAACCGAAGAAATCCTAAACACGCAGCAACTTAAAGATGAAACAAAACGGCAACTAAAGATTACCAACGAGCATCGCGAACAGAGCCTCGAAGAATTTCGCGAAACCC
>JAKACY010000205.1 GCA_021821025.1 Bacillota bacterium | reverse complement strand
GTTGAAAGCGAAAGGCTTGGAGTCATTTTCCGAGTCCTTTCAAAGCCTCATGACCACAATCGAAAACGTTCGGTCATCTAGCCTCGCATAAAGTAAAAAGTACAAAGTTACGCAAAATCAGCCACCTCCCACAATCATGGAAGGTGGCTGATTCAATACCAAACCTGAGGCGAGCGATATCAACCCCATAAGCCGATACCGATCGCCCCATAAACTGTATACAGTCTACGCTTGGTCTGGCTGAATGATGGATTGCTTGGCGGCGGGATCGCGCATCTGCCTGGCAGTCAAGGCATAGTAAACAATCGCCGCAACGATAAAACTGACATAATAAGATATGTCGCCGATTTGAGGATATGTCTTCGCCATGAATCCGGAAAATGCTTGCTGATTGAAAAATGGCACCGAGGCGATCAACCCGATTATGAACGCCCAAAGCCCCGCCCGAACTGTGCCGCTGTTCTCGTAAAAATCACTGACTTCGTGTCCATGGCGGCGATGCATCGCATAATCCGTCACGACAACCGCTAACCATGGGCTGACCCAATAGGACAGCACCAACAAGAAGTTGTTGTAGTTTTGATAATAGCCCGTTTTGCCACCGACATAGGAGAGCACGCCACCCAAGATGCCGATGATAAGAGCCGCAACCCAACGCTTCGGAACAATCGCGCGAATCCATTTTACATCGATGGCCAAGAGTGAAAGCGATCCTGAGTATATGTTCAGGACATTGGCTGTAACTGTACCGAGAATGATGGCAAGCATCGCAAGTACCACAAGAAAATGTGGCATGATGCCCGAAATTAAATCCGTGGGAGTGGCGACGAATTTAATCGTTGCAAGCCCAGCGCCGAGCAGTTCTAACCATACGCACGGGATCACAACGCCCCAAAACGCAGCATTGAACGCCCGTTTAAACGAAGTGTTCTTAGGCAAATACCGACTATAATCTGAGCTGAACGTCATCCAACCAAAAACATACGAGAGTGAAACTGCGATCGATAATATAAAGGATCCTAAAGTGCCGGTCGCACCTTCCCCTTTGATATTTTGCGGAATGTTGAAATGAATATGGCCGATTGCATATACAGTTATGATGATAAAAACGATTGCCAGGACCAAGGCGGAGATACGTTCAACCCAGTGAATCAGGTTGTGACCATAGACACTGACGACCGCCTGAATGGCGATCATGATCACGAGGTCTGGAAAGAACCCGATTGGCAACAGCCACTGCAATGCGTAAACACCCAGCACTGTATTGACTGCGTACCAGCCGATCCCTGCTATGAAGTTGAAAATAGATGGCAAGAAATTTCCTACAAATCCGAAAGCGGCGCGTGATTGAATCAGCTGTGGCACACCCCAGCGATATCCGAATGTCGTAAGCAATCCTAAAAACAGCGTCCCTAACACGGTACCTACAATAATCGCGATGGCTGCTTGCCAAAAGTTCAGACCAAATACACCAACCGACAGGACGCCCAACGTCAGCGTGGCAAACTCCAAGTTAGCGCTAAACCACAGTGTGAACAAACTATGTGGTTTCCCATGGCGTTCTGAACTGGATATCGGGTCAATCCCATGCGGTTCGACGTGCAGTACCTCGTCACCATAATAGTCCTTTCGTATAGGTTCCATAGTAGCCTCCTGACCGTCATTGATCCTACATGTTTACTATGAAACAATCAGACTGGTTAGTCAAGAAAAACCGAACATAATTTGCGCAGATAAATGTAACGTTCGTATTTTTGATCCAAATAACCCCTGCAACGCCCACGCATTCTGAATACCTTCCATATATATGCGATTTCGCCAATGATCACGGCTAGAAACAGAGCGATCATCACAAACCGATACTATGCTTAAAAACACTTCTCAGTATTTGTCTGCAAATTCTTCAACCGTACGTTTTAGATCGTCAATTTCAGACTGAAGTCGTCCTTGTCGAGATAAAAACGCGATCACCACGATCATCGTACCGATCCATACTACGGCCGCAGCCGCGAAAAGATAGCCCAAATCCAACGTCATCAGACCCTCTCATCCAATTCATTCAACTTAACTCGGATACGCTCACGCAACTCATCAATTTGTGCCCGCTTACTGGCCAGGGCTGTACCCATGTAAACCAAAAGCACGTATAGCCCGAGAAAAACAAGGAAACTAAACAGCAACGTGACGACCATGCTATCCGGCATATTAAAACCGCTATCTGTAATAACACTCGGGTGCAACCCACTCCACCACGTTACGGACTGATGGATAATGGGAACGTCGAGCGCTGCAATCAGTCCGTACACTGCGGATACAGTAGCAGCCCTTCGTGAGTCAGGGATCGAAACGCGTAATAAAATATATCCAACATATAAAAACCATAGAATCAGTGTCGTCGTAAGGGTAGGATCCCACGTCCACCAAGTATTCCAGACCGCTCTACCCCATATAGATCCTGTTACAAGCACGAAGGTAGTAAACAAAAGCCCTATCTGTGCAGATGCACCCGCCACTGTGTCCCAAATCTTCATGACTTCGCGGGCGTTCTTAATCCGCAAAATCAGATAGATGACACCGCAGAGCGCTGTGACAAAAAAGGCGACAAATGCATCGGTGGCACTCGCAATGTGAAAATACATGATGCGAACGACATTGCCCATCAGTCGTTCCGGTGGTGAAGCGATAAAGTCGAGATACTGGCTCAAAACCATTCCGATTCCCAGTAGCACGACGGCAATCCAAGCAGTTTTGCTTCGCATGTCATACCTCCACTAACAAGTCAAATAACAAACCAGGCAGAACTAAAAATATGACTACATATGCACCGAGTACGCCCCACCACAAGAGATCGCCTTGCATATCCCCTACAATGGTTCCACTTGTCAGCAAGATCACCGCCAAAAAGAGTGGAATCGACAGTGGAAATAGCATGACAGGCAGTAGAATTTCACGCAGATTACTGGCGAATACCACGCTCGCCAGAAAAGTTCCTAGCGCTACATAACCCATAGTGCCAAGCAACATCACACCTATGAAGGGAAACAAATGGGACGGGACAAACGCATGCAGCATTAAGAAAAACAACGGGATTATGATGATCTCCACTGCCGCGACAAACACTAAGCTCGTGGCGACACGAGAATAAAACACCAAACTACGGTCGACAGGGGCAATCAAGTTGCCAGCGTGGGCGTCACTCCAACGCTCTTTATCATCTTGACGGCTGAAGCTGATCACGCACGAGATAAAAACGATCAGCCAAAGTGTTCCACTTTCCCATGAAACTGGCATGGCTGATGTCCCATTCAGAGAAAACCCCAGCAACACAACCATTAAGCTTGCAAACGATAATACCGATATGTAGAGCGTTTTCGTCCGATACTCGATCATGAGATCCTTATTTATCATCGTGATCAGGATATGAAGCCAGTTCATAGCACCGCACCTTCACGAAAAGATCCACGCGAAATGAATAAGCTCCTAGTCGCCAACTTTTCGACAATCGTCTGATCATGACTAACAAATACAACCCCGCGGTTATCATCCTTAAAGTCCTTTATCCAATCCGCCACCAATTCCTGATGTCTGATATCAAGACCATCAAATGGTTCGTCCAAAAGCAATATCTTCGGGTTATGCAATAAGCAACGGGCAATCGCAAGACGCTGCCGCATGCCTTTCGAAAACGTTCGCACCATCTCATTTCGATCTCGATGCAAATGTACCCTTGCAAGCCACTCATCTACAGTTTGCACTCGATTAGGTAGGTGGAATAATGATGCATAATATAGCAAATTTTCGCGCGCTGTCAAATCTCCGTATAAAAAAGACTGATCCATTAATACACCTACTTGTGCGCGCGCTTTTCGACTCGATTCCTGCCCCAACACTCGAATCATTCCACTTGAAGGCTTCGACAGACCGGCAGCCAATTTGATAAAGGTAGTCTTGCCTGTTCCATTAGGCCCTTGCAACGCCACCACTTCCTTTGCGCGTAGCCTAAAATTGATGCCATGCAGTAAAGTACGGCCCCCAATTAATTGAGTGACGTTCTCAAACACCAATAGATCTTCACATTCAGACATACGTTCTCCTCTGAATCGGCACAGCCGCTTCATCCTTAAGCATGTAGTGCAAAATCGATCTCCACCAATTCCTGCTTTAGGTCCTCACGCGAGGCTCGATATACATTCTCAGAAAGTTCGCCCCTCGAAAATCTCGTCTCAAGCCCTGTCCATGAATCGATGAGCACCCTCCTGCGCGCCTGCAGCTCCTCATCAGGAATGCTCGCAAGTGGCGCAACAGAGCGATTGCGCCATGACGTAGAACGGATCGATATCATGCCGATCACCAGGATAAGCGCCGCAAGCAGAACATTCGTGATCGCCTCCAAATCCACTTGACTTTTCCCATAGGCATTTAACAAAGGGATCCCAGGCAGTGAAGCAGCTTGGTGCCCTCCTGCAGTCGGTAAAA
>JAKACY010000204.1 GCA_021821025.1 Bacillota bacterium | reverse complement strand
AACGGGCCACGGGTTCGCATATTCTCCTATTAAATAATGACGTCGTCGTATCCCATCATTGGTTAGATAATCTCTTAAATTGCCTGCAAGACGATGACCGGATTGCCGCTGTGGGTCCTTTAACCAACTACGTATCAGGGGTGCAGTTCCAAGCCGCTGATTATCGCACGATCGCTGAATTTCATGAGTTCGCTCTCTTGCACAATGTTTCGGATAAAAGCCGTTGGTTCGACACACTACGACTCGTGGGATTTTGTCTCCTGATCAAACGCAGTATCTACGAGGAGATCGGCGCTTTGGACGAACGCTTTGGCATTGGCAATTATGAAGATGATGATTATTCTGTGCGAATTCGCAGATCCGGATACCGTTTGGTTGTTGCCGGAGACACCTATATTCATCATTATGGGAGCATCACGAACAAATCCGATTCATCGTTTGAGAAGTTGCTCCAAAAAAATGCCCAGAAATTTTACGATAAGTGGCATATCAAGCCATGGTATAGTCTCTGGAGTCGAGAGGATTTGGCGAATATTGTGCCTCATGTTGAGCGTGTTTTAGACGTGGGGTGTGCTTGCGGGGGATTCGGCCTGACGCTGAAAAACCGCGGAGTTCCATTCGTTGCGGGAATCGAGATCGATGTCAACGCCGCAATCGATGCCAAAACGGTGCTGGATGAGGTGTGGATCGGCGACGCCGCAACAATCGTGCTGCCATATGAACCGGGATGGTTTGATGCCATCAGTTTCGGCGATGTGATCGAGCATCTGATTGACCCACTTGGAGCTCTACGTCATTTGACGCGGTATGTTAAAAAGCAAGGATATATCATCGCTTCCATTCCAAACATTGGCCACATCAGCGTGATGCATCATTTGCTGTCGGGGCGGTTCCCGTATCAGGAGGCCGGAATTCTAGACAAAAGCCATTTGCGTTTTTTTACTTTGCCCGAGATCTTGCTCTTGTTTGAGCAGGCAGATTTACAAGTCGACTTTGTCGGCATGACTCAAGATGATGAATCTACTTCAATGGAATTCGATTCCCTGATCAAAGAGTTGCTCTATGTGACCGAAAGGCTTGGCTATCATCAGACACTTCCGCCTCTTAAAGAGCAGTTTAGAACGATTCAGTACTATATTCGAGCAACAAAAAAGTAAGTGTTCGGCCGCTTTACGATGCGCAAACGGCCGTTTGGTGCCGCAAACCGGCATGAAATTCTATCCTTCGTAATCCGGGTGCGACTCGATTTTTCGCACTAAATCTTCAATCTGATCCTCAATGTCTGCCTTTTGTGCTTCTAGGTGGCGCTTGGCGCTCTTTAATGCCAAGAGGTCCGTTGGGTCAATCTTCGATGCCTGCCAAGGGCTCATCGGAGGCCACGGCGGGATCATGCGACCGTTCGCCCTTCTTCCAAATTCAGGACGGCTCCGGCGATCCAAGCGCTCCATCGGATCATGCATGCCGTGCCCATGCTTACAGCCTCTCATCCCGTCCATCGAATTATGTTCCACTTCATCATCCCCCGTTCCCTTTGTGAAATCAGTCTCATGCGCAGCATCATACTTATCTCCGTAAATGCTGCGCTCAACCTCCTGTAGCTGTTCCCACGTCAGTTCCACCCCGGATTTGACAAATCCTCCATCCACCAAGAATTTCGTGGATAGTCCAAGGTACAAAGCGGCATCTTTTAGCTTCCAAACACCTTCCCGATCCCACACCCTTTCTGCAGGAATGCCGCGCCCCAGTTCGCGTGCAAGTGTTTCGACGTCTTGATACAAGAACCTCCGATGTCCAGTCGTACCACGTCCTATCCAATACGTTGGCAGCATACCTTGTGAGCAGTACCAGCGTATAGTCGGAGGTGCCACCCCAAGCAGTGACGCAGCTTCTTGAACCCGCAAATAATGACCTGCCACTGTTCTCACCTCTAAAATCATCTTACTATAAGAATAACATGTTGTAAATATTCCAATGCTACATATCGCAAATAAAGGAGTATTGTTCCACCCATCTACAAATTGTCTCATTGTGAAAGATGATTCTGAGGAGAACGACGATGCCACAAATTTTCCCGAGGCCGATTCGCGTCAGGCATGAGCAAGCTGTGGCAGACGCTTTAAGGGCCGCCATGGAAAGTGGGCGCGATGTCATGGCTAAGCAGTATGGGGTACTTATCACCAGTATGAATTAGCCCGTCACAAACTCCACAGCGCGGCGCAAAACCTTTTGAAACTCAGGGTCGTTAAGCCCCTCTAACATGTGAGCCGGTGTCAGGCAACACACCTTGCCATTACCGTGAAGCTTGGTCCATCCTGCCACCGAGTCGCCATCGACCGACGATGAGGTAAGAAAGACATCTACCGCATCGGTATCATGATGCATGAAGTAGTGCTCATCGGCAAACGCAAACGTTGCCATGCCTGAACCTAACTCATGCGACTCGCGAGGCGCGTATATAACCACCTGATGCTCACGTGGATGCCGCAAAAAGTAGCCGCCGAGCATGGAGACGTATGCCCCATCAGTTGGAAATGACGCCATGCCCGAGTGCCACGCCAACCACCCACCGCCCTGGCGTACGTAGCGATCGATCTCTTCCTGGATGTCGTCTTTCATCCAATGAAACTCATCCTCAGTCTCCGGGTTTACCCGGTCCTCTTTGAAGAAGATCACTCCCGCCGGATCATCATTCAAAGCTGCAGTCAAGTCATGTTCATCGATGAATTCCACATCATAGTGACCGCCAGGCTGCCCAAGCGACTGCTGCAACGCGTCTCTTATGATGGTCGGCTCGTGATAATAATCCCCGACAATGGCATACAATTTTTTTGGCATGTTGCACCCCTTCCTGGGTAACCACTTTGATCATGACGCCTCAATCCATCATCATTGTATCAGCTTGTAAAATTGGAAGGTATCAGCAATGAGATTTTTACTTTGATCCCTGCACCAACACCGCCTCATAGTGCATCGTGAATCCATTTGGAAAATCCCGATCAATCGCCTGAATGATGCCGTCACGCGCTTTTGGCGGCGCATAGTCCAGTAGATGAAACAGCTCAGAAAAGAAGTTGAGGACTTCTGTCCCATTGGCGAAGGTAAACGGAACCAGAAATGAATTGACCTCGACATCGTTCAGGTTCGCGCCTTGCATCGCGTTCGGCAGGTCTTCCGCCTGCGCAAACTTCACCAAAAACGGTCGTGCAAAATCCACCATGCTGCCCATTACGCCTTTTGCGACCGCAAAAAACTCTTCCCAAGTGCGCTTTCCCGGCACGGTGAACGCAGTATGTCCACCTTCTTTAAGCAAGCCGCTGACCATCTTCATACTCTTTTGTGGCTGATTGAAAAATGGGAAAGCCAGGTTACTTAACGCCAGATCGAACGCTCTTCCCGTCAAATCATCCAACTTAGCGGCATCAAGCTCCCGAAAAGTCGCATTGGTGATGCCGCTTGCCTGCGCCTTTTTGATGGCCTCTTCTACCATCGCAACCGATGCGTCAATGCCTAGCACCGACAGGTTCGGGTAGCCTTGCGCCAAAGGCAGTGACAGCGTACCCGGCCCGCAACCAATATCCAAAACATCTCGCGCAGGATGCTCCCGCAACCACGTCACGGCCGCTTCCGACAGAAACGATGCGACTTTCGGGGAGATCTTCGTTCCCACCGTGTTTGAATATAAGATCGCGCCCTCATGCGTATTAAAATTCGGGATTTTCATGGCACACGTCCTTTCGCAAAGCTTCTGCCATTATCCTACGGCAAACCCATGGCGTTCTATGTGGCGAATGTCACACAGATGCTAATTAAAGCAAGCCGCCACAAACACAGCCGGCGAATTCCAATAGATCGTGATCTCATTGGTCGAGTAGCTGTCGTTATGATCGATAAAGCAGCGCGCTGCGGGCTGCCCCTGCAGTGCTGCGCGGGCTGCATTATCTTGCAGATTTTTATTAGGCCCACCAGAAACAAGCCCTGGCACCGGGTCGTGAACTTTGTCTGCAACTGACGGGCGATGGTGTGGATGCATCACGGGCTTTGACCCAAAGCCCGTGACATAGGACTGGTTGAGCGGATTCCTTCCTAACAGGTAATGAAAGTGGTCAAGCGCTGCGTCAAGATATGACGCATCTTGCGTGAATCGATGCGCCATAATGAGATGCATAGCCTGATTCAACATGACCATCAAACTCCCCCAGATATACTGGCTTAACTCGAGTGAAATACGATAGCCATCTCGCTTAGTTTGCGCAGCATACTCTTTTGCCTGTGATAAAAAGCCAGCGTAAAGTTGCTCAGCGATCCCCTGATCCACATGCGCGTGATCTGTCAACAGATATGCGAGCGTGCCATATCCGCCCACTTCTGCCCAACCCAGAGAGTAATATGAGGCAAGACCACTTTGAAATAACGCGACAAAGCGGTCGTGAAACTTCTGCTGCCCCGTCGTTCGAAACATCTCCGCGCTCGCCCAATACTTTTCATCTTCG
>JAKACY010000017.1 GCA_021821025.1 Bacillota bacterium | reverse complement strand
CCTGAAATGTCTTCCGATGCGCAAAAGGGATCTTCTCCGCTTGCTTCTTGCTGCACAAAAGCCGATTCCAAAGCTCGCACAGTCGTCGTCCCGACACAAACCACGCGACGCCCGCCTTTTTGCGCATCCATGATCTCTCGCCAAACCGTCTTTGAAACACGGTACCACTCTTCGTGCATGTGATGCTCTTCAATCTGCTCAGCCTGGACAGGGCGAAACGTTCCTAGGCCCACGTGCAGCGTGATGAAACGCACGTCGACACCCTTTTGTTCAAGTTTACTGAGCAAGTCTTGGGTAAAATGAAGCCCAGCCGTTGGCGCCGCGACCGACCCTTTCTCCTTGGCGTATACCGTCTGGTAGCGCTCTTTGTCAGACAAGCGCTCTTTGATATAAGGTGGAAGAGGCATATCCCCAAGCGCATCGAGAAGGTGATCAAAAACCTCGCCTTCAGCTGAAAACTTCAGTGCACGCGTGCCACCTGGCAGTACACTCAGGACATGCGCCCGCAACTGGCCGTCACCAAATGACAACGTATGCCCAGGCATCACTCTGCGACCCGGCCTCACCAGACACTCCCATACTCCATTTTCGGCTAAAGGGCGCAGCAACAAAACTTCCACGACTGCCCCGGTGGGCTCTTTTATGCCGAAAAGGCGAGCAGGGATCACCCTCGAATCATTGGCCACAAGTATGTCACCAGGTGATAAGAGATCAGGGAGTTCGCAAAAGTGGCGATGCTCGATCACGCCTGACTGTTTATTATACACCAATAGCCTTGACTCTGTACGGACGGCCGTTGGGGTTTGCGCGATCAGGTCCTCAGGCAGCTCATAATCATAGTCATTTACCTCCAACCCATTCACCGCCTCAACACACAGCAATATATCACAGGTAAACAAAACTACCAAATCCACCTAATCACCGCCGCTACCACCACCATGGTCACCCTTCCTGTGACCATGACCATGACCATGACCATGACCATGACCATGACCATCCCCGTGACCCTTCCCATGACCATCCCCGTGATGATTGCCGTGGAGATTTTGTTCACCCGCACCTGTGCCGGAGAGCCCGGTACCAATCGTCACGCTGCCCTCTCCACCTAACGTGATGGAGATGCCACCACCTTGCCCTGGTACGCCGCCGTGTTCTTGATGCTTATGGCGACTCTGATCGTCACTTTCCCCCGGAGCATACCCGTGCCCATGAGATTGCCCAATTTGCGTCGCTGCAGAGCCGCCCGGTGTGGCATGGCGGCCATCTGGTCCCTCGCCATGCCTCTTGTTGTGTTGCTGATTTTGGCTGTAGCCATCGGCGCCCTTGTGGTCTGCACTCTTGCTGTTGCTGTGTTCATGCGGCTGACCTTGATGCTGACCATTCTTATGCGTGTGCTCCTGCGTGTGAACCTCGGGCTTGATGCCGCGTTGCTTTTGCGCTTGCCCGTCACGCCCATGAGAACTACTCGTGTTTGAATGTCCATCATGTGTCTGCACTTTAAATTCACCTTGTCTACGTGATTGTCCCTCAGGTCTTCTACTATGATGCTCCTGCGATGGCCCCTCGGACTGCTGGTGAGCTGGAACAATTGTAACCTGAACGTGAGGCTTTGCAGGCGGCTTCACTGGCTTGACGCCACTTTGCGTCAGTACCTCATCGATCGATTCCGGCTGCGCATGCCCGCTAGAATTTGCCACTGACGCAACGCTAGACAGGGTATGCGTCAAAGCTTGGTCGCTCTTGATCCGGTCGATAAGTTGAGACAATTGCCTCTGCCCTCCGAACGCCCTTTGCAAATGCCCATCAACCACATCACTCCATGAGGCCTTAAGGCCGATTCGCCTCGCCTCTACGTAGAGGGCTAAACGCCCACTCGAAACATGGTAGACCGATGCAGCATTCATAACCGGACGATCGACCATAAGAGACGCCAGTTGTAGTCGTCGTCCAGCAAGCGCATCCGTCACAGAGTGATCGATAGACGATACAAGCGCTGGCAAATATTTACCCGATGCATCATTCGCTTTTGAAGTCGTGACGATCACCGTCGGATCGACGTGGATATAGCCATCCTTCTCTAGCGTTTGAAAATAAGTCTGCACTGCAGCAGTTACACGATCCCCCGTCAAATGCAACCCAGATAAAGCCGATCTTCCTGCACCATCCAACCCTTTAGCTGATATCACTTGATCGCGTCGTCCGACCGTAAATTGAACGCTAGGATTTACATCGATGGACACGTACGCATAAGGCTTCGCATCTACGACTGTAAAATTGCTGACCGTAGCCACACCGACTGCTATCAGCATCATCGCGGCTGCTCCGGCAAGTGCAAATGCGCTGCGCCGCCGCATCATCCCTTTATAAGAATGCCTATGCCTGCGAGACAAGTGTCGTGCGATAAATCCAGCATCTGAAACATCGATTTCTTCCCCGATAGCCATATTCGAGTTGCGGTTCACAAAAACAAATCCGACATCCGAGGTGAGAACGATGGCGGTTCGCTCATCAGCGAACTTCATGATGATCCCACGCTTCATCGTTCTCCCCCCTTTTGAACGAAGGCGTTCAATTGTTCATAATCTCCAAGAAGCAAAATCACCACTGCCACGATGTAGGTGCGCTGGCGCTCCAGCGTCTTACGGCTAACCGTAACGCGAGATTCCAGCTGTTTTAGGGGCAGGCTTTTTTTACTCAAAAATATAGCTCGTAATTCAGGATCTCTTGCGATCATCTGAGCAATTGAAAGCGCATGGTCGCGAGCATCCATATGTTTTGGACTCACAGTTATGAGTTGTTCAAATGTAATACCGTATGTTTCAAGCTCCTTCGCATATTGCTCGATCTCTAAAGCCCGTAAAGACTGCTGTTCCTGATCGCTGTACGCTGTGACGGCAGTTTTAACCTCCACCGTATTGTAGGTGCTGCCTTCATCGTCTTTTTCATCGTAAGACGACATCGGCACCTCTTTTAATCGCATGCGCACGCGGAAATAATCGATCAATCGCCGCTTCATCACCGTCTCAGCGAAGCTGATAAAGCTGCCCTTACCAAGCTTGTAGGCATCGAGTGCCTCGTTCATCGCCACGAGGGCAATCTGAAACTCATCCTCAGTTCGCGCCACTGCTCGACCACATGAGTTGGCAACGACACGATCGATAAATGGCAGATAACTTGTTAACAGTGTCTCCCTTGCATCCGCATCACCACTTTGGGCGGCGGCGACGAGTGCTTCGAGATCGAATTCGCGCGCAGACTCATCTGCACGCTTTCGCCGAAACGCAAAACGCATCACCCGCGTACCCACCTCCTAATAAGTTCGTAGTGATGCGTCATTTTCTGACGCATATTGGACATCACACGTGATCAAGTTTTTCGTTCACGACCAAAATGGGCATACGCCCGATCTGTTGCCTCTCTCCCACGAGCCGTTCTGCGCAGCAGGGCTGTCTGCAACAAGTATGGCTCATACACATCTTCGATCGTTCCCGCGTCTTCACCGACGGCCGCGGACAACGTGTCTAAGCCGACCGGTCCACCTGCAAACAGGTCAATGATGCCGAGCAGCAGTCGGCGATCAAGTTCATCGAGTCCATATGCATCCACATGGAGCCTTGCCAAAGCCTCTTGCGCCGTCTCACCGTCGATCACGCCTTGCCCGATCACCTGTGCAAAATCGCGCACACGTCTCAGTAGCCGATTAGCGATGCGCGGCGTTCCGCGCGAACGCTGTGCAATCTCAAGAGATCCATCCGTATCGATCGGCACATCAAGGATGCGGGCTGCACGCGCCACGATTTTCTCCAGGTCGCTCACTGGAAAGTAGTTTAAATGTAAGACTACGCCAAAGCGGTCGCGCAGCGGCGCGGATAAAAGACCTGCCCGAGTCGTTGCGCCAATGAGCGTAAACGGCGGCAGATCAAGCCGCAAAGAACGCGCGCTCGGCCCTTTTCCGAGCATGATGTCGACTGCAAAGTCCTCCATCGCCGGGTACAGTACTTCTTCGACCGTTCGCGGCAAGCGATGCACCTCATCGATAAACAGAACGTCGCCCTCGTTGAGATTCGTCAAGATCGCCGCAAGATCGCCTGCGCGCTCCACGGCGGGACCTGAAGTGACGCGGATTTGCACGCCGAGCTCATTGGCGATGATATGCGCGAGTGACGTCTTGCCAAGACCTGGCGGACCATAGAATAAAACATGATCCAGCGCCTCGTGGCGAAACTTAGCCGCCTCGATAAATATGCGCAGGTTGTCTTTCACCGTCTCCTGACCGATATACTCAGAGAGATACCGCGGCCGCAGACTATCCTCCCGGACATCTTCTTCAAGGTGTGCGGCATCGATGATCCGCTCAGCCACTTTGCCTCTCCCCTTTTACTTGCAACTGTTTAACTTCGGCCTAATGTGCGCAGCAAGAGCCGAAGCGCGTCACTTACACTAAGGCCATCAAGGTCGGCGGCAGCATCGAGCAGCGCAGCATCCACTTCACGATCTGTGTATCCAAGACTAAGAAGCGCATCTCGTACATCGGCACTTTTACCAGCTTTTTTCGCGCCACCTTTTGCGGGAGCTGCCCCATCCCCTGGCCCTGGCGAGGTATGCGCCTCAAAGAGAGCCGCGAGATCATCTAAGCGATCCTTAAGCTCCACCACCATGCGCTGCGCCGTCTTCGCGCCCACCCCAGACACTTTCGTCAGCATGTGTACATCCTCAAAGCGCAGGGCCCGAACTATTTGTGAGGCTTCCAGTTGGCTCAGGATCTGAAGGCCTAGCTTTGGCCCTACACCAGTCGCGCTTTGTAAGCGCAAAAATAGCCGTCTCTCTTCATCCGTCAGAAAACCATAGAGTGCGAGCGCATCTTCACGCACGTGCTGATGGGTATAAAGCCGACACAGGGCGCCCTGCTCGAGTTTCTCAATCACGTGGCTTGGCACGAGCACCCGATAGCCCACGCCGCCAACTGTCAGAACGACAGCGTCCTCTTCTAAAATCTCTACATTTCCATCCAAAAAGGCGATCATAAGGGCGGTTTCCTCCGGGGTTCACGCGAAATCGCTGCAATCGAGGCGCGAACTCGAGCTTCATAAGGCTGCGCTTGCGCATGTGCCAAAGCGATGGCCAAGGCGTCTGCCGCGTCATCCGGCTTGGGAATTTCGCGCAGGCCAAGAAGGGTCTTGACCATCTGTTGAACCTGCTGTTTATCTGCGCGGCCAAATCCTACGACCGCCTGCTTAACTTGAAGGGGTGTATATTCGGCCTGCTCCACGCCCGCCATCTCTGCCGCAAGGACTGCGACGCCGCGCGCCTCAGCGGCCGCAATCGCGGTGGTCACGTTGCGATGAAAAAAGAGCTCTTCGATAGCGACGACTTGAGGTTGATACTGCGCGATCATATCTGCAATAGATACATATATTTCTTTCAATCTAACCGACGTTTGACTTTTCGGTTTCGTTTCAATACACCCATATAAGACCGCCACATGCCGGTTTCCGATCACATCGATAATGCCATAGCCAGTGCGCCCAAAGCCTGGATCGATACCTAAAATGCGCACTATTCGTCCGTCTCGCTCAGTACCGCATTTGTATAAACGCTTTGTACGTCATCATGCTCTTCTAACAGGGACAGCAGTGTACCCACGCGCTCTTCTTCCTCATCGGGCACATTGACAGTCGTTACCGGCACGTATTCGATATCGATGCCACCGTCTGCGAGTAAAGCGCCGCGCATCGCCTCTTCCACCTCAGACACGAGGTCTGACGCCGTATACACCACGTACTCATCGTCTTCTTGCTTAAAGTCATCCGCGCCTGCTTCCAGTGCTATCAGCATCAATTCATCATCCGATTGCGAAAGATCCGAAACAGGATAGGAAATCGTACCCACGCGCCGAAACATCCATGCCACACAGCCAGACTCGCCGAGACTGCCGCCGTATTTGGAAAACAAATGGCGAATCTCCGCCGCCGTCCGGTTGCGGTTGTCTGTCGTGAGCTCGAGCATGATCGCCGTTCCAGCAGGCCCATACCCTTCGTACAAAAGCTCCTCGAAGTGAACACCCTCAAGAGTTCCGGTCGCCTTGCCGATCGTACGCGTCAAGGTGTCGGTCGGCACACTGGCCGCGCGCGCCTTTTCCAAGGCCATCTTGAGCGCGTAGTTAACATCCGGATTCGGACCTCCCCTTCGGGCCGCGATAAACACGTTGCGGCAAAGCTTTGTGAAAAGCTGCCCGCGCGACGCATCCTGCTTACCCTTTCGGTGAGCGATATTTTTCCATTTTGAGTGACCTGACAAAACATGACCCCCCTCCTTACATTCCCCAGTCGCGAGGATAGCGAAAATCAATGCCGATCGTGCGGCTAGACAGTTTCGCGATGACAGGCATGCGCCTCTTGTACTGATTTTGCTGCACGCGGCGCATAATCGTCTCGACGAGTGCCGGTTTAAAGCCATAAGCGCAGACTTCTTCTAGCGAGAGGCGATCATCGATGAGAAGGTGCAAGATGGTGTCGGCTTCTTCGTAAGAAAACCCGAGTTCGGTTTCATCCGTCTGATCCTCCCACAAGTCCGCAGACGGAGCTTTATCGAGAATGCTCTGAGGCACACCAACCAATCGCGCCACTTCACGGATCTGCGTCTTATAAAGATCGCCGATCGGATTGACAGCGGACGCCAAGTCGCCGAACTGCGTGCCGTAGCCGAGCAACAGTTCCGTCTTGTTGCTTGTCCCGAGCGCCAGCGCTCTGTATTCCACCGAGTGATCGTAAATGATCGACATGCGTTCGCGCGCCATCTTGTTGCCGCGGCGTAGCGGCGCAGTCGTATGTACCTGCGCAAAATACGCATCGATTTGCGGTGAAATATCTACCTGCTTAGCGGATAACCCTAGATCGTTCACGACCTTTAGCGCATCATCCACGCTCGCTTTACTGCTCGTCTTATAGGGCATGATGAGCCCAAACACGTGATCGCTTCCAAACGCCTGAACAGCAAGATAGGCCACTACAGCTGAATCAATGCCCCCGGATAGTCCAAAGACCACATTCTCAAAGCCTGTCTTGCGCACCTCTTGCCGCAAAAATTCCACCAGGATCGGGACAGAATTTGCTACAGATGAACGCAAAAGAGAATCCACTTCTGCGATTACCACGTTCTTCCCTCCCTGATGATACGCGACAGGGTACGCTCTGTCAGATAGATATCTTCATCGCGCAAAAACGGAGATCGATAACGTTCTTTTCTCACGATTTCTAGATCGATGTCGACCGTCGTAAGGCACTCATCATGCGATTCGGATCCACCGATAAATTCTCCAGTGGGGCTCGCCACGAAAGAGTGCCCGAAGAAAAACACCCCATCCTCGAAGCCAACACGATTGACAAATACCATAAAGCTCGTGTAGAGCTGCGCGTACGTCCTTAGCATACGATTCCAAAACATCTGCGACCCAGAATGCGGATCGCCAGACAGCGCCCTGCCTGGCCCTGCAGCGGGCACGTACATAACATCGACCCCACTTACGGAAAGAAGGTATGGTACCGAAGGATGCCACGCATCTTCACAAATCATCATGCCGGCACGATGATCACCAAGTGAAAACGAATCGATCGCATCACCTTTAGAAAACTGTCTACCTTCTTCAAATAGCCCATATGTAGGTGGGTAGATTTTCCTATGTACATGCGCTATTGTGCCTTTAGTCGCGTAAACAGAAGAAACGCAAAAACGATACGCGGGGGTTTGCTCTACAAAACTAAACACCATATCGATATCAAGCGCCTTGCTGGCATCAATCAGGCTTGTGATGTCCGGGTGGTTGAGCGGCCGAGCCACGTGAAACGCCAAATCTCGCAACTGGTAACCAGTCAGGCCAAGTTCCGGGAAAACGACCACATGCGCCCCTTTTTCTTTGGCGCTCGTCGCAAAATCAATATGCTTTCGCACATTTTCAGATACATCCCCAAGGCGGGGGGAAACTTGTCCTAATGCGATGCGAAGTAACTTCAACTTGGACCTCCTCACGCACGAAAGCTGAACTCATGTCCATAGTATATCATGGATTAAAGCCCAATCGCTCCTCTTCGATGGTGCGCGCAAATTGCACACGGATGGCCCTCTTGTGGTCATTTGAGGCAATTGCTCTACCAGCAGATTCTGCGATTTCTCGCAGCAAAATCGATGGGAAGGTAGATAGCGAGGCGAGTGTGCGAACGTGTAGATTAGACAAGGGTGCGATCTGTGCGTAAGCTTCCAGAAGTTCCATTTCCCAGTCGCGTTCTCGAGGGGCGCTATAGCGAACGTGTTCAAACAGTTGGTGTAAGTCATAAAGTGGCGTATCGACGCCAGCCAAATCAAAGTCGATCAGGTGCGCGGGCATACCTTGTTGAACCAAGATGTTGTGCGGCGCCAAGTCTCTATGGCACGTGATTCCCTGCGTGCGATCACGCTCTGTGAGCATGCGAAGTTGATCGGTCGGCAATCGCCGTATTGAGTCTTCTGCACGCTTTTTCCAAATCCTCCACTGCGATTCCGAAAGCCCTGACATGCGACCTTGTTCAACGACTTCTTGCGCCTTATGCAATCGATAAGACAACTTTTCCATCAGCGTTGGCGGAAAATGCAGCACTTTTGGGACACGAATACGCACCGCATGCAGCCTAGCCACAGCCTTGATCGCAGCTATCCGCTCACTGCGCACCCGAAAATCTGCATGACGACCCGGTATCCAAGGCTCTATTGTGATGTGCACACCATTTATCACAAGCGTCTTTTCCCCAATCTTTGTTCGCAAATAGGGCTGACACAGGCCTAGGTCAGATAACTGGTCTTTTACGTCCACGATCGCTAGAATGCGAACTGGCAGCATCCCACTATTTTCTTCATATCGCTTGCAGATGAACTTTCCTCGATCCGTGATAAGCCCTGTTACGCTACGCATAGGGACTGTGGCGCGGACGCGAAGCCCGTATGCTTTTGTGATCTCTTCGACCTCTTGGGAAGACAACCTTTGAATCATATTCACCCACCCCGAAACGTGCAGGGCCTTCGTACAAACGGCCCTGCACCGATGAAAATATGATAATTTTATAAAGAGGAGTCTTTAAACCAGGAAGAGTCGCCACCCCACATCGAAGAGCTCTCACGCGGCTTCACCATCTTGGTCACATGTGGGTCAATTGGCGTAAATGGCGGATGTACCGTGGGCGTAGCTGGAATGAACGGTCCCTCAAAGATCGGTCCAATCGGTGGCGGCAGGCACGGATCCCAACAGATCACCTGCTCGCCGATCGGCTCTTTTTTCTGCACGACTTCTTCTTTAATGTAAAATTTCGCAACAGCGGGCGGCGTCGGTTTCATCTTTGGTACTGGTTTCGGCTGCACAGGAGGCATTGGCTTCGGCTGCTGCACGACCGTCGTTTCCGACTCTTGCTTGATATTGGTAAAGTTAAAATCAGCATCCACGTTGATCGGCGGAAACATCGGTGGCATCATGGGCGCTGGTGCAGGCATAGGAGCAGGCGCCATCGGCGCTGTATAAGATTCTTTTGGCGCCGTCAGCGACTCTTTCGGCATGGTCCAGCTTTGTTTGTTGTACGGCACAGCCTTAGGTGGGCTATAAGGGGCGCCATAGCTTGGTTGGATGCCTGGAACATTCACGATCTGTCCTGGCATAATTTTATTTGGATCGATGATTTGCGGATTGGCCATAAGCAGTTGATCAAGTGGAATACCTACTTGATGAGCGATTTTCCACATCGAGTCGCCTTGTTTGACCACATACTGCCAAGCAGCCCCTCCGATAGGTGCCGTATGCGTGATTTGCGGCGTAGGTGCAGCCACGTCAGTGATGGGCAAATTGATGCGATCACCGATGTGCAGAACATTCGGGTTGGTCAACTGTGGGTTCGCCGCGATCAGTGTATCGAGGGAAATCCCATAACGCTGAGCGATCTTCCACATGGTATCGCCTTGTTGGACGACATATGATCTCACTTCATCTCGACCTCCTAGGTCCAATGTCTGTAGCAATATATGCGCCCGTAGGCAAAATGACAGGGACCTAGGAAAATTGGGCTTTAACTGCGGTCTGAGTTTCGTTTTTGCACGAGATTATAATCATTTGGATCATCCGCACTTTCGTCTTGCTCCACATTCCACTCTACCGCAGTTTCATCTGACGGCAGATGACCCACGTTCATCGAAGTATCAAACACCGTGTGAATATCGCCGTGTAAACTCATCACTGACGTATCATGAACATGCAATGCATCTGCTAAGTCCTCCACGTATCCGCGCGCGAGCTTCACAATGTCTGCATATTCCTCCTGCGAGACACTGGTGGAATCCACCTGAATTGTTCCCGTTAACAAATCACCCTCGCGATAGACCAGGTACGCGTCCCCGATCCAATCTTCCCCGCGAAAGATGCTGATCATCTCTCCGCCACTTGTACGCAGTTCTGGACGCAGTTCAACAGTCACGAAACCATCCCCTTTCGCCATGCTAAGAGTAGTATGGCTAAAAGATGGCGGGGCCAATGCTACTTGTGCCCACCTGTAACGATTGCCGCCGGTATGCCACTTCCTGTAATCGTGGTCTGTGGCACAGATCCGACAAAGATGACATATGCGATTGGGATTCTCGTGTCGACGCGAACGGGTTGTGTGACAAAAGGAACTACCACACTCACCTGCGCGATGATGTGAAGGTATAAGATGTGCACAGTTTGGTTGATCCCTGCCGTCTGAACTACGGGTTCAACATCGCTTTGTGCTGATCCAAGTGGGACGATGCGAATCGGAATAGAGGGGCCAAGCGTGGCTAAGATCGCGCTGCCCATGGCTTGCAGTGCAGGCACATAGATCGTTCGTTCCTCAAGCCGTGTCAATACATGCTGCACGCGAAGTGTCGTTAAACTTTCAATTCTCGCGACTTCTGCAAAATTAAAGTGTGCACTAGTCACCTTGCCGGACTGGTCCTTATCCAGCACGACAAGGCGCGCATACTGCGCGTCTTCCGCGATCCGCTTCGTGAGTGCATCGCTGATCGCCTGCGTCGCGATCTGCCGCGCGATCCCAGTTGCCATCGCCATAAAAGGCGGCCTTAAACTGCGATCCAAGAGTTGCACACTCTCATAAAAAAGCAGCATCGAAAACACAAGAAACAGCATGCTGTAGATGGTGACGCGACGGCCTAGGGACATCTTGCGACGGGGCTTAAATGATTTAAAACGCATAGAATGGGTTCCTTTCGCATGCACTTGATCCCATTCTATGCGTGGACTAGCAATTCTAGCTTAACGAATGACAAGCTGGATAAACCGCCTCTTGCCTACTTGGACCACCATGCCATCTTTAGGGTCGAACGTTTGATCAGATGCGATCGTTTGTCCATCAATTCGCACGCCACCCCCTTGAATCAGGCGCCTCGCCTCAGAGTTGCTTGGTGCAAGGCCGGCCGACACGAGCAGCGCCACGACGGTGACTGATGCCGCCGGGAGTTCATATGGCGGAATATCCGTCGGCAGCGCGCGCTTTTGGAAGATCTGCACAAATTCGCTCTGTGCCGTTTTAGCAGCGTCTTGCCCGCAAAAGCGCGACGTGAGGGCGTACGCCAGACGCATCTTGGCGTCACGCGGATGTAGCGAACCCTTTTCTAGTTCGCTCGCCAAGCGTTCGACCTCCTCTTGTGGCACACCGCTGACTAATGTGAAGTATTTGACCATTAGTTCATCCGGAACGGACATCGCCTTACCATAGATCTCTTTCGGCGCCTCGGTCACGCCGATGTAATTGCCGAGGCTCTTCGACATCTTATGGACGCCATCTAAGCCCTCGATGAGGGGCATCGTGATCACGATCTGCGGCTCGATCCCGTACTCTTTTTGAAGCGTTCGCCCCATCAACAGGTTAAACGTCTGATCTGTGCCGCCGAGTTCCACATCCGACTTTAAGGCGACCGAGTCATACCCTTGCATCAGCGGGTAGAAAAACTCATGGATACTGATCGGCGCACCTTCTGTAAAGCGCTTTTTAAAATCGTCTCGCTCCAGCATGCGCGCAACAGTTAAAGTCGACGCCAAGCGCACCACATCGGCAAACGTCAGGGGTGATAACCACGTCGAGTTAAATGTACCTGTGTGGCATCTTTGTCGAGAATCTTAAAGATCTGTTCCTGGTATGTTCGCGCGTTTTCCTCGACCTGCTCTTTTGTGAGTTGTCTTCGCGTCTCGGACTTTCCTGTAGGGTCTCCGATACGACCCGTAAAATCACCGATCACAAGCTGCACGATATGCCCGAGCTCTTGAAACTGGCGCATTTTTTCGAGCACGACCGTGTGTCCAATGTGGATATCTGGTGCGGATGGATCCAGCCCTAATTTAACCAAAAGCGGGGTTTTCGTGCGTACGCTTTTGCGTAGCTTTGCTACCAATTCTTCTTGCGGAATGATATCCACCGCGCCGCGTTTGATGATAGCCAGTTGACGCATTACCTCTTGTTCTATCGCATCTATATCATTTTCCACAATCGCAGATTCTCCTGTCCATTATCGGCGCAGCCGAATATCGCTCTGTTAATTTGTTTTATTTTATGCAGTCAGGGAATTCGTGTCAACGCATCGGCGCATAATACACCTGTTGGGAGGGTCATCCATATGTCTACACGCGCGCCACTGATCACCTTTTTCGCAGTCCCTATGGGTCTTGCCGCAGGATGCGCCATCGGCTTTCTTGCTTATTTATTGTATGATATCCCACCTCTGCGCCTCTCGGCATTCACGGATCTAACGGCATCGTCCATCGTGTATGGCGCAGACCACTCCGTTCTCGGCCGCTTTGCGCGAAGTGGTGATCGCCGCATGCTCACGCGCCTAGATCAAGCAGGAAAGTATTTGCCTGCCGCCTTCATCGCAGCTGAAGACAAGGACTTTTACCGCCACATCGGCATCGATCCTTTCGCGATCGTCCGTTCAACCTGGAATAATATCAGGCACGCCAGCATCACTAGCGGGGCTTCGACCATCACGCAGCAGACGGTAAAATTAGCGCTGTTTCCACGGCAAGAAAGAACGATTCGGCGCAAGATTCAAGAGATGGTGCTGTCGATCGAACTCGAAAGGCACCAAACAAAGTCCCAAATCCTGCTTGAATACATGAACTCGCTCTACTTTGGTACAATGCACGGCGTACATATCTACGGCGTCGAGAGCGCGGCGCTGCACGCTTTTGGTAGGCGCGCGTCTGAACTGACCCCCGCGCAAGCGGCATTTTTGGCAGCAATTCCAAACAATCCAAGCCGATATTCGATTCGCGGCGATCTATCGAGCGTCATGAAACGCCAACGCTGGATTTTGGATAGAATGTGGGCGCACCATGATTTATCCACAAGCACCCTCAGCAATGCTAAAACGCAGAATATCGCATCTCAACTCATCCATAACCCGATATTTGGCTCACCATACGAAAGTAAAGAGCCGTATGTCGTTGCAGCCGTGCAACGCATGGCGCCTGGTCTAATCGCAAAAGCTGAGCACATATCAGAACTGCAAGCGCGCGAGGAACTTGAGACGGGCGGCTATCGCATTTATACATCGATCGATCCGATTCTTCAAAATCGCCTGGCAGCATCGCTTCACGCACAAGACTTTCCGGCACCAGCACACTACAGGTATGAAGATCAAGATGGGTTGCATGTTCTGACGCATGCGGATGAACAGTCGGGCGCGATCATCTTGCAAAATAACACGTCACGCATTCTCGCGCTCGGTGGCGGTAGAGACTTTTCTTCTAACGAAGTAAACCACGCGCTGATTCGCAGGCAGCCTGGTTCATCCTTAAAACCGCTTATCGTGTATGGCCCTGCTATCGAGACCGGACTGATAACGACCGGTAGCATCATCGATGACATCCCGCGCCATTATTATGATCCCTACGCTAAGAGTGGCGACTGGTTCCCGCAAAACTGGGATCACCAATTCCACGGGCTCTTAACTGTGCGCGATGCCCTGATGCAATCATACAATGAACCTGCCATTGAAACGCTGTCGCGCCTTGGCACGAACAATGCGGCTGCATTTGCCCAGCGCTTAGGGTTTACGGGAATCACACCAAACGATGCGCAAAGCCTAGGGCTAGCGATCGGCGGTATAGAAAGGGGGGTTACGTCATTAGAGCTCGCCAACGCTTATGCGACACTCGCATCCCAGGGCGTGTACACACCCTATTCCCTGATCGATCGGATCGAAAACGCCGCAGGGCTGGTGATCTACGATCGCACGGTTCATCACACTCGCGTATTCTCACCAGGTACTGCATATCTGGTCACATCCATGCTGCAATCTGTCATACAAAGCCCATATGGAACCGCTCATTTACTAAAGAGATATACACATGACGCGCCAGTCGCCGGTAAAACAGGTACCACAGATGACAATAAGGACGCGTGGTTCGTCGGCTACACCACTGACTATACGATGAGCATCTGGGTCGGGTACGACATCCCGCATTCCCTATCACAGACGGCTCGCAGCCGTGAGACGCTGCGTCCAATTCGTATCTTCGGATCGACGCTTGGGCCTGTCATCGTCAAACGCAAAACACAATTTGCAAACGTGCCAGGCTACCATGCTTATCAGATTTGTACGAAATCCGGGGCTTTGGCTGGCCCACTTTGCAAAGCAGCGCATGAAACGGAGATGGACGTCTTTTCGAACGACACTGCCCCGAGCACGGTATGCCAAATGCACCGTTTGGTTCTGACGACGATGGTGAACGGAAAGAAGGTCCTCGCCACTGAACTCACACCGGTCACAGAGATTCGCAGAGAAATTCTGATCGAGCGGCCACAAGTTGTACTCGATGACAAAGATGCACTTTTTGCGCCGCTCGATCTGACCGAAGCGATTCCGCATGATACCGATCCGCGCGGGGGCTTTCCACTATACGAGGATTACGAAAACTCGACCACAGTCACGCCGCTGCCGCCTTCACCCTGACCGCCAGGACGCATGCTCTTGATACGCGGGTGCGCCCGTAAATAGTCCTGCAGTCCATGCCGCAGCGCACCTGTGCCTTTGCCGTGGATGAGCGTTACCTGATGAAATCCAGCTAAAATTGCACGGTCAAGGTAACGATCGACGGCTAAAATCGCCTCTTCGATCGTCTCACCGCGAATATCTAGGCTCGCCATGACGGTCTCTGACGTCCGCGTAAACAGCGTCGTCGGAGTTGCCACTTTCTCTCGCGCTTTTAAGAGTTCAAGGTTCGCGTTCGAGACTTTCATCTTCATGGCTCCCACAGCGACGAGCGCCTCGTCACCTGAGATCTCCATGACGGTGGCCTTTTGACCAGACAGCGTCAGCACACGAACCTCGTCACCTACGCGAATTTCTTTCTTGGCAATAGATTTTGGCGCGATATGCAAGGATTGGCCTGGCGACAAACGTTCTAGGCGGCCCCTAGCGTCCGCTAGTTCATGATCTTTAAGCTTGATACCTTCAGCCCTTAACTCACGAAGCTCCTGCAATAACATATCCGCTTCGCGCTGCGCCCGTTTGATATATTGACGCAATTCATCGTCCGCACGCGCGCGCTTTCGATCTCGTTCTTGTTCCTCTTTTTGCAGCATTTCGCGCCATTTATTCTCAAGCGCTTCCGCTTGCAGTCGCAAATCCCTAGCGAGTTTTTCCTCATCTCGCGACACGATCACGCTATGCTGCAGTTGCGCAATCAAATCCTCGACTCTTATATCGTTCGTAGACAGTTTCTCTTGCGCAGATTCAATCAGATCGGCTTGGAGCCCTAAACGCCGCGCGATTGCAAATGCATTGGACCGTCCCGGAACCCCCACCAACAAGCGATACGTGGGCGCAAGGGTTGCCAAGTCAAATTCGACGCTAGCGTTCATCGTATCAGGCGTTGTATAGGCGTATGCCTTTAGTTCACTGTAGTGCGTCGTCGCCAGTGCGCATACATGGCGTAGCCGCAAGGTATCCAAGATCGCCATGGCAAGCGCTGCACCCTCGGTCGGATCTGTACCCGCTCCCAGTTCATCGAAGAGTACGAGCGACTGGTCATCAGCTTCACCCAATATGTGCACAATATTTTTCATATGGCTGGAAAATGTCGACAGGCTCTGTTCGATGCTCTGCTCGTCGCCGATATCTGCGAAAACCTCTGTAAAAAATCCGATCTCAGTGCCTTCGGCAGCCGGTACATAGAGTCCCGACAAGGCCATGATGGTCAAAAGTCCCATGGTTTTTAAAGCCACCGTCTTGCCACCGGTATTTGGACCCGTGATCACCAGTAGATGGAAATCATCGCCAATTCTCACATCGAGGGGAACCACACGATCTTTTGCTAACAACGGGTGGCGCCCCGCCCTGATATGCAGCCGGCTTTGCTCGACGATGCGCGGCTCTACACCTTGCTCTTTTTTAGCATAGATCGCTTTTGCGATCGCAAAGTCCAGTATGCCTAGGGAACGAATGGCTTCTTGCAGAACATCTGCGTGACCCATCACTAAACTCGAAAGGCGTTGCAAGATCCGCTCGATCTCCCGTTCTTCGTTGCCACGCAGCTTTGTGAGCTCATTGCCGAGGCGAAACACGCGTTCAGGTTCGACGTATACGGTTGCCCCAGACGCAGACTCATCGTGCACCACGCCACGCACTTGGCTCTGGTTCTCCGCTTTCACAGCCAGGCAGTACCGATCTTTGCGCATCGTGATGATCGTGTCTTGCAGATACCTCTGCACAGTTGGTGAGTGCAGCATTTCTTCAAGCGTTCGCTTCATGCGTTCCTGAATCAGCCGCATCTCGCGCCGAATGGAGGAGAGTTCTGGGCTGGCCTGATCTAAGATCACTGCATCTTCATCGATGCAAAATAAGACATCTTGTTCAACCGTTCTTGGCACGGCCAAGGTAGGAACCATGTCCAAAAATCGCGGCAACTCTACTCTTTGCGCCACATCTTCAAGAAACCGCGAGACGTACCGCGAGGCGCGCGCAGTCAGAGCGATCGCTACGAGTTCCGACGCTGACAAGATGCCACCTTTTTGCGCGCGGATAATTGGTGAACGCACGTCCATCGTCCTAGGAAATGGCGGCGCACCCTTTAACCGATAGACCGCATAACCTTCGGATGTAAGAGCAAGTGCGTCTGCAACATCAGACAGGGCACGCAGCGGTTCTAATTGTTCGGCCAGTTGCTGCCCGTATGGCGTAATGCATTGCTCTACAACAGCCTCGCGGATTTTAGGAAATTCTAAAATGTTTAGGACCCGCTCATTCATAGATAAAATTCACTTCCTCATTTTCATGATTCCCGAGGAAACGGGAAACACTACGCGTAAATGACCCACGGAGGTGACATTTTAATGTTGGGAACCATCGTGAGATTCGTCGTCTCAGCGCTTGTTTTAATGGTGGTTGGCTGGATCGTTCCAGGATTTTACATCGCTGGATTTTGGACGGCGATTTTAGCAGCGATCGTGATCGCAGCGATCGGTTGGGTGTTTGAACGCATCTTTGGCAACAACATCTCGCCATATGGGCGTGGTGTCGTTGGATTCCTCGTCGGTGCACTGGTCATCTTTTTGGCACAAGCCGTCGTACCAGGCATGCGAGTGACGGTATGGGGCGCGCTTTTAGCTTCGCTCATCATCGGTATCGTGGACTTGTTTGTTCCTACGACCATGAGATCTTCCAAAGATCACTAAATGAACGATCACTAAAGGCTAAGGGGGCACACTGCCCCCTTTTATGCTGTCAACACACAAGTTCCATCGGGTCGATGAAACTTTATGCCGGCTTGGCTGAACTCAGCCACGAGCCTTCAATATGCGCTAACTCTTTCACAGGTTCCTGAAACATCGGTGCTAGTGACGATTGCTTAATCTGCGCTTTAATCGGCGATGCCGGCAGATAAGACGCCACGTTGATCAGCACCGCGATCAACATAAAGGCTACGACGGCACCAGCTACCAGGCCTGCAACACGATTGACAAAGGACAATACAGGCAGCGAAAACAGAGTATTCAGCAGATGGCCCAAATATCTGATGACGATGAGCGCCACGTAAAACACAACGCCAAACGACAATGCGTTCGCAACCGCTTTTGCGATCGTGGCAACCGTTGGGATCGTGGTCCCAGAGCCCAAAAGGCCCACGATCGGTATAGATGCAGAAGAAAGAGAGTGAACATGTTTAAATACTGTGCCAAGTAACCAATGATCCACTATCGGAGTCAGTATGCCATGAAATTGCCATGCCACGACATACGCGAGAATCGTTCCAGTCAGGCGAACGAGTTGCTTCACCAGCCCAGTTCTGTATCCATCCCATGCGCTAAAAAGCAGCACAACCAGGATTACGTAATCCGCAATATCCAAAGCGGCCACCCCACTAGACTTTATGCAATCAGCCTTCGCTTCCTTCTTTTTCCTTCAGTTCGAGCGCTTCGAGAAGTGCATCATACTCTTCGATGAGTGCATCATGTTCCTCAGCGAGGTTCAGAGCTGTCAGTACGGCAAGCGTTTGATGATCCAGCCGCGGATTTTGTGAAAATAATGCATTCATCTTCTGATCCACCACAGCAGCCAAACGAAGCACGCGTTCCGGCGAGGTCGTTCCTCTAACCGTGTAGCTCCGTCCAAAGATATCTACTTGTACACGTTGTTGATCGCTCACCGGACACACCTCCTGCACGGTTCTGTATTCGCATGTCGCACAGCAAATTCCTTCTTGATCCGAAATATTAGGATCGGGTAACACTAACTGCGAAGCGTCGCGTCGTGCTCTGTATTTGCAGCATCGATAATAGCATCAATCGCACGCTTGATCTCGTCATCTTGCAGTGTTCGTTCCATCGATTGAAAAACAAGGTGCAATGCGATGCTCTTTTCGATGTCCGCCACATGTTCTCCCGTATACACGTCGAAGACATCCACGTTTTTCAAATACGGCCCGGCGGCCTTTCGCACCGTATCAATCAGGTCCTGCACAGCGATCTCCCTGCGCAAGACCAGCGCCAGGTCGCGTTCAACGCGCGGGTAGCGTGGAAGTTCGGTGACGTATAAAGGGCCCTTGGTCAATGCTACGAGGGCATCCACATCTATTTCAAAATAATAGACGTCTGCCAAATCATACGCCTTTGTTACCCCTGGATGAAGCTTCCCAAACGCTCCAATCGTGAACCCTTCGACTTGGATCAAGGCGCTTTGCCCCGGATGAAAATACGGCTCCTGCGCCCGAACATAGTTCACCCTCGCGCCATCCGTTGCGTCTCGCGCGATACCGACTGACTCAAGCACGCCTTCCACGATGCCCTTGACGTCATAAAAGTCGAACGGCCGCGCCTTCTCGTGCATCGAAAATGGCTGCACGGAGCCAGTCACGATTCCAGCCAATTGCGGCGTCTCTGACGGCTGCGACGACAGCGGCACCTGATGTGGATGAAAGACTGTTCCGATCTCAAATAAGCGGAGGTCTTGCTGCTGGTGGCGTGTATTAAATTCTGCAACCTGTAGTAAAGAAAACAGCATCGACGTGCGTAAGGCGCGCCTGTCGTCTGACAGCGGGCGCAACAGTGTAGCCATATGTGAGAGCGGGTGATCTGGTATCAGACGCAATTTTGTCGCCTCATCAGGCGAGATAAAAGAGTATGTCCAGATCTCGTTCATTCCGAGCGCAACCAAGTGATCACGCAGCGCCCGGCGCAGTTTTTGCTCTTTTGTTAGATAGCCTCCTGACAGCGGACCTTCAATCATCGCCGTAGGAATGCGGTCAAACCCTAGGAGCCGCGCCACTTCTTCGATCATATCTTCTTCAATCAAGATATCCGGCCTGCGAGCAGGCACACGTACGATGACCGTGTCACCCTGCTCAGTAACCTGCAGAGTTGCTTCAAATTGCAGTCGATCGCAAACGTCCATAATCTCTTTCGTCGACACTGTATAGCCAAGTACTTTTGACACGCGCTTCGCTCTCACCAACACTTGCGCGTAGCCCTTGGGTGCACCACTTGATGCATCGTCCTTTGCGCCATGCGCATGGTTAGCTAAGGGCTCGCTGACGCCAGCCCACGCAAGGTCGCCTGCGACGACAGGCTGTGACGCCACGCGTCCGCCGCCGAGCGCTGTCATAAGCTGTGCGGCACGAGCAAGGGCCATCAGCGTCGCATCAGGATCCATGCCTTTTTCAAAGCGCAGGGATGCTTCAGAACGCAGGGCGAGCTGTTTTCCCGTGCGCCTCGTTTGCAGCGGATCAAAGATGGCAGACTCGATCACAACCCTGCTCGTGTCATCCTTGACCTCGCTGTTGAGGCCTCCCATGACGCCCGCAAGTCCAAGTCCACGCTCCGGGTCGCTGATCACGATCATGTCAGGCGTAAGGGATCGTTCCTGATCGTCGAGCGTCACCAAGCGTTCATCGCGCTCTGCCTGGCGCACCACGATCGCATGTTGCCTGATCGCGTCATAATCAAATGCGTGCAGCGGCTGCCCCCATTCGTACATGACATAGTTCGTGATATCGACGAGGTTGCTGATCGCACGCGTGCCGACGGCATTGAGGCGCATTTGCATCCATAACGGCGATGACTTTAATTCAAGATCGGAGACAACCAAGGCCGAATATGCGCTGCACTTTTTGGTATCGATGCTCACAGACAAAGGCAACGAACCATGCGTCAAATCACTCGCCTGCGGGCCTGCGACCTGATCCAAGCTTACATGCGGCATCGTCACCTTGCGCCCATAAATCGCGCCCACTTCATACGCGACCCCGCGAAGCGACAAGCAATCCGAGCGGTTCGGCGTCAGTTCTAGCTCCATCACCATGTCATCGAGTTTCATATAGTTCACGATCGACTCGCCAATCGGCGCATCATTTGGCAGCACCAAGATGCCGACGCTGGCCTCTTTGGACATCAGACGCACATCGAGGCCAAGCTCTGCCGCCGAGCAGATCATGCCTTGCGATTCGATCCCGCGAATCTTCGATTTTTTGATCTTGCCATCAGGTAAGCTCGCGCCAACGAGTGCCACGGGCACGCGCTGACCTGCCGCCACGTTTTGCGCCCCGCACACGATATTAAGAACACCGCCAGTTCCCGCTTCAACTTGGCATACGCGCAGACGATCTGCATTTTCATGTGATCTGACTTCAAGCACATCGCCTACGACCACGCCGTCGACACCACCTGCAATCGGCTGCATCCATTCCACCGGAATACCGGCATTTGTTAGGTCTTGCGCCACCTGTTGCGGCGTAAGTCCCGTAAGGTCCACGTATTCACCGAGCCACTGCCACGTAATTTTCAAAGTGTGTCACCCCTTAACGCGCGAGTCCCGAAAACTGCTCGAGAAAACGCAAATCATTCGTGTAAAAATGTCGAATATCCGTCACCTTGTACATCAGCATTGCGATCCGCTCCACGCCCATGCCAAACGCAAACCCTGTCACATCCGGCATATCATAGCCACCTGTGTGAAGCACGTTCGGGTGCACCATGCCACACCCCAAAATCTCGATCCACCCTGTGTGCTTGCACGTAGAGCAGCCTTCACCACCGCAGTAAATACACCTCACGTCCACTTCTGCGCTCGGCTCAGTGAACGGGA
>JAKACY010000016.1 GCA_021821025.1 Bacillota bacterium | reverse complement strand
CGTTCTAACCGGGTCTTTCGCGTGATGACGATCAGGCATGAACCGCAAGATGCTGAGAGGGAATTGCTGACGTTGGTTGATGCCGGGGTAGAAGTGCTTGATGTCTCAGTCGACCACCCGATTTATGGGGAATTTGTAGCAAGCTTAATGTTTAGTTCTAGACGGGATGTCTTGGCGTTTACAGAGCGAGTGAGTCGTTATCAAGTCCCTCTTTTGCTCAGTTTGGCTGGTGGAGTACATCGGCATACGCTCGCGGCCAAAGAAGAGGCGGCCATCGATGAAGCGTTGGCATCCCTTGATGCACAGGGTTTTCAAATCTTAGAGTCTCGCTGATATGGCTTTATGACACGCGCCAACCCGCTAAGAGACCGATTCGCTTCGAGTGAATCCGGATATTGTTTGGCTATTGGCTGATGATGATGGCCGACGATGTATGCAATCCGATCGACCGTCTGTTGCGGTAGCTGAATCTCAGCCATCAACTGGCGCGCCACAGGTGTTCCTTCTTCTTCGTGAAACTGGCTCGCCGATTACCGTGCATAAATATTAGGGCGGATGCAATGATTGGATGACGCATCCGCTAGTCCATCATGTTAAAATACAGTGACAAACTAATGATGAGAGTTGCACCGACAAGGGAGAGAATCGAGTGGAATTCAAAAAGGTCTTGGTGGCCAATCGTGGTGAGATTGCCATCCGTATCTGTCGAGCATGTACCGAGTTGTCGATTCAAACGGTTGCCATCTACTCAAAAGAGGATACTTTAGCGCTACATCGTTATAAAGCGGACGAAGCATATTTGGTGGGCGAGGACAAGGGACCGATCGAGGCATACCTCGACATTCCTTCGATTATAGAGATTGCTAAGCGTCACGATTGCGATGCCATTCATCCGGGTTATGGTTTTCTATCGGAAAATGCCGACTTTGCACGTGCCTGTGCAGAGGCGGGTATCATCTTTATAGGACCTAAAGCGGAGCACTTAGAGGTGTTTGGGGACAAAGTTGCTGCCCGAAAAATTGCCATCGCGGCCGGCGTCCCGGTCGTGCCTGGCAGTGAAGGCGAAGTCACTGTGAAAGAAGCGCGCGAGTTTGCTAACACACATGGATATCCTTTGATTTTAAAAGCCACTAGCGGCGGCGGTGGACGCGGCATGCGCGTTGTAACATCGGACGCACAGCTTGAAGAGGCATTCAATCGTGCGAGTTCGGAAGCGCAGACATCATTCGGAACGGCAGGAGTTTATGTAGAGAAGCTCGTCAGCAATCCAAAGCATATTGAAGTGCAGATCTTGGGTGATGGGTACGGCAACATCGTGCATTTATTCGAGCGAGACTGCTCGATTCAGCGCCGGCACCAAAAGGTGATCGAAGTGGCGCCATCGATGCTGCCGGATACTTTGCGTCAGGAAATCTGCGATACAGCGATAAAGCTTATGCGGAACGTGAGTTATGTCAACGCCGGTACGGTCGAATTTTTGCTAGGAGACGATGGCCACTTTTATTTTATCGAGGTCAACCCGCGCGTTCAGGTTGAGCACACGATCACAGAACTCATCACGGGCATCGATATTGTGCAATCGCAGATTCAGATCGCTCAGGGGGCGCATTTGTCCGACGCGACGATCGGCATCACGGATCAAAAAGACATCGTCAGCCGTGGATATGCGATCCAGTGTCGTGTGACGACTGAAGACCCACAAAACAACTTTATGCCAGATACGGGGCGCATCATCGCCTATCGTGCGGGTTCTGGGTTTGGCGTTCGCCTCGATGGCGGCAACGGATTTAGCGGAGCGCGCATCTTGCCGTTTTATGACTCGCTACTTGAGAAGGTATCAGTATGGGCCCTCAACTTTCCTGCGGCAGTCGCAAAAATGCGGCGATCACTGGCGGAATTTCGGATTCGCGGTGTGAAGACCAACATCCCGTTTCTAGATAATGTGATCAACCACTCGGAGTTTCTAAATGGCACGTACACCGTGAGCTTGATCGACACGCACCCAGAACTATTCGTATTTCGCAAGCGGCTGAACCGTGGCACAAAGCTGCTCAATTACATCGCAGAAGTCACGGTAAATGGTTCTGAAGGTGTGAGACCTGGGACGAAAAAGCCGATCGTGCACATGCCGCGCATCAAATCGTACTCGACTATGGAGCCCCCTATACCAGGAACGCGCGACGTCCTTTTGCGCGAGGGTGTCGACGGGCTGATCGCGCACATCAAGCGTGACAATCGTTTATGGCTGACTGATACCACAATGCGCGATGCGCATCAGTCGCTTCTCGCGACGCGCATGCGCACGTATGATTTGGTGCGCATCGCTGAGACGATCGCGCATGTTACACCCCAGCTTTTTTCACTAGAGATGTGGGGTGGCGCGACGTTTGATTCTTCGATGCGGTTTTTGCGAGAAGATCCCTGGGAGCGCCTTATCTTGCTGCGCGAGCGCATTCCCAACATTCTTTTTCAAATGTTGCTGCGCGGCGCGAACGCTGTGGGTTACAAGAACTACCCGGATAATGTTGTGACGAATTTTATCGATCAGGCGGCGCATGCGGGCATTGATATTTTTCGCATATTCGATAGCTTAAACTGGCTTCCCAACATGGAAGTGTCGATCGATCGTGTCCGCCAAAACGGAAAGATCGCTGAAGCTGCTATCTGCTATACGGGCGATATTCTCGATCCGAGCCGCAACAAGTTTTCTCTTAACTATTATGTCGATCTTGCCAAGAGGCTTGAGCGGGCTGGAGCCCAGATCCTGGCCATCAAGGACATGGCAGGCTTATTGACGCCTTTTGCCGCTTACGAACTGGTCAAAGCACTGAAGGAGAACGTGGGACTGCCGATCCATTTGCATACGCATGACACAGCAGCAACTGGCGTCTCGACCATTATGAAAGCTGCAGAGGCTGGTCTCGACATCGCGGATGTGGCTGTCAGTTCGATGTCTGGGCTCACATCTCAGCCAAGCTCGACTGCTGTTGCAGCCGCCTTCGCCAGGACAGAGCGGGATACGCATGTGAGTCCGGAAAAACTCCAGGACATCGTCGCGTACTTCGGGGCGGTCAGAGAGATGTACTCGATCTTCGAGACGGGCCAACATGTTGGTGGCTCGGATGTATATGAGCATGAGATGCCTGGCGGGCAGTATACAAACTTGCAAAAACAGGCAGAGTCTCTGGGACTTGGTGCGCGTTTTGACGAAGTAAAACGCGCGTACAGGTATGTAAATGATATGCTCGGAGACATCGTCAAGGTGACGCCCTCTTCGAAGATGGTCGGGGATTTTGCGCTCTTTTTGGTGCAGAACCACTTGACGCCAGACGAACTAAAGGCGCGCGCCAATGATTTCGATTACCCGGCGTCTGTGGTGGATTACTTTATGGGATACATGGGGCAACCACCTGGCGGGTTTCCGCAGTGGCTGCAAAGCGCCGTATTAAAGGGACGCACACCGCTGACAGTGCGACCTGGAAGTATCTTGCCTGCCGTGGATTTTGATAGTTTGACGCATGAACTCAGTGAAAAGACTGGTAGAATCGTCACTTCTCACGACGTGTGCTCATATTCGCTATATCCCCAAGTCTTTCTGGATTTTGCCGAGTCGCAAAATCGCTATGGGAACCTGTCGGTGTTGGATACGTCCACGTTTTTCTACGGCCTCCGGCCGGGCGAAGAGGTGGCCATCGATATCGACCCTGGAAAGACGCTGATCATCAAGTTGATCTCTGTCTCATCGCCGAGGGCTGATGGAACGCGCGTGGTGTTTTTTGAGTTAAATGGTCAGCCGCGCGAGGTTGAGGTGTTTGATGCACAGCAGGCGGAAACCGCCAATAAGCGCCGCAAGGCTAACCCGAGTGATGACCGTGAAGTCGGTGCTTCAATGTCGGGTACTGTCGTGAGCCTCATGGTCGAAGAAGGGGACGTGGTCACGGCGGGTCAGTATCTCATGGTGACCGAGGCGATGAAGATGGAGATGCAAATCCAAGCACCGCGCGACGGCAAAGTAAGTGAGATTATCGTCAAAGTTGGAGATTCCGTGCAAGCTGGCGATCTATTGGTAATCCTCGAATAGCCAAAACGGCGTACTTCTCGATGCATTAGATCGGAAGTGCGCCGTCCCAAATGAGGCGAGTGGGTCTGCGATATTTTTTTAGCGCAGGCTCTTTAGTCATGAGCGCAAAGGAACTCACGGGTAAATCATGAAGTTCGTGTTTTTGTATCAGCCTTGTCAAAGATCGGGACATGTTGGTTGCGTTTGCGGACTGATTTTGTCCGAGCGAGCTGACCATGTAAAGGACATCTGCAACAGGTATCCTCCGAAGAGGGAAACGCCCAGATACTCTTAGCAAGAAGTCCCAGTCCCAGTGTTCCTTGATGTCTTCGTCAAATACGCCGATTTCTTCGTGTAAGGTGTGGGCATAGGTTGCGCCAGATAGGATGATCAGGTTCCACTGGCGTAGCAGGTCAGGTCGAAAGTCGAAAGCGAACGGCGTGCGCGACACAGGGTGTCGTCCACCGTGTGCATGGTCATAGACGACGATCTCAGCGTCGGAATAAAAAAATGCTTCGCGCCGTTTCATCCAACTGCGTGCCATCCGGTCGATATGACCTGGCAGCATGATGTCGTCATCGTCGCACAGCATGATCATATCACCTTCGGCAGCCTGCAAGCCAACGTTTCGCGCATGAACATGTCCGCGGTTGGTAGGCAACTGCAGTATCTGCACCTTCATCTTGTCGCCAAATGGTTCTACTGCGGCACTCACGTCTTGCCCTGCATCGTTGACGATGATCACTTCTTTGTACTTGTACGGGTCTTGTGCGATGGTGCTAAGGCAGTCTGTAAGCAGACGCGGCCGGTTATAAGTCGGAATTATGACAGATATCAGCGGATTCAAGGCTTTTTTCCCCCGTGGACAGCCTTCGTACTCCCGTATTGTGACATACTTTTGCGCTTGAATAAAGTGGCATCTCTTTTGGCCGAAAGTGTGATCGCTTGTCTGCCTAAAGCGATCCAACTGGCGCGAAATGAGGCGATGGGCACAGGTTCGTTCGCCTCTCCATTTAGCGGATTGTTTACGAATACATCATGCTGATTGTAGCCGACGGTGACGACTGCATGCTCTTGTAACGTCGCGCGAACGGCGCCTGAAGGACTTTCCCAGGTAATCCAGTTTGAGACTGGTGAAAAGTTGATGGTTGTCCATACGACAACGGGTCGTCCAGTCGCCAAGATGCGCAAGAGGTTGCGAAAATGAATGCCCGTAACGTCCTGTGCCCGATGTGGCAGGTATCGGCGCATGAGTTGAAAAAGCGGCCCATGGTACACGCCGTAGCCTGGCGTCCGCCCGCTTATGCTACCGACAAAGCCAAGGTTCGGATTGCCCCAGTAAACAATATTACCGCCAGGTCCCATCTTGATCGGAGTCGGATCACGGCCGATCTGTCGCGCGAGCAAGCGAGGCGTCACAGAAAAGCCCTCATAGCGAAGCAGCATCGCCAAGCTCGTGACTTCACAGCCGTTATAAAGGGACGGTAACTGGTCGAATATGGGCACATGCAGCAAAATCGTGCCAATGGTTGCGTGGTGATCATAAAGCGTATGGGCGCTATCCAACTGCAACTGGCGACGCACGGTGAGTGGCGAGTCTGTAAATGTCGGCGTAACGATAGAAACGATAAACAGAAGGCTCACGAGAAAAGCGAGAATTTGACTTCTGATCAGGTGCTTGAGCCACTGTATCAACATATCGCGTCGAATTACTTTTTAGCAGATTGAGCATGTAAAAACGCTCGATAAGATAATCTTGACTTGTTGTACCGCGAACGTGTGATGAAAAAAAACGAGGAACTTAGAATGATAACGATCACGCCGTAGGCGATTCCCGCTGCCGCCCAGGTTTTATAGAATGGTATGAGAATTAGGCCGCACACAAACAGTAATATTCCAACGGACATGACGATGGTCCAGAATCGGTACCAGAAGCGTCGCCTTGTAAATACACGTTCGCGTTCGTCCATTATAAGAGCCTCCATACTTCGCTTCACACGATATGAGTTTAGCATGGAAAAAGCATGTGAAACAATGTTGACGTCGAATGCATAGCGCTATGTAGATAATCTGAGGAGAAGGTCAGTATCCGAAGATGTTCTCACGGTGAGATCATTTGCGCTCAAAGCGCCTGCGCAGGCGTAGCAGTGCAGATGGTGTGCCCATGACGTGAATGACATCAAACTGCTCAAGTATCGTATGGCCCCGCGGGATCAGCTTTTCAGTTCCTCTTTCTATGGAGATGAACAGCACATCAGGCGGCAAGAGCAGTCGGCGCATCGGTGTTTGATTGAAGCGCCGTGACCGCACTTCGATCTGCGCGATCTGCCACCCCTCTGGCAGGAAGTCTGGCGGCAGTGTGCCTCCGGTTTGGGGATCTTCCACCTCGGTCTGGTCGCCGACCAAATGATTGAACACTGCAGGCGATACGAGGCATGTGATGATGGCAAGCACGATCAGACTGTTTGAAAATGCGGTCGAGATCACACCAATTTGTTGCCCGATCTTGCTCGCGACGATGGTTAGACTGAGCTGTGATCCGAGCAGCGTTCCTGCTGCGATTCTTTGTCTTAGAGAAAAGTGGCGCATGAAAATCAGTGCGCTAATCATCTTATTCGCGTACATCCCGATAAATACCAACGCCATCAGAATCCAAAAGGGTCCACTTGTCGGTAGCGAGCGGGGATTAAGTGTCAATCCAACATTGACGAAAAATATGGGAAGCAAAAATCCATAACCTATGCTGTTCAGTTTTTGATTTAGCTCAGAATGCCTTTCAGACAGCAAGCTGATGATCGCGCCTGCCAAAAACGCGCCCACGACCACCTCTGTGCCGAGTGCTTCTGCAAGTGCCAGGAAAATCAGAATCAGCGCGAATGCGCCGCGAAGTCCCAGTTCGCTGGTAGCATTTTCGACGATCGTCAACCAGCGAAATCCTCGAACTGCTCGCAGTATGCGATAGGTGAGAACCATCAGCAGGATCAGAACTAAAACCAGTAGAATGCCCGCACCATTTCCAGTCGTATGAAATGACGTATAGGCCGCCACCAGCACGAGCGTCACGATATCCGCCAACAGTGCGAAGACGAGGATCTCCTGTCCAAATGGAACCAGCAACCAGCCCTTCTCCTTTAAGGCTGGTGTCACGATGCCGATCGACGTCGTACACAAAATTAGCGCCAAAAATAGCGGGTGCTTGACTACCCCGAAAAAGTGCAGGCCATAAGAGATCACGGTCGAGATCACCAATGTGGCGATAAAAAACAGTATGCCTTTAAACCATGGAGGCTTTTCTTTATCGGATTGACGCTGCAAAATCAGGTCGAAGTCGATTTCCAGCCCGGAAAGGAACATCAGATATGAAAACCCGAGTGTGGACAAAAAGTTGACGTATTGTGTAGACACAGCCAACTTAAAGCCGTCGGGTCCGGCGAGCACGCCGAGCAAGATCTCGATGACAATGGCTGGGATGAGCCCACGTGTCAACTTGTAGGATATCCATGGTGACAAAAAGGCCACGAGCGTCACGATTAGAAGTGAATAGTATGTACTAGACACGTTGCACCTCCCTGGCGTTGTTTATATTTTGCCCCCTTCGGGGTATCCAATAGTGGTAATATACACCTATGGCTAAACAAATCCGTAAAAAATATGTCCTTACAGGTTTGGCACTACTCTTAAGCGTGGTGCTGAACGGATCTGCCGTCGCTGCGTCTGATCACCTGAACACCCTCAAGGAGTTATATGATAACGCTAAACTACAATCGAGCCGGTTGAATCAAGATGTGATCAACTTGAATTGGGAAGAGCGTCTTACATATGGTCAGTGGCTGAAGGTAAAAGCGGCTCTAGAAAGTTCATATGAGCGCGAGCGAGCTGCTAGGAATCGCGTGGTCACGCTGCAGTTGCGGATTGCGCGAGATCGCATATTCTTGATGCGCGATAACCACCAAGTTATGCAGGCGCGACGCCAGATGCGTGAGCAGGTGTTATCTTGGTACGAACTGGGCTCTGTCTCATATCTACAAATTTTATTATCTGCCAGGAACTTTTCGGATTTGTTAGGGCGCATGTCGAGCGCCGCTTTGCTATTAGGTGCGCAAAAAAGCGTGTATATAGCGGATGAGCGCCTATTGAACAAGGTGAGAGTGGTCGAAAAATCTGAAAATGAGGAGAGAAAACTCGCCGCTCGAGCACTCTCTTCTATGCAGGCTATCTCTAAGCATATTAAGAATATGGCAAAAAGACAACACCTGCTATATTTGCGGACTGCGTTACTACGCGCTGATGCCACCCGGGCGCACATACATGCGCTCAGAACCATGCAGCGTTTAGCATCACAGATCGCTGCAGTCGAAGAGGCAAAGGCACGCGCGGCAGCGCTTCTTGCCGCAAAAAAGGCGGGACAAGCAGCACCACCACCAGAGGCAGGTGTGCTGCAGACGCCTTTGCTTCAAAAAGACTTGACCCAAGCAGCGGGGGATGCCGGTGTTGGCGCGACGTGGGTTCCTTGGCTAATGGTGCTGGTGGGATATGAAAGTGGCGGCAACAAAACTGCAGTTAGTCCCATCCTAGTTGATGGTGAGCACGCCAGCGGGCTTTTGCAGATGCTGCCGGATACCTTTTATAGATACGCGATGCCAGGACATCAAGACATCTGGAACCCGATCGATAACGCGATCGCCGCTATTCGCTATATAGAAAATGACTACGGCAACCCGTGGAGCATCCCTGGGATACAGAATTCATCGACATACCACGGATATTAAAACATCGCGTATTAGTGCTTGACTTGAATGAAGCGGATAAAATCATCATCGCTCTTTAGAGTTTGTCCTACATAAAATGGGCCAAAGTCCGCGTAGCGGGCGCTCGTTTCGTCGAAGCGCATCTCATAGACCAGCTTCTTAAACTGCAGCGGATCGTCGGCAAAAAGGGTTACGCCCCATTCCCAATCGTCGAATCCAACAGATCCTGTGATGACTTGTCTGACCTTGCCTGCGTAGTTACGACCGATTAGCCCATGGCTTCTCATGAGTTCGACGCGCTCTTTCATTTCTAGCATATACCAGTTATCATTGCCCTCGCGCCGCTTATTCATAGGATAGAAGCATATAGCCGCCTCGGTTGGCGCTCCTGGATGAAGTCTTGGCAGGAGGCGAGGATCTTGTTCCGGCGATACTTCTGGACGGGCCAAATAACTGCTGAGTTCGACGATGGACACATACGAGTATGGGGTGTAGAGGTAATCGGCGAGCCGCGTCTTTTCAAATGCGGCCTTGCATGCGATTAGATCTTCGAGCGCTGGACGAAAATAAAGGAATAACAGATCAGCCTTGTGTCCTACGATGGTATAAACGCTAAAGCTTCCTCTTTGCTCTTGCGTCAATGTATCGTAGGCGCGCTTTAATTCCACCCATTCCTCAATCGCCTGTTCTCTTTCTTTGGTCGTCGCACGTTTCCACGCAGTCCAGTCCATGGTACGAAAATCGTGCAGTGCGTACCAACCTTCTATGGTTTGCGTCGGTTCGCTCATATGGGTCCCTCATTTCACCGTAAACTTGTGTGGCGACTTTGTGCCACTGGGTCAGCGTAACGCAAAGTAGGCTTCAGAGCAAACCGGTATATCTATGCGCACAGGCGCATAAAATAGTGAGTGGTATTTTTATCTCTAGTCTTGCATCTTTCCCTGGTTTTCGTGGTATGATTGACAACGTGCAAAGGGTTTCATTATACGGTAATTCATGTTGGGAGGCACTACATATGAGTCGAAAGCTTAGAGTAGGGATCATCGGTTGTGGCGGTATTGCTAATGGCAAACACTTGCCCAGTTTGTCCAAAATTCCCGAGGTAGAGATCGTGGCATTTTGCGACATTATTGAATCGCGGGCACAGGAAGCGGCGGAAAAGTACGGCGCTGAGGGTGCAAAAGTTTATGTTGATTATAAAGAATTGCTGGATGATTCTTCCATCGAGGTTGTGCATGTTTGCACGCCGAACGATATGCACTCCGAGATTACGGTGGCATCTCTTGAAGCAGATAAGCACGTCATGTGCGAGAAACCGATGGCAAAGACAGCTGAACAGGCCCGCAAGATGGTCGAAGCTGCAAAACGCACCGGTAAGAAACTGACGATCGGTTATCAAAACCGTTATCGTCCAGACAGCCAGTATTTGAAAAAAGTTGCAGAACATGGGGACCTCGGTGAGGTATACTACGCAAAAGCGACCGCGATTCGTCGCCGCGCGGTACCAACGTGGGGCGTATTTCTTGATGAAGACAAGCAAGGTGGCGGTCCGCTGATTGACATCGGTACGCACGCGCTCGATCTGACACTTTGGATGATGGACAACTACAAGCCTAAAGCTGTGCTTGGTACCACATTCCACAAGCTTGGACAAAAGGAAAACGCAGCGAACGCATGGGGATCTTGGGATCCGAAGAAGTTCACTGTGGAGGATTCTGCGTTTGGTTTTATTACAATGGAAAACGGTGCGACGATCGTGCTTGAGTCGAGCTGGGCTTTGAACACTCTTCAAACTGGAGAAGCCATCTGCACCCTTTGTGGAACCGAAGGCGGTGCTGACATGAACGACGGGCTCCGCTTAAACGGTGAAAACTTCAGCAAGTTGTACATGAATAAGATCCAGCTCAGTGCTGGTGGCGTGGATTTTTATGCAGGTGAAACGTCCGACCCCGCAGTGGTAGAGGCTCGCACATGGGTCAACGCCGTGCTTAACGATGGGGAATTGGTGGTAAAACCTGAGCAGGCTCTCGTGGTCACAGAAATTCTAGAAGCGATTTACGAATCTGCTCGTACAGGTAAAGCTGTTTATTTTGACTGATTTTTTGTACAAGCGAATACAATCAAATACTGACAACCATAGAAAGAGCGAACGGAAATTGTTTCATCCGTTCGCTTTTGTTCACTCATAACTTGACGTGAGAAGGCCAAAAGGGGGCTAGTCCTTTGGATCGTGATCGTAAGGTTGTACTGGTCACTGGGTCTGGTAGAGGTATCGGCAGAGGGACGGCGCTGGAATTTGGTCGCCGCGGTTATGACGTCGTGGTGCATCACCGTCAAGAGCCGGAGGGTTCAAAGGAGGTCGCTGACGTTATTCGAGAGATGGGCGTGCGCGCCGAGATTCTTGCTGGGGATCTCATGGAAGATGGTGTGGCGGAGCGCCTTGTGGAGGACTCGTTCGATTTGATGGGGCGCCTGGATGTGCTGGTGAATAATGCCGGCATCACTGTGTTTCAGCCCTTTACCGAACTTTCGTCAGATCAGTTTGAAAGGGTTTTTAGGACAGACTTTAGAGCTGCATTTAAGGCGGCGCAGACGGCGGCGCGCCTTATGAAAGAAAGGCGGACTCATGGCAACATCGTTAATATTACGTCTGTTCACTATGAGCGCGCGACGAACCACGACAGCATCTATGGTTCGATGAAGGCGGCCCTGGCTAGAGCCACGGAGAGCATGGCATACGAGCTTGGCCCATTTGGTATTCGAGTCAACGCTGTCGCACCTGGGCTCACCTTGCTCAGCAAGCCGACACAGGAGCAAAGAAAGTGGCTAGATGCGGTTGAAAGTGGGCTTCCTTTACGAAGGGCGGGCCAGATCGAAGATGTCGCGAAGGCTGTGGCATGGCTCGCCAGTGAAGAAGCAAGTTACATCACTGGCATCACGCTCAGAGTCGATGGTGGCATGAACCTACCGATGCCGCAGGCGATGATGGATGGACGCATGTTCTTTTTCTAGAGTATTCTGAACGCAGGAGGAATCTAACATGAGCCTTGAGATTCGCGACGTGCGCACCATTTTGACCGCACCGGATGGTATTGATCTAGTGGTAGTGAAAATAGAAACGTCAGAGCCAGGTCTATACGGTTTGGGATGTGCGACCTATACGCAGCGCGCGCTTGTGGTGCAGACTGCTGTGGATTCTTATTTGAAACCATTTCTGATCGGGAAGGATCCCCGGCGCATCGAGGATATCTGGCAAACGGCTATGGTCAATCCCTATTGGCGCAATGGACCAATACTTAATAATGCCATCTCAGGGGTTGATATGGCACTTTGGGACATTAAAGGGAAGATGGCGGGCATGCCTGTCTATGACCTTTTGGGAGGCAAATGCCGTGAGGCAGCGGCCGTGTATCGCCATGCTGACGGGCGCGATCCGCAAGAAGTGTTGGAAAATGTAAAACGATGGATGGAACAGGGTTATCACTATGTTCGTTGTCAGATGGGTGGATATGGGGCCGTGGGAATCGATCAAGGCAGGAGATCACCATCTGGTTCTCAGCCTGGCGTGTACTTTGACCCCGATCGGTATGCGCAAAGTGTTCCCTTGTTATTCGCATTTTTGCGCGAAAACCTAGGATTTGATGTCGAACTGTTGCACGACATTCACGAACGTGTGGCGCCGATCGAAGCGGTTCGGATGGCAAAACAGCTCGAACCGTACCGCCTCTTTTTCCTTGAAGATCCACTACCTCCTGAACAGATCGAGTGGTTTAAGATGGTTCGTTCACAAAGCGCCACTCCTATTGCCATGGGAGAGTTGTTTAACCACCCACTAGAATGGACTCCTCTTGTTATTAACAGGCTGATCGACTTCATTCGCGTGCACGTCAGTCAGATCGGCGGGCTAACGCCAGCGAAAAAACTGACCAGCCTATGTGAAACATTTGGCGTGCGCACGGCGTGGCACGGGCCTGGTGATGTGTCGCCAGTCGGTTATGCAGCAAATGTCCACCTAGATGTTAGCAGTGTTAACTTCGGGGTCCAAGAATGGGCGGGGATATCCGAACGCTTAAGAGAGGTGTTCCCAGGATCTCCAGAGGTAAAGGATGGCTATGTTTATCCCAATTCTGAGCCGGGACTTGGAATTGATATCGACGAAGCAAAAGCAGCTTTATACCCTTGCTCTAACCGAGTGCCTGAATGGACGTTATTACGCACTCCGGATGGCGGTCCCTCCAGACCTTGATTTGGTGTTTACGGTGCGTCTGGACGACAACAGTGTGGAGCAAGATGCATTTTCGACTACATTCTGCAGTACATATGTACCAGGTGGTGTGATGTAGTCCTATCGCACTATAGATAGTTAGTGCATTTGGATTTTGCAGGTTATCTCAATACCGCGTTATATGTTAAATAGGTTCTAAGACTATCAGAACCTTTGTGATTGTGAAGGCAAGGACATGAGAGGAGGTAACCGGTTGCTGCACATCGTAGTGTGTGTCAAACAGGTTCCTGATAGCAGAGAAATACGTATTGATCCTAAGACGAATACCTTGATTCGTCAAGGCGTTCCGGCTATCGTGAATTACTTTGATCTAAACGGGCTGGAAGAGGCGCTGAGCTTAAAGGATCGGTTCGGTGCTCGTGTGACGGTCGTAAGCATGGGTCCGCCCTCTGCCGACAAAGCGCTCAAACAGTGTGTGTCAATGGGAGCGGACGAGGGTGTGCTTGTGAGTGATAGGGCATTTGCTGGCGCGGATACACTAGCTACGTCTTATGTAATCGCTCTGACGGTTCAAAAGGTTGAGGAAGTATGGGGTCCTGTCGATATGGTTTTTTGCGGAAAGCAGACGCTCGACGGCGACACAGGACAAGTTGGGCCTGGCGTGGCCTGCCGTTTAGATTTGGAACAACTGACTTATGTTGAGAAAATTGAGCAATTAGATGAAAAACGTCGTGAGATCGTCGTACATCGCCACTTGGAAGATGGCATTGAGCGCGTCAAAGCGAAACTGCCAGTCTTAATGACGGCAGTCGCTGAACTGAACAAACCGCGTAGAGCCAGTCTGCCTGGCGTACTTCGGGCCGCAGAGTACAAGCCGATCGTCTGGACGACGAACGACTTTGCAAACCTTGACCGTGCGCAGATCGGTCTCAAGGGTTCGCCTACGATCGTAGGTAAAACATGGGTACCCGAACAGAAGAAAATCGACACGCAGATGATCGGCCTAGACAAAGGCATCGAATCTGCCGCAACGGATTTGATCGGTCAGTTGTTTAGTACCGAGTTACCAGCGAAATTAGGCTGGGCTTAGGAGGGTGCTTATGGCAGAGCAGACTGCGAAGGAACGCACGCGTAGTAAACCGGCCGTTGGCTTGCAGCCGACTGGTGAAGTAGATTGGTCAAATTACCGCGGTGTGATGGTGGTCGTTGAACAGCGTGATGGCGTGGCGAAGAAAGTTTCTTGGCAACTGCTAGGTGAGTCTCGCAGATTGGCTGACAAACTCGATGCCCCGCTGTTAGCGCTAGTGATCGGACACGATGTCGAGCAACTTGCGAAAGAAGCGATCGCGTATGGTGCGGATCGAGTCTATGTCAGTGATTCGCCTGAGTTGAAAGATTATCGCACAAGGCCATACAGCCGAGTGTGCTTGCATGTGATCCGCGAGTTTAAGCCCGAAATCGTTCTGATGGGCGCCACGTATACAGGGCGCGACTTAGCTGGAGCCATCGCCACCCACTTGCCGACTGGCCTCACCGCGGACTCCACACAGCTTGACGTCAACGAAGAGCGCCTTTTAATGGCGAGCCGGCCCGCGTTTTCTGAGAAGCTGCTGGCGACGATTCTGTGTAAACAGTTTAAGCCGCAGATGGCGACGGTTCGGGCAGGTGTGTTCGAAGCGTTGCCATGGGATGACAGCAGAACCGGAGAAATCGTACGTGTTGCGCCTCAGATGAGCGCTGATGAGATCGTGACGGAAGTCCTCGAGTTTGTCGCAGAAAAAAGCCGCGTCAACTTGGAAGATGCCGAAGTGATCGTAGCTGGTGGTCGAGGCGTCGGTGGACCTGCAGGTTTTCAACTTCTTGATGAGCTTGCAAAAGTCCTCGGCGGCGAAGTTGGTGCATCGCGCGTTGCTGTTGAGCTTGGGTGGATCGAGCACGAGCATCAAGTTGGACAGACGGGTTTTACCGTGCGACCGAAACTCTATATCGCCGCAGGTATTTCTGGTGCGGTGCAGCATACAGTCGGAATGCAAAACTCTGATTATATTATTGCGATCAATAAAGATCCAGAGGCGCCAATTTTCAAATTTGCCAACTATGGCATTGTAGGCGATTTGTTTCAGGTTGTTCCGGCCCTCACCAAGGCGTTTAAAGAGCGCGTCGGCAAACGGCAGGAAACACCGGCTGGCGATCGCACACCTCTGCATGTAATGTAGTTACACTCTGGAACGTGAACGGAGATGGGATCGTGGCTGATGCACATTTTAATGCGATTGTTGTAGGCGCAGGCCCTGCAGGTAGTGCCGCCGCGCTCACAATGGCGGAGGCTGGACTTAAAGTTGCGCTGATTGAGCGCGGTGAGTTTCCTGGCGCCAAAAACGTGTTTGGTGGAGTACTCTACCGTAAGCAGATTGAAGATTTGATTCCGGAATTTTGGAAGGAGGCTCCGCTTGAAAGGGCGATTGTAGAGCAGCGCATGTGGCTCTTAGGCAACGATAGCGTAGCTAAATTTGGTCATAGAAATGAGCGCTACCTAGATCCGCCAAACTGCTGGACAGGACTACGTGTAAAGTTTGACCAATGGTTTGCAGGTAAGGCTGAAAAGGCTGGCGCGCTTCCGATCTATGAAACGGTTGTGACGGAGCTTATTCGTGAAAATGGACGAGTGGTCGGTGTGCGTACAGATCGTGAAGATGGAGACTTGCGCGCCGACGTCGTCATCGTGGCAGACGGGGTTAATTCTCTTTTAGGTAAGGCTTTAGGTGCTCACCAAGAGTGGATGCCAGATCAAGTGTCACTGGCAGTCAAAGAGATGATTGCACTTCCTAAGGAGAAGATCCAGGATCGCTTCAATCTTGAAGGCGACGAGGGTTGCACGATTGAGTTTATTGGTCAGACTGCTGGAATGGCTGGATTAGGTTTTCTTTATACGAATCAGGACACGTTGTCCCTTGGCGTGGGTGTCATGGTAAGTGACCTAAAAAAACACCATATCAAGCCATATGAGGTGCTCGACAGCATCAAGCAGCACCCGATGATTCGTCGTTTGATTCAAGGCGGAGAAGTAAAAGAATACTCAGGTCACTTGATTCCTGAAGGTGGATTTGATGCGCTGCCACCACTGTCTGGAGATGGATGGATGTTAGTCGGTGACGCGGCGCAAATGGTTAACGCGGTTCACCGTGAAGGCACAAACCTCGCGATGCTTTCTGGGCGTTTGGCTGGGCTCACTGCAATCAAGGCTCATCAGCAAGGGTCATTTAGTGCAGGCATGCTAAAATCTTATGATGACACGATCCGCGCTTCGATCGTCTTCAAAGATCTCAAGAAGTATCGCGGTATGCACAGCCTGATGCGCGATGTGGATTCGGAGCTGTTGTTCAACAAGCTTCCACAAGCACTGAATGATGCTGTCTACCAGATGTTGCTTGTGGATGGCGTTACGAAAAAAGAGAAACAGAAATCAGCCATCAAACTCCTGCGTAGTGTCGCTGGAGGGAACATGGATTTGCTACGGTTAGGCCTAAAAGGATGGAGGGCGATGAACGGGTGAGCACAGGCGTAGAAGAGAGACTGTACAGTATCCGTTATAAAACGGACGACAAGTCGCACCTCATTATCAAGGATCAGGATGTTTGTGCGCGTTGTACCACGAAAGAATGCAACTTTTTCTGTCCTGCAGATGTGTATTTATGGCACGACGAAGAGAAGGCTACATCAGTCGCATACGAAAACTGCATCGAATGTGGTACCTGCCGGTTGGGATGCCCGACATACAACATTGAATGGGTTTATCCTACTGGTGGTTATGGCATTACGTATAAGATGGGCTAAACGGCAGTCATTGTAGAGAATCTTTACTATTGTTATGTGCTGTTTCGCGGTCGATCCTGGGTGTGCTGGTTTCTGCTATTTATTGTGATGACTTTCTCATAAGGATCACACCTAGGATCGGCCATATTCTCCGCTGCATTAGGCACTGTAGGCGGTTGTGGTTGGAGGGCTGAGAATTGCTTCGACGTCATGAGCGCACAAAAGGCACGGAGTTAGTTTCAGTGCAGAAGGTAGTTTTTTCTACGCTCGATGATTTTTTGATCGAGACTAAAACAAGCGACTTGAAAAGTGTCCGTCTAGATTTATTTGAAAATGTATCAGATACCGAATTTTCATTTGTATACTATCATTCGATAGCAGTTCATGTCACCGCATACTATCCATTGCGGCATATGGTTTATGAGTACGCGGAGCCTGTCTTGCGGGTCGCCTCTGCCAAACTTGTCATCACGGATAGCGAAGTGAAAAAAGGGGCCGCTGATCGACTAGACTGTATTCGTGACAGACTGGTTCTAGAGGGATTCGAGGTTTTGCGTGGACGTTTCACTGCACCAAGTTTTCTCGACTATCGGATCGCCTCATCTTATATGCGCACATAGACCCTATGACTTCGCGCCTTGTGTTTGTTTTCATATGGTGGTACTTTAAAATCCGATGATGACTCTTAAAAGGGGAACGGCTCATGGAAACACGCAAGTATGGCAACACCGATATGAATGTAAGCGTTTTGGGCTTTGGTGGCGCAGAGATTGGATTTCAGAGAGCGTCGCAGGCCGAGGTGGATCGGTTGTTGGGCAGTGCACTCGATGCGGGACTTAACGTGATCGACACGGCAGAGTGTTATATGGATAGCGAAGAGAAGATCGGTAAGGCAGTTTCGCATCGTCGGGACGACTTTTACTTGTTTACAAAATGCGGACACGCATCCGGTTTTGACGCGCCTGATTGGGATGTACATATGCTCGAGAAAAGTATCGATCGCAGTCTGAAAAGGTTAAACGTTGACCACGTGGATCTCATTCACCTTCATAGCTGCTCACTTGATATCCTTCGCCAAGGTGATGTGATCGATGTGTTAAAGCGGGCAAAAGAGGCTGGTAAAACGCGTTACATAGGTTATAGTGGCGATAGTCAGGCCGCGCACTACGCTGCAACATGTGGAGCGTTCAACTCGTTGGAAATATCGATCAATATTGCAGATCAAGAAGCCATCGATCTGACGCTGCCTATAGCTCGTGAGAAGGGCATGGGGGTCGTTGTCAAAAGGCCGATCGCGAATGCGGCATGGCGATCGAAGGAACGCCCGGAAAATACATATCATCATGTGTACTGGGATCGACTGCAGGAACTTCGATACGACTTTTTACAAAAAGAATTACAGGAAGTTGTCGCCGTGGCGCTCCGCTTTACGCTGTCCTTGCCAGGTGTTCATACAGCCATTGTTGGCACTGCCAATCCAGCGCGTTGGCGCCAAAATGCAGAACTCTTGGAACAAGGCGTACTGCCGAGCGAGCAGATTGATGCAATTCGCCGTCGGTGGAAAGACGTAGCTAATCAAAATTGGGTAGGTCAAGAGTAAGGGTCGTGCACATGATTCGAAAACCTGTCACGATATATCAGCAGTAACTGGAAGGTTGCGATAAACTTTGGGATCCAGACACACTTCAAGCGGGCCAGCGCCCACTTGAAGTGCTTCAACTAAACTTACACTCGGTACAATCCGTATCCCTGCAGTGGAACGATTGGAGCGGGATCTGGCTGTAGCCCTGATCTGGTTTTCGAATACGCGATATGCACGAGCCAGCGGGTGAGATCGGCTACATTCATGCTTGTCATATCTTCTAAGCTGTAAAATCCCGCCTGATCTACTTCTTCGTTATCAGGCAGTACGTCGCCTGAGACATAATCCATCGCAAACACTACATAGATGTTGTGCACTGCTCGCGGTTGATCGCGCAGTGCAACGACGGATGAAACCTTCGCGATAACACCTGTCTCTTCTTTCACCTCGCGGATTACCGTCTCCTCGATCGGTTCGAACTGTTCGATGTAACCGCCTGGTAATGTAAAGCGGCCACGGCCTGGCTCTTGTGCCCGTCGTACAAGCAAAATCTTGTCGTCTTTTATCACTATAGCACCCACACCGATGCTGTAATCACCCCAAAACACAAAGTCGCATGCGGGGCACGCCCGGCGATCCACATTGCTGATGTTGCGCGTCTCTAGTTCATGCCCACACTTCAGACAGTAATTCGGAATCATCTTAATCACCCGCTCATTAATTCATTTACTTCGCTGATTCATCACTTTACTCTATCATAAAAGGGCTGACCACTAGGATATAGATAGAATAATTGGTACAATTGGGTTGTTCTTGACGTCATTCGATGTGTCTACGGGAGATGACTTGGTCATGAAGCGCGCGGTCAATCAGTGGTGTTTTCCAGAAGGTACCCCTATCAATGAAGTGTTTTCTCAGAGCAAGAACGCCGGTTTCGATGGAGTTGAACTCAACGTGAATGCTCCAGATGGAGTCGGGCTGACGACTGAAACGTCGACGGCGCAGGCTCGTGTAATCAGAGAGATACGAATCATGTTACGCTCGCAGTCAGGAAGCAATCGGACGATTGGCTATAAAGGCACAGACCCTCGGCGTTCGCATCGGCGATGACTACATCACTGCAGAACTGTCGCCGTATGCAGCGTGCCCGGAACTAACGGTAGAGGACGCAGGGTCGGCAGATGGACGCGATCCTCAATCTTGGGAATAAATAGCTCTGTGCTCTACTTGCCTGATACGAGGAGTGGTAAGAATGGATCAATTGGTGTGGAGCGTTATTGAACAACTCGAGCAACTTGATGAAAGAGCGGATTTACCGGAACCTCTGTATCGCATCTCCCAAGAAAATGGTCTTTTTCTCAACCTGCTTGTCCGTATGTCCAAAGCGACCAGAGTCCTTGAAATAGGCTCTTCCAGTGGCTATTCCGGACTGTTTTTAGCCGAAGCCGCGCGCGCAAATGGTGGTACGGTCACCACGTGCGAGCTAAGCCCATTTAAAATCGAGCTGGCCAATCAGTCCTATCAGCGCGCGGGTCTTCAAGATGTGATTCAGTTAATCCCGGGGGATGCCAAACAGACCGTTGCAAATCTATTCGGCACGTTTGACTTTGTGTTTATCGATGCCTGGAAAGACGATTATCCTGAATACTTACAAGCAGTATGGTCGCATGTAGCAGTTGGCGGCGTGGTTACTGCTGACGATATCGTCTCGCAGATGAAGCAGCCTGGGATACAGCGCTACCTTCAATTGGCACGGTCACTGCCTGGTGCGAGTAGCGTAACCGTGCCAATCGATGATGGCGTGGAATTGACATATAAGCTGAACTAAGAACATCAGCTAGATCGCAGGCATATAGGCGCATGCTGGGTCTTCGCCGAGTGCGTTTCCGGACGCCGCAAAAGCGCGTGCACGCGAACCACCACAAGCGTCGCGGTAGTCGCAAACTCCACAGCGACCCGAGAAATTAGCCGATCGAATATCTTGCAACAGCGGATGATCCCGGTAGATCGAAGCGAGGCTTTTTTCGCGAACATTACCGAGTGCAGTCGGTAGAAATCCTGCAGGATAGACGGTGCCATCGTGCGCCACAAAGATGATGCCTTTGCCATCTCGCGTACTCTTGCTCTGAGCTTGAGGGGCGGTTGTGGGGTGGCCGAGGCGTTCTTGTAGCTCAGAAGACAGATCAAGGTACAGTGAACCTAGGTCGAATTGTTTTATAATCTGGGCAGGAGTTAAGAATGAGTTGGAATCTTCGGACCCTGTCACCTTATCTTGGCGCCACTGGACGATTCTACGGAAAAATGGACCCTCTACGGTACGGACGGTGAGACCGTAAGTAGATGCGTCAAATAAAAAGTGCGCCACATCCTCGTGCTCTTTCGGTGTTAACTCATCAGCATCATGTCCGCGCCCGACATGGATCAGGAAGAAGACTTCCCAGATCGAGATGCCGGTTTCCTTTAAAATCTGCGCGATGGCAGGAAGTTCATGGACATTGTCTCGCATGACTGCGGTATTGACCTGAACACTGAATCCTTTGTCTGCCAAAAGCTTAAGCGCCGCAATCGTATCTTCAAAATGCCCCTTGACGCCGCGGATGCCTTCGTGAGTATGAGCAGTGGCACCATCCAGGCTAATCGATACAGCTTTGACGCCTAGGCTTTTCATCTTGTCCATATTCTCAGATGTCAGGTGTGGCGTGACGCTCGGAGCGAGCCCGACTGGAATGCCCAATTCCTTTGCGTACGCGGTAAGCTCAAACGCGTCAGGGCGCATGAGAACATCTCCGCCGGTTATAATGAGTACTGGATATGGGCGCCCAAACTGCGTCAAGCTTTCAATAAAGCGCATGCCTTCCTCTTTTGACATCTCGCCTGGCAACGGATTGGCCATGGCTTCGGCACGGCAGTGTTTGCATGAAAGCAGGCAGGCGCGCGTAGATTCCCAAAATACGAGAATCGGCCTTTGATCAAAATTTAGTTTTTGCATAGATGGCAAATACCCTCCGTTTGAGTATGTCTAATTCATGATAGGATGGGCGCACATAAGAATCAATACCTTATCAGCCCGAAACTTAACGTTTACGTGAATATGTGCTATACTGATTCACGTCAAATGATTGTCGTTTGGATTGTGTCGCAAGTTGGTGAGGGGAGGGTTCGTTATCGTTCAGTCGTGTCTGACTATCGAAGTGGTGGCTAATCGCTTGGGTATTACACCACGAACCCTGCACTACTACGAGGAAATTCATTTGATTGAACCTGTGGCGAGAACCAGTGGCGGACATCGTCTTTATGATGAACGCACTAT
>JAKACY010000203.1 GCA_021821025.1 Bacillota bacterium | reverse complement strand
ATGGCCCTAAGGTGATCACTGCCTGAAAATAGCAGCGGGCAAGCCCGGCATGATTCGTCTTGAAGGCAATCTCGAGAAAGAGCTGCCCTATGCTTACGGTTATAACTTCAGTCGCAGCGGCATGCTGCGTTCACCCGCGGCCCATCCAGGCTAGCACCGCCTGATGAAAGTCCTTACTAACAATGTAGTACAAGACACTCGTGTCGCCTGGTGTGGCCGGAAATATGTTTCAGCAATCCATGCAGCAAGTACTCTTCTCTAAGCTGGATCCCTGTTCAAGACGCATTTTAAGGTGGAATTACCCTAGCAAAGCGGCCCAATGTTATGACGCGCTTTTGACCGTACATATCTAGATGTGGAATGTCACCTCGGTGGCAACGCGCGCCCGATCCCCACGAATGAGTGCTTTTGAAAGAAAGATTGGTGTGTCATTGATGTCATAAGTGATGGCCTGATCTAAAATGGCGAGCGTGCCGGGCTCGACGTTGAGCAACCATGCCTCATTCTCGCTGAGACTGGCTGGTTCGTACGACTCGATAGCCTTTTTTAGGATGACGCCGCAGGATTGGGGAATCAGATCTAGCAATGAAGTGCGGAGTAGATCTGCGACTGATATTTTTTCCCCATAAGTCAAAGGAACGTATACGGTCTCTAAAATAATGGGTTCCCGCTCGGCGTCTATCATCCGACTCATTTCGTATATCATCGATCCTTCGGGTAATGCCAACAACTCAGCTACTTCTTTCTTGCATCTGCGGGGTTCATAATAGAAAATGGTTGAGTTGGCAGATTGACCACTGCTTCGTATATCGGAACGAAATCCCTTGGAGAAGATGGGGATTTTCGGTTTCGCAACGAAAGTGGACTTTCCTTGAACCCGGGTGAGCAGACCCTGGCGCACCAGCAAATCAACCGCTAGGCGCACGGTTCCACGAGACACACCGTATTCTGTGCACAGTTCTTGTTCCGAAGGGATCTTATCGCCAACCGTCCACTTTCCAGTTGTAATGTTTTCTAGTAGATACTGTTTTACCTGGTGGTATTTAGGTATTAAGTTCACGTCTTCCAAATGGCACCACCCAAGTCTGTAGTCTAGTCGGAGTACTGCATATGATACCACACGTTCAGACGTATAGATGTCTGAACATATTGACGAATTGAAAATATTATACTATAATCATTGCCAAGTTAAAAGGATCTGAATTGCAAAACGATTTCGCGAAACGAGGAGATGGTAGGGAATACGATTTAAAAGAGAAAAAATATCGGAACATTCATAAGTGTAGGATATCATTGCGCATCTCGTGTGTGTACTGGCCTTTATGAAAACGCTTGTATGACTGCATGGGTTTGAAAGCATCTTCGTTTAAAGATTGACTCATTGCACCAGGACTACACCGGGGCGTCATGCCCTTTTTATCATCCAATTGGCGAGTGTAGTTGCTAAGTTAGATTGTACGCATTTCGCACGAAGTCATTACGGGGAGAGTACATATCAAAAACGGGGGCCTGAGAGTGGGAAAGATAAACCGGTATGGAAAGTGGATGGCAGGAATCATCGGTGTAGGAACTCTGACGATGGCAGTCAGTACCATAAGCCCTGCCGCTTTGGCCGCAACGTCCAGCAGTTCGAGTAATGCTTTTCTGACGTATGTGGTATCTCCAAATGGACCTTTTGTGAGGGATTTTAACCCTTGGTCGCCGGCCAATCCTGTCATACCTGCAATTTTGACGGAGGTCTACGAACCACTATTCTACTATAACCAGTACACGGGGCAATCCGTTCCGAAGCTGGCCACTTCGTATTCCTGGGCCAACAATCATAAGACGCTCATTATCAATCTTCGCCACGGTGTTTTATGGTCGGACGGTCAGCCGTTTACATCGGCCGATGTGGTGTACACCCTCCACACCTTGGCCACGACACCGAGCATCGATCAGAACGGTTTGGGCAGCATGATTGCCTCCGTCTCTGAAAGTGGCAAGTACCAGGTGAAGGTGAACCTAAAGAGCGTGAACAGCCTCGCGTGGTATTATATCGGTGAAAGTACGCCCATCGTGCCTGCGCATATCTGGGAAAAACAGAAAGACCCCGCGATGTTCAAAGACTCGGATCCTGTGACCACGGGGCCATTCATTCTTGATAGTGTGTCCAACTCGCTCATTACGTTCAAGCGTAATCCTCGCTATTGGGATCACGGCAAACCGTACATCGCAGGCATCCAGATGCCACTTTATCTGGACAATAACACGGCGGCACTTGCCATGGCGCAGGGAAATTTCGATGCCGCGACCAACTTTGTGCCTAGTATAAAGACCAGTCTTATCTCTCGTGATCCGAATCACTATCACTACTGGTTCCCACCTATCGGATCGGTCGTACTCGAGACCAACGATGCGAAATATCCCATCAGCCTGACCTCGTTCCGACAGGCGGTGAGTGACGCCATCGATAGGAACCAGGTATCCACTCTCGGTGAATTCGGTTATGAGTCAGTGGGCAACAGCGTGGGGCTTCCCTCGGACAAAGCCAATGAGACGTTTATCGACAAGAGGGTCTTGAACAAATATCCTCTGCTATACAACGTGGCGAAGTCGAAGGCCATCCTGAAAAAAGCTGGCTTTAAGTGGAATAGTTCCGGTCAATTGATCGATCCGAAAGGCAAACCGGTCAACATCACCGTCGACGTGGCGTCTGGTGTGACGGACTGGATCGCGGACGCCGGCGTTATAGCCAAGGATTTGCAGGCGATTGGCATCAACGCGCAGGTGAAGACCCCATCGGGATCGACCTTGAACAGCATGTATGCCAATGGCAGTTATCAGATGGCGATCAACTGGATCGACGGATTCCCCGCCTACCTTGGCTACAACCTTGCACTAAATAGTAAATTCGGTGCGCCTATCGGCCAGGCCGCACTGAGTAACTTCGAGCGCTGGAACAACGAGAAGACGGATGCTCTGTTGGCCGCTTATCCGAAGGTCTTCACGCTATCGCAGCAAAAGGCCATCATGAGTAAACTGGAGACCATTTTCGCCAAAAACCTTCCAGTTATCCCGCTTTTAAATGGGGTTGCTTGGGAGGAATACAACACCTCTCGGTTTACCGGTTGGCCATCTGCCTCCAATCCCAATGCTTCTTTTGCGGGCGCAATTGACGACATGTACATCTTCGCCAACGTGAGGCCTGTAAAATAATGCCTCGGATTCAGCCCACCAGTGCGGGGGCAGCAAAAAACACGGGATCCAACCCAAAAGCGTCCTTATCAACACAACCGTTTTAATATGACAAAGACAACCACTCAGAGCCGTGTCAGTTACTGGTGGCGCGGCTCTGAGCAGGTTTGAAGCGCATCCTTGATGGTGGGGCAGGTGTGAACCGTGCGATACTTGTTGCGCAAAATCCTCTTTTATCTCATTGCACTGTGGGCAGCAGTGACATTGAATTTCGCGTTACCCCGCATGATGCCAGGCAACCCGATGCTGGTGCTCGTCGCCAAGTTCAAAGGGCGCATCAATCCACATGCGTTAAACGCCTACGCCAAGCTGTTTGGCCTCAATCACCACAGCAGCTTGATCATTCAGTACTTTCAGTATATCGGTCAGCTTTTTCACGGAAACCTGGGTTATTCGCTGGGACTTTACCCGGAGACAGTCACCCAGGCATTGTTTCAGGCACTGCCTTGGACGCTGTTTCTACTCGGTTTTGCGACCATTCTGAGTTTTATGATCGGAACACTGCTCGGCATCATCTCGGCCTGGCGCAGGGGGGGTATCTTTGATTCCATCGTTCCGCCGTTTTTTACACTGCTGGGAGCGTTTCCTTACTTCTGGCTCGCACTGATCGCACTATATTTTCTCGCGTTTCAATTACAGTGGTTTCCCCTTGGCCATGCCTACAGCGACAATATCCAAGGCTTCAGTTGGGCTAATCTGCCTGACATCCTCTATCACAGCGTGCTTCCCGCATTCACCATCGTCATCACTTCCATCGGCGGCTGGCTGCTTGGGATGCGCAACAACATGATCACGACGCTGTCTGAAGAGTACGTCAAAATCGCGCAGGCCAAGGGCCTAAAGAATCTGCGCGTGATGCTTCGATATGCCGCTCGCAACGCGATTCTGCCCAATATCACAAGTTTTGCGTTGTCCCTCGGTTTTATTTTGAGCGGCGCAATTCTCACGGAGATCGTGTTCTCGTATCCCGGTTTGGGATACGCATTGTTTCAGGCAGTCGGCAATGAAGACTATCCGATGCTGCAAGGGACTTTGCTCCTTATCGCCATCGGGGTTCTCATCGCGAACTTCATTGCCGATCTCGTCTACGTGCGCCTCGACCCACGCGCACGCCACTCTGAGTGAGAGGAGGGTATTCGATGACCGAAGCAGTGCAACCCATCTCGAACACGGGGCCTGTTTTGGCGCACCCTGTGCGTAAAAGCCGTATGGGTAAAGCCGTGAAGCAGTTTTTTGGAAATGGCAAGGCTGTCAGTGGCGCCGTCTTGATCGCGGTGTTTATCCTGATCGCCATATTCGCACCGG
>JAKACY010000202.1 GCA_021821025.1 Bacillota bacterium | reverse complement strand
GGGTTCGCCATCGCAAACACGATACTGTCGCGCGCCATCAGTTGTAAATCCTCTACTTGGAGCACTCCTGGGCCTGAGAGTCCGATGAAGACATCCGCATCTTTGATCGCATCTCGCAAATTACCGCAAATTCCCTCTTGATTCGTATGCTCCGCATACCACTGCCACATCGGATTCGCATAGTTCTCTGTGCGAACGAGGATGCCTTGCCGATCAACACCGATAATATGCGTAATACCAGCTGCCATCATCATTTTTGTGCATGCGATTCCCGCCGCGCCAATTCCAGTAACAACCACGCGGATATCCGCAAATGATTTTTTGACAAGTTTCACTGCGTTGATTAACGCACCGAGCAACACGACCGCGGTACCATGCTGATCATCATGAAACACTGGGATGCTCAGTTCATCGCGCAGGCGCTCTTCGATCAAAAAACACCGTGGGGACGAGATGTCTTCGAGGTTAATTCCACCGAAGACGGGTTCAATCGCCTTAACGATTCGAACGATTTCATCGGGATCCCTGGTGTCAAGACAGATCGGAAATGCATCGACGCCCGCAAACTGCTTAAAGAGCATCGCCTTGCCTTCCATGACTGGAAGTGCGGCTGCAGGTCCGATGTCTCCGAGTCCCAAGACAGCCGTGCCGTCCGTCACAATCGCAACCGTGTTGCGCTTGATTGTAAGCGAGAATGCTTTACTAGGGTCCTGTGCAATCGCCATCGATACGCGTGCCACATCCGGCGTGTACACGCGCGATAGATCATCTCTATTTTTAACGGGGGATTTCGATCGCACTTCAATCTTTCCGCCGAGGTGCATTAGAAAGGTGCGATCGGACACATTGACCACGTGAACGCCTTCGAGAGATCGCAGCGCATCTACAACTCTTGCGCCACTATCTTGGTCCATCACGTGAACAGTGACGTCTCTTGTCGCCAATTTTTTTTCAACGGCAATCACGTCTACCGCTACGATATCGCCGCCACTTTCACCGATCGTTTTCGTCAATTGTCCGAAGTTCACAATCGATTGATCCAGATTAAGCCGAATAATCAGACTAGTGCCGGCAGCGTGCTGACTCGCCATATCGCCGCTCCTTCCTCGAACACCGTTAAGGACATGTCACCTTATTATATCAGAACGATGCCAAGGGATCAGCCAGTGCAGAGCCTCATCTAGCAGACTGCTAAAAGCGTGCCCAAGTACCGCAATCACAATGAACGACACAAACATCATCGGCATGTTCATCACATCATAAGACATCCAGATACGGTATCCGATGCCGCTTTCTGCGCCGATCATCTCCGCCGCTACGATCAAGAGCAAGCTCTCTGCCAGAGCCATTTTCAGACCGCCAAAGATATAGGGCAGGCTTCCGGGTAGAGCTACTGTTTTGTAGTAGGCAAATCGAGATGCACCGAAGTTTTCCGCGACATCCATGTATTTTTTATCCATGTCCAGCACACCAGCCATGGTGTTAATGATTACTGGGAAGATGGCGCCAGATGCGATCAAAAGGATCTTTTCTGTTTCCGTCAGGCCAAACACCAGCATGAACAGCGGTGCGAGCGCCAGCTTCGGGATCGAGTATGTCGCAGAAACGATCGGGTCCACAAACATGCGAACAACTGGAAACAAGCCGCTGCTAAGACCGATCAATATTCCTGGCACGACCGCGATCACAAATCCGAGCGCAATGCGGGTCAAGCTGACCCGCAAGTCACTCCACAACTGCCCAGACGTGGCGTCCTGTATCATGGCCGCGGCGACCGCTGTAGGCGCCGGAATGAAACTTTGATTGAGGACGTGAAGCATATCGAGTATCTGCCAGATCAAGATCGCGACGAGAGGTGAGCCAAAGTTCAAGACCCTTCGCCTACTGGCTTGCCAGGCTTTTTTTTGTAGCGCTAGGTCATCCTTTACCACAGTTTGCAGCACAATCGCCATAATTAAGCACCTCCTTCTATGCCTTCTAGCTCCCGTGCTTTATGCACTTCTTCTTTTAACTGACTCCAAATTTCGAAAAATAGGTCATGAAAATACGGGTTACTGCGCACTTCTTCGATTTTTCGCGGACGCGGAAGATCGACTTGAAAAGTGGATCGAATCCTACCGGGATGCGCCGTCATCACCACGATGCGGTCACTCAAGAAGATCGCTTCATCAATGCTGTGCGTGATAAATACGACGGTCTTGCGCGTCTCCTCCCAGATTCGCACCAGTTCCTGCTGCAGTGTGAGTTTGTTTTGTTCATCGAGCGCTGCGAACGGCTCATCCATGAGAAGGATTTCCGGGTCATTGGCGAATGCGCGCGCCACGCTGACTCTTTGTTTCATACCGCCTGATAGTTGGTGCGGGTAGGAATCCGCAAATTTCGTCAGGCCAATTTTCACCAAGTATTCGTTTACGATTTTTTCTGTAGTGACTTTAGGAACGTGACGCATTTTGAGCCCGTAGGCGATATTCTTTCGGACGGTCATCCAGGGAAATACGGCGTGCTCCTGAAACACCATCGAATTGAGCGGTTGCTGAGGGTTTTTATGCTGCATCGTAAGCGTCCCTGCAGTTGGCGTTTCAAGTCCTGCGATGATCCGAAGCAGCGTGGTTTTCCCGCACCCGCTCGGTCCGACCAGGCTCACAAACTCACCTTCGTGAACCGTTAACGAGACATTATCGAGCGCCGTGACTGTTTTTTTCTTCACTTGAAACTGCTTTGACAGTGCCTCCGCATAGATGCGCACCTCTCTTTCAGCCGTACGCCCGCGTAATCCATCAAACTCTCCCCTGGATACTGCGCTCATCTAGGTTCCCTCCCTCGCAGGATCTTAGGCACGTTTCCAAGGCATTACGAGATGCTCAACTTCTTCAAGCAACATCGTGAAGATAAAGCCCAATAAGGCAAGGACAACGAACGACACATACATTCCGGAAATATTGAACATGGTGTAGCTGTACCATAGACGGTACCCGATACCAGACAAGGCGCCGTGCATCTCAGCTGCTACAATGAGTAACAGGGCCATGCCAATGCCTAGCCGAAGGCCTGAAAAGATCATCGACAATGCGCCAGGCCAGGCTACGCTGCGATAATATTGCCATGTCGAAGCGTTATAATTTTTCGCCACATCTAGATAAATGCGGTCCAGATTGCGAACGCCCGCAGCCGTGTTGATAATCACAGGAAAGACGACTCCAAGCAACAACACAACCACTTTCTCAGTCTCACCGAGCCCGAAGATCACCATGATCAAGGGCATCAACGCGAGTTTTGGAATCGGCATCAAAGCCGCCACAAGGGGATCCAAGATCGCACCCACGAGCGGAAACAAACCCATACTCAGCCCCAGAATGACACCTGGTATCGCCCCTAAGAGAAAGCCCCAAAACACACGAACAATACTCACCCATACATCGCCTTGCAGTTGACCTGTCGTAAGGTTATTTACAATCTCAGAAACGATCTGCGTAGGAGCGGGAAAGAACACGGGGTTTAAGATGTTTGTCATGACCAGCAATTGCCAGATTACCAAGAGCAGTATGGGACCCGCCAACCCAAACAGGCGGTGGCGCGAAGCCGGTGAAAGACCGGCCCCTGCGCCTTTAACCCCTGTGCCACGCACGACAAAAGTAATGGGTTCCATCGCGGTTTGCTCCTGCATACGTAAACCTCCCATCTGCAAGTGGTGCGTGCTGGTGCGTTAAGAATGTTGATGATCCACGCCGAGTATTTTTAGCGCATGATCGACGAACGACATATCTTGCACTTTGCTAAGCGCGATCGGCTGAGTCAGCCCTTGCGCCACGTAAAATTTCAGGTCACTCGCGAGTCCTGTGGGCACATAGCCATTTGGACTTAAAAGCGGATTTTTCTCTTGCAGCCAAAGCTTAGGACTCGTGACGAACGTGTTGCCCGCCATCAGGTTAATGACGCGTTTTTGATTAACTTTGCCAAATATCAGCGCATTGTCATACGCGCGCACTCCCTGCAAATAAGCCACCATAAACCGATCGCCAAGTTGCTTGTTATCAAGCAGGCGCTTGCCGTACTCGATGATCGAAACTGGCTCATTTGGCGCATACGTTTGGGGATTTTTCCACCATGAGAGGTATCCTTTTTGCACACCTTCAGTGATCAGCGGCTCAATCTGCACCGCGCCATCGATGGCACCATTGGCCACAGCCGTGTTCAGGTCCGGAAATGAGTCGACAACCACTTCGTGTACATCTTTGAGCGTTAGTCCACCTTTGGCGAGCGCTTTTGCTAAAAACAACTCGTTAACAGTTCCTTGCGAAGCGATTCCGATTCGCAAGTTCTTGAGGTCTTTGAACGTTTTAACTTTCGATGCCAGGCTCTTTTTTAACACGAGCTCAAAATAAGGTTTTTGCACCTGATTTTGTCCGCCATCCGCCACGAGCCGCACTTTGATTCCCTGCTCGATCGCGTTAAAAAGACCAGCAGACACGACACCGCGAGCCACATCGACCTGCCCTGCTGATAGAGCCGTCAGTTCATCTTCACCTGAAGCAAAAGTCTTATATGCGATGCGAATGCCTTCACGTTGAAATATCC
>JAKACY010000201.1 GCA_021821025.1 Bacillota bacterium | reverse complement strand
CATGCCGCCTGCCCCTTCGAAGCCTACCGTAAAGGTTTGAACTTCTTCGAGCTCTTTTAAAAGCGCGACGATCGCACTCGAGTCAACACCTGAAGATAAAAAAGCGCCCCGCGGCACATCGCTCATAATGTGCGATTTCACTGATTCCCGAAGACGCTGGAGCGTCCCTTCGACATAATACGATAGCGGACGCTCCTGCGGCGCAAACTGCAGTTGATAGTACCGATGCATGGTGACTCTACCACTTTTGATAACTAGATAGTGAGCTGGCGGCAGTTTGCTCACATCAGCAAACATCGTGCGCGGCTCAGGCACATATTGAAACGTCAGGTAATGCCAAAAAGACTCGCGGTCGATCTCGCGAGAGACGCCCGGCACTTGTAGTACGCTCTTAATCTCCGAGCCAAAACCAATCCAATCATCCTGAATCGTATAGTACAGTGGCTTAATGCCAAAATGGTCTCTCGCCAAAATGAGCTGCTCTTCTCGTGCATCCCACAAACCGATGGCAAACATACCGCGTAGCCTTTTCACGCAGTCCGGCCCGTACTCTTCGTATAGATGCACGATCACCTCTGTATCCGTGTTCGTGCGAAAGCGGTGACCTTTTGCGAGCAGTTCTTCACGCAGTACATGATGGTTATAGATTTCTCCATTAAATACCACCCAGACCGTTTGATCCTCATTAGCAAGCGGTTGGTGCCCGCCTAGTAAATCGATGATGGCCAAGCGTCTGAACCCAAATGCTATCGGTCCGTCTTCGTAATAGCCTTCATCGTCAGGTCCACGGTGAATGATGGTGCCATTCATCACGCGTATAATCTGCGGGTCACTCGCCTGTCCCCGACGGCCAAACAATCCTACAATCCCACACACAATACAGTCCCTCTTCCTAATCCAGATTACCGGCGTAGCCATATAATCTTCTCGTTCTTGGCGGCGTGTCAGCGCCCTGATAATCTAATAGCAAAATCGCAACCACTTTGCCATCACTATACTTGCCGACTCATAGAGATTCTCTGAGTCCACCTTAACATGAGCAAAATCATATGCATGCTCACGCTGAGAAAATAGCGTCGTTAGGGCCAGATAAGGATCTGGCCCTTTTAGCAGCGGGCGTGACTGATCTTCTCTCAGTCTCTTCCAGACCGTATCCACTGGCGCATAGACATGCACCACAAAAGACTGCGATTGAAGTAGTCGTCGGTTGTCGGGCGTCAAAACTGCCCCACCACCCGTCACCAGCACCCCCTTGACACCTAACTGCAGAGTCTTAGAGATCATTTCAGTCTCCAACTTGCGAAACGCCGGCTCCCCTTGCGTAGCAAATACTTGTGTTATAGCCATCTGAGCATGCTCTTCGATTAAAGCATCCACATCGAAGCATAATAGGCCAAACTGCGAAGATAACTGCCGGCCCAGGCTTGATTTGCCCGCACCTGTGAACCCGATCAGAGAAATCATGCAAACACCAATCCCAGACAAATTATGAGTTGTATCATCATGTTATCATACTACTGGGTTGAAGACACCGTAAAGAAAAAACATCGTCTCAAGGGCTTTGGCGCCACGATACGACCGCACCGGAAGGCGATTGCACCACAGCGTAGATAGACGATCGACCACCGTACGTTGTCATGCCCAGCACATGGATATTTAAGGTGTTTGGTTCTTTCCCGACTGATTGCGTCACAGTGAAGAAGCCGCCATCAAAACCTACCTGATTCAAATTCGCCACTTGCCCATAACGCACCAAGGCCAACTCGTTGGAAAACCCCGCATGCGCAATATCAGCGGCGCGCACCGTGTCCATGGCCCTGAACACTCGCTCAGAAGTCGACGTGACGATATACAGCACGGCGCTGACCATCACGGTGACAACCGTTAGCAGCAGCATAGCGACAGGCAGTGCGAACCCACTTTGTTCATGCTTAACCTTCTGCAAAAATGGCTGAAAAGACCACCTCATCACGAACGCCCCCCACCAGGTACGTGACAGACACGCGCAGTCCATTAGTCGGTAATACCTCGTACGTCAACGAGGAGACGCCCGCTGAGACGATCGCGGTCCCAGCACCATTTAGTGAGCGCCAAACATTCCCAGTCATAGACGATTCAGTGTAAGTCGAAGTCGAACCGTCGTCTTCAGTGATATTCAAAGTCGATCCTTGAAACGAATAGCTCCTGGCATGGCTGATGTCATCGACGAGCGCATGATAGAAGACCCATGCATCCTGCATGACGGAAGATTGATCGAGAGCATGAACATACAACTTTTGCGCAAATACCCATGCACCGATACCTGAAAGCAAAACCAAAGACGTCAGCGCAACGCTGAACACGACCTCCACTAAAGAAAAACCGCTATCACGCATATCGCCCCTAGACAACTTCAAGTTACCGTTTCAAGCGTCTGATAGGTTTGCGTTCGCATGCTTCCCCGCTGTTCATAAGCCACAATCACAGTAATCAGTGCGAGGTGAGAGCCATAAGACATCACACTCGTATCAACCCAAAAGGCCGTACCATCGACATGCAGCGTTTGAGAAGCAGGCGGTATGGTGCCCCTCTCCAAGGATCGCGCTTCATCAAAAAGTGCGCTTTGCCCTACAAAGATGGCGTCCTCTTGCAGCGACGCTTGTGTCAAGACCGAAAGTGTTGCTTGCCCCCCACTATAGGTAAACAACAGGACAAATGATAGAACCCAAATAGAAATGATCACCTCAGCCAGATTCATGGTCATTAGCAGCCTTCAAGGCGTACCTTTACCCCCCTTGCCTATCACTGCACCATATGATGCAGTATCTCGACTTCACCATACTGCAGATGAACCACCAAGTTCATCACGTCACCTTCTGGATCGACGAATCCGATCTGACCACTCTCACTCACATTACCATTATCATCAAAACGCACAGTGGGTTGTGGAAGGTGCAGATAGCCTTCAAAGTACGATGTGGTAGGTTCAAAAGTTGACGTAGACAGTACACCTTCTCCATCGCCATACAACTGATAAAAATTAGAGAACGGAGCGAATCGAACTTCTTGAAAAGACTGCAATTCCTGAGCTTTCACCTGTTGCAGACGCAAGTCGCAAACTACCTCCCCTGCCGTTTTCTGCAGATGGGCATGGTCAATCGCTCTCATAAAATTCGGTATCACCATCGCCATAGCTACGCCCATGATCCACAACGCCATCAGCAATTCCATCAAGGTAAATCCGCGATCATCACACCTCACATCATGGATCACTGATCGCCTAACTCGCCATGTACGCTGCAGGACACGGTCGCACTTGTGCCATCTGGCGAAATCGTGATGATATAGTTGCCACCACTGGGGCATACAGGGGTAGTACTGAGGTACCCACCCGCTTTTAAGTCAGCGAGGTCCAAAGCGAGTGTCGTTTCCTGTGGAAAGTGGTGATTGTCCAAGTAATACTCGGATAACGCGGCCCGGATCATACGCTGATTGCCTTCACACGCGGCTTTAGCCGCATTCACACCAGCAGCCTGTAGATTAGGAAGTGTTATGGCGGTTACCACACCGACAATAAAAAGCGCCACCACCATTTCTACTAACGTGAAGCCACTTTGACTTCCAACTTGGTGTCTAGCGTTTCCGTGTACCCCTGACATCGCTCGTTTCATTTATAAACCTCCTCACGACAGACGACGAACAAGTTCCATCATGGGCAGCATTAACTGCAGTGTCGCGCCGCCGATCATGACGCCAAGTAACGTCGTACTGACCGGTTCGATATAACGGATGATGCGGTCGATGGACCTTTCGGCCGCCCGTTGTAAATAATTAATTAGACGAAAGACGCCTTGTTCCATGTCGCCCGTCTTTTCGGCAAGAACCATCATGTCAAAAACGATGGGCGGCATTTGCGGGAGATTCGATAACGCTTCAGACAGCGTCTTTCCGCGTTCAAGGTTGTGGCAGGCCTCTTGCCACTGCATGCCCATGCCAGCTGTGTTTGTATCAGCCATCACTCGACACGCAGATAAAAGATCGATTCCGCCTGATAACAAGAACGACATCACTTCAAATGCCCGCCTCGCCACCATGACTTGTATAAAGGATCCAATCCAACGTGTTTTCAATAGCAGGCGCATGACCCGGGACAAAACAGCTTCGCGTGCAAAATACACAACAACACTGAGCAAGATCAGCACAAACATGACTTGAGGAATCATGACGCCGATGGTGCTTGAAATCGCAAAAATATCGGCGCTCGCGCTTGAGAGGTGTAACCCGAGGGCAGCGTACATTTTTAAAAAACTCGGCATCACCACAGACGCCAGGATATAGAACACGACCAGCGTCAAAAAAGCCAGCAGGATCGGGTACGCCAACAGCTTTTGCACCTGTTCTCTACGTATCCGTTTATGCTGCAAAAATGTGGCCGTTTTGCGTAGAGATAGTTCCAGATCCCCGGTATACTCCCCAGCTTGGATAAAGTTAACGATCACCGGAGCAATACCCAGTTGTCTCATAGAAGTTGATGTGGATGTTCCCTTTCGAATATCCTCTTGCAACCGCTTGGCACATACACCAATTTTCGTTCGCCTGGCAAGCAG
>JAKACY010000200.1 GCA_021821025.1 Bacillota bacterium | reverse complement strand
CTTGGTATGTGAGGAGTTCTTGGGCCATTTCTGCAACCGTTCGCACCACGGCTACTGTACTATTTTGCGCTTCAGTAGATGCCATGCACTCTAATTCTTCGTCGCTAAGCATCACACCCACTCCCAATTCACAATCCGATCCTCACCACCAGTCAGCCAGACGCGCATAATCTTTCCACGGTGATTAATAGCGACTCCAGTTGTCATATCTCCGTTGTCCCCAAGCTGATCCTCTGCTAGCAATTCAGCAAGCCGTTCAGGAGAGTGCGCATAGAATGCGCAATTATCGTCCACAAACTCCAAATCGGATAGTAACTGACCTGATTCTCTGCGCCGTAGGAGTTCTCTGGCCATTTCCTCAAAGTACGTTATTGGTACCGTGTATTGTGGCTCATTGGCTATCTTTTCAAGTTCTTCATCGCTAATCATCTCCCACCCCCAATATTTTAGCCTGCCTCTGAAATTTCCGCATTTGCATGGTCTGTTTATGCAAATAGGGAAAGGGGTTGTGGCATCCGGGTGGCATAGGGTCACACAATGTAACGGACTCTCCGTTGCCCGGCTTGTGAATCATATGCACCATCACGATCTGCCCGTTTAGAAGGTACTTCTGACCCTTTTTTATAGCGTTTCTATCCAGCATCGCACACCTCCGGCATCTGGATGGGGCCGATGAATTGGCCTTTCCAGCACTCTTGCGATATGGCTCCAACGCATCCAATCCTTGATATGATGAGAATTGGATCATGGGTTATATAGTGCTCATCTTCAAACACTTGCACAGGTTCATCAAAATCATCCGCGCCTATTTTCTTCCACCAGTACCACCCCGGCTCCGTAACCTCTTCCGCACTCAACACCTTGGGCGGTGCTTTCAGTGCGGCAAGTTCGGCCTTGAGCGCGTCGATCTCTTTGTTCATGATCTCCGCAGTCTTATTCATGAGGCGCAAGGCAGTTTGTGTTACGTCGATCTCGGCCTCGTGAATATCAGCGCGGACATATTCGATCTCATTACCGTATCTAGGACAGATGTTGAATGTTGGGTTTCCAATTAGTATCCTGGAGTAATACGCGATCTCCGTTCTAATTGATGGAGATATATAAATCTTTTCTGGTGTTTTCATGACTCTTCCATCCCATCTCCCTCGGTGATCTCTACCCATGTGCGGCCAAGTATGTCTATGGGGTGATTGCCAGGCCATGAGGATACCCAGTAAAGTTCGCCGTCTGGGCCTAGGAAGGCTTCACGGCGCCCCATGATCTTCGGCTCTGGGATGTTTTCAAAATCGGATTCTGGGCCGATACACATTCCCCCAAGATCGTGCTCAAATACAAGCCTTTTGCCGTCGAGCGTCTTGCCGACAATGCGACCTGTATTGTCGGACCAGATGCGGCGTACCGGCTTCGTCACGTCCAGCTTTTGCGGCTCCGGGGCTGCTGGATGGATGAGTTTGGCGCAAGCCATCTCAGCAGCGATTACGCACCCACCTATAGTATGGCCGTCAAATATAGCTTTATAATCCCCATCAGAATCGGCGGTCTCTGTAATCACGCCTTCCACGCTGAACCGATCTCCTACCTTCCATTCGTGTGTCATTTTGTATTGCTCCTTTCCGTGATCCAACAGCCCCAATGCTACACCCCACTTACCGCTTTGTCAACACCCTCAACCGTCTCCAAAAAGGTGTTGACAACCTAGCAACCACGCGCTATGCTTTGCCAATCAATTGAACGGAGATGAAAAAATGAAGGCGAAAAACAGAAATGTGCTGATATGCCCACAGGATATTGTGATAAAAACGTACTGTGCAAGACACGGTGGTCAATGGGTGCCTATTGTGGAAAACGGGGTAAAGATTGAACATTTGCCAACCGGGATAACTGTGACTTGTGACAAAGAGCGTTCTGCTCATGCTAACAGGGCCTTAGCTATGAAACGGTTGCGCTTTATTCTGGCTTCGTTACCACAGGCTGACGCAGATTTGTGGGATGAGTCAACGATTCTCGCATTACTGATGCAGGTGGAATAAACGTGTTGACACCATAATCCGCCCTTGCTACACTCTACTCATCAGCTACAGGAAGGAGCAACGACAAAATGGCAAAGCAACCATACGACTTCGAGAGCCAGGTCCAAGGCATACCGTGCAAGGTACTTTTTACCAAAGACGAGTTCACCATTCTGGATAGACACGGATACCCAGCAGAATGGCTTGAGAAGAAGTTGACTAAGGATGATGTAGCGAGGATTGAAAAGGAATATTCGGCATATTCCGAAGCGGTATTGGAGGACTACTAAAATGAGATGGAATCAGGATTGGCTACGTGGAACTAGGTCTATGAGTGGAAAAATCGTGATTGTAAACGATTGCTGCGATGACAACCTTATTGAGCGTGTAAAGAAGGAAATTGATACAACGGTAAAGTGGTGCCGTAGTGACTTATCGAGGATACGTGTAACTATAGAGTCTCTGGATGATGAGGACTAACGACATGAAAAAAGACTGGAAGACAGGTGACAAAGTGATTCTTGGCGGAGAGTTGTTCCTGATTGCTGGAATGTTACCGTCTGGTGGAGCGAAAATAGGCCGTCCGGGTTCGGAGGTTATTACCTATATTTCTCGTTCTGCCTTGGATCAAACGATTCGTGACGTTCACGAAGAATCAGACGTGTTGACACCCTAACCCACCATTGCTATACTACACCTACTGAGCAAAACGGAAAGGAGAACTCAAATGAGCAATGTAAAACGTATAATCCACAAGGACCCGGTAGACGTGCTAACTGCCGAATGGCTGGCGCTAAAACACGAAGAAAAAATGCTGCAAGCGCGGCGTCGTCAGGTGGAAGATGAACTGCTTATGCACACGGCAACCGTGCCTGAAGGAACAGTCCACTTGAATGATCGGATCAAAATCCAGTTCAAGCTAATGCGGAAGGTAGATTCCGACGCGCTGGACAAAATCTGGGATTCGCTTCCTGACAACATTCAGGACGCGTTCGAGTGGGAGGCTAAACCCGTGCTAAAGGAGTTGCGTAAGGTTGATAACGACGCTCGGCTTGCGGGGATTGTCACCGAGAATGCTGGTAGGCCTACTTTTGTTGAGAAAGGAGAATAACCGTGAGCACCGAGATCGAGTCAGAACTAAAAGAGCATATGCTTGTTGAGTTTGGTAAAAAAGACAAAGGCGTCTGTTTGCAAGTCACCACCATCGCACCTGATGAACCGCAAAACGGATACATCCAACTTGATTTGGTAGAAGCCGCCGAGCTTTCGTATCAACTCGCCCAGTATTGCGAGCGCGAAGCCAAGCGGAGGCAGGCGCTGTTGAAGGAGCAGATCGCTGGGTTGAAAGAACTTGAAAAAACCGTCTTTGCCGAGATCAGAGACTTGGACATCGGACAATTTGAGGTAACCAAGTTGATGGTGAGTATGGTGAATTCTTTGACGCCGAAGGTGAAAAGTTAATGCCAAAATCGTTCACTGACGTGATTGCCGCCATAGAAGAAGCTGATTTCTTGGCGCAACAAAATGGGCGTCCGTATGCGGTGATTTGCGATCAGGACGGATTCATCGTCTTGCCACTTCGAGCGCGGGTTTCTAGTTGGGTGATCGTGGAGATTTGTAGGGCTTAGTTGGGGAACAGTTGACAGCGAGATCTTCTTAGGGTAAAGTAGGAAAGTACCTAGGCCGCGCAGCCGAAAAAGGGAGTCATTACCCCTCTGGTACTATCCTCTTTAATGCCTTAATTAGGAGCCTTTATGTTAGCAATCCCTTTGTTCGGCGGCGAACACACTTGCGTCGATGAGAAAAATTTTGATTGGTTGGCGAAAGTTTCTTGGAGCACCATGTCAAATGGGTACGTAGCAACAACCATTAATAAGAAAACTATTTTTATGTCACGCATGATTATGGGTGCCAAGAAGGGAGAAATAGTAGACCATATAAACGGCAATAGAATATTAAATACAGAAGACAATTTACGTATTTGTACATCGAGTCAAAATAACCAGAATAAACAAATACCTATTAATAACACCTCTGGTCATAAAGGAGTTAGTTGGCGTATAGACAAAAATAAATGGGTAGTGCAAATAAAGAAAGATGGGAAAAATCATCATATAGGATATTTTGACAAACTAGAAGACGCCATTGAAGCGAGTAAAGCAGCCAGATTGAAGTACCACGGCGACTACGGCTGTTTTGAACGAGAAGAAGTAGACATGACAGCGTTCTACATGGCTAAATGGCATCCAAAGAGTATTGAACTGTTTTCCAAGAAACAAGAACCAAAATCTTTTGGTATACTCAATCTTATGAACCTTACAGTAGCTATTCAGACAACGCAAGAGCAAGTGGCTATTATTGATATTATAGATCATGCTATTGTGAGTCAATATAAATGGTGTGCTCACTATGATAAACACACGGGCGGTTATTATGCTGAAACACGAATACGTAAATCAGACGGAAAACAATCATTATTAAAAATACACAGATTAATTACGGATGCGCAGAAAGGAGATGTTGTTGACCATAAAAACGGAATCACTATGGATAATCGAGGAAGTAATTTGAGGATAACAGATCAC